>JAIRWC010000012.1 GCA_031253495.1 Oscillospiraceae bacterium | reverse complement strand
AAAGCGTGTAATACCCGTGTTTTTGCGTGTTTTGACGCGATTTTTGTCGTGATTTATCGCGTTTTTGTTTCGTTGCGTGATTTTTCGATGTTTTTACGAGATATGCAACAGGCTCAATAAAGGCGTGCGGCTTCCCTTTGGCCGCCCCCTCCGCGAATGTTTCGGGCGCGCCCAGTCCCACGAAAGCCGAACACGTTTACGCGGACCTGAAAGTAGGATTTAGGGTTTATATAGCAATTCCGCTTGACATTCGCATAGCGAATGTCATACGGAACAGTTATAAAGGCGAAAAATCCCCTCCTTTAGGAGGGGTGGCGACGGCTTCGGGCCGGTCGCCTCACAAAAATAATTCCCCCGCCGTTTTCGGCGGGGGAAAGTGTTCGTATAAGATATATCTCGCGCCCGGCTCCCCCGGAATACGGCGGAACCTTTCATGGCTTTGCTCGATTATTTGATTTCCCGTTTTTTCACAATCTCGCTCGTCGCGAGGAGGTCTTTGGCAAGCGAGAACTGCAAATAGGTTTTCCCTTTCGATTCGACGATTTTCACTTCATAAAACCCGTATCCTTTTTTGACGTCCGCAGGTTGGGAAAGCTTTGTGAAGGCGTTCTTCTTTATGTCGTAGCAATATAGATTTTTGTTTAAGTCGCAGTTATAGTCTAACCCGCCGTTGTTATTGCTCACGAAATACACCTTTCCGTTGTGGGAGCCGACCAATTTAATCGTCTCAGAGCCTTCCGGATTCGCGGTAAACGTCGTTTTCGCTTTTGTTACCTTTCCCGTTTTGATATTGAGGATTTCCATACCGATATTCACATAAGCTTCGGGACTGCCGTAATTACCGATGAAATGGATGTAGAAGAAAGCCAAATCCCCGTCTATCCCCACGAACCCCCCGGTCAAGTCGTCCCTCTTCGCTATCTCCTTACCGTCGCTCAGACGATAGACCGCGGTTTGGTGAAGCCCGTCCCAAATAACTTCATCCCGCCCCCACACCGTATCACACTCGACGACCCCGGACCCCCAAAACTCACAAACCAAGTATTCTCCGCGTATATCCGCACGGTGATAAAAAAGCACGTTTTTCAAGACCGGGTTCTTGTGGTTTCCGCCCCAACTCTGTTCGTCAAAATCCGACAGTTTGTAATCTTTGGCGCTGCCCGGCTTCCATACCGTGGTTACTTTGTTTGTGTCGGCTCGGTACATTTTTACGCCCGTCGTTACGCGGTTTGCCCCGGTTGCGGCGGTCGTCACCGTCCCGCGTTCGCTCCAAACAACCCGGTCCTTAGTCGCCGTAATATCCAGGTAAGAACCTATTTTCCCTATCGTAGTCGTTTTCCCGGTTTTCACATCAATCTTTTTTAAATTTCTGCTTTCGGGCGGCTTATCGAACCCGTAACTTTCGTCGTCCCGGTATTGTCCGTCAAAGTAAATAACGACTTTCTCGTTTGAATGAATCAATTGTAACGGCGTTATATCCAAGTTTTTGTTTATTACGGTCGTTTTCCCTGTTTTTACGTCGTATCTCCCCACTTGCTTTACTACATCGGAACTCCTGCTACCAATCGTCCTACTACCAAAGGTGAAGTAAACAATCAAGTTTTTATAATGCGTAACAGCAAATCCGTTCCCGGTTTCCAAACTTTTGCGTTCAACCGCGGCGGGAATTCCGAACGAGGTCGTCGCCGATTTTGGCGGGGTATTACGTCCCTTCCAATAATCTTCCACACCGTCTACCGGGCGGTTTATCGCTCGGTCTGATAACAGAAAGTACGAGTAGTAGGGCGAGTCTAAGTTATCAGCCTTATTGTCCCACGTAGCGTCGCAGTGATACCATTTCCCGTTCATCTTCACGAGGTTCCACCCGTGGTCCATTTCGGTCGATGATAACACGACGCTTTCTATCCCCACTTTCCTTAGTAAAAGCTCATACCCTCTCGCGTATCCTGAACATACTGCCAGTTTCCCCACCAACGCGCCGGCAGGGGAACCATCTCCGTAAGGATTTTTATAACCTTTTACTTTATTAGATGCATTATAGTCATATTTCACATTTTCTGTCATCCACTTGTAAAGTATTCTTATTTTCTCATAATCTGACGCCCCCTTCGGTATTGTCTTGATTATTTCCTTCACCGCCGCGTTGAGTTCCTTTTCTATTTGCGCGGCGGACTTGGTCGCCGCCTCCGCCCCCGCCGTAATTCCGGGGATTGCGGTTACCGCGATAATCACCGCCACGACCGCGCTTAACAGTTTCTTTTTCATTTTTTTTGTATATATTGCACAAATGGCGCGGCAATGCCGGCGGGAACTTTTAATTTTTTTAATTAAACGCAAATGCCTTGATTTTTTCACGAAAAAGTGATATACTTAACCAAGTTGAGCGTTAGGGGGGAGTATGAAAGCGGATTTACATTGCCACACCACATTGTCCGACGGTTCGCTCGGAATTGAGGAGGTTATAGCGCAGGCGAAGCGCAAAGGGCTGGATTGCCTGTCGATAACCGACCACGACACGCTTTCGTCCGTGTCGAGGGCTTCCGTGCTCGGGCAGCGTTACGGCATACAGATGATTCCCGCCGTGGAATTTTCCGCGTTTGACGGAAAAAGGGGAGCGAAAGCCCATATTATCTGCTATAATCCCAAAAAGCCCGACCGCCTTGAGGGTTTGTGTCTGCGCACCAGCGAATCAAGGAAGGCGCGCGGTAAAAAGATGGCGATGAGGGTGATAGAGAAATACCCCATAACGCTGGAAAATATCGCCAAATACGCCGCCGGGAGCAAGGCGGTTTATAAATGCCACATAATGCACGCGCTTATGGATTACGGGTACACGACCAACCTTTACGGCGACGTTTACAACGAACTGTTCAACGTCAATACGGGGCTTTGTTCTCCCGAAGTCAGCACGGAATCCGACGAATACCCCGAAGTGCGGTTTGTGTTGCAACTTATACATTCGGCGGGGGGAACGGCGGTTTTGGCGCATCCGAGGGTTTATAACAACTTCGATTTGCTTGAGGAGCTGGCGGCCGCCGAAGAGATAGACGGAGTCGAGGTATGGCACGGCAGCGCCAAAGAGGGCGACGCGGAGCGTCTTTCGGCGTTGGCCGAAAAATATAATTTGGTTACCACGGGCGGTTCCGATTTTCACGGGTTTTATAACCACTATCCCACGTCGCTGGGCAATTCGCTTACTCCGGAGGCGTCGCTCCAAAAAATCATTTCCAAAAAGGAAGCTCATGTATGACATATACGAAGAAAATCAGAAAAGGGAGCTCTTCGGCGGAAGACGCGCTCAGTCTGCATTACTTGGTAAAGGGTAAAATTGAGATTGTTTCCCGCGTTCCGCTGAAAAGCAAGCGCGACATGACGCTTGCCTACACCCCCGGCGTGGCGCGCCCCTGCCTTGAAATCCAACAGAACCCCGAGCTTTCCTATTTCCTGACGCGAAGGCAGAATCTTGTCGCGGTCGTTACGGACGGGAGCGCGGTTTTGGGCTTGGGCGACGTCGGCGGATTGGCGGGTATGCCCGTCATGGAGGGGAAATGCTGCCTGTTTAAAGAATTTGCCGGGGTTGACGCTTTCCCGATTTGTATAAAAAGCAACGACGTCGACGAAATCGTGCGGACGGTCGAGCTTATTTCCGACGGCTTCGGCGGGATTAACCTTGAGGATATTTCCGCGCCCCGCTGTTTTGAGATAGAGCGCAGGCTTATCGAAAGCCTTGACATACCCGTATTCCACGACGACCAGCACGGAACCGCCGTAGTGGTCGCCGCCGCGCTGATGAACGCCCTTAAGCTGGCGGATAAGAAAATAGGGAACGTTACCGCCGTCGTTAACGGGGCGGGCGCGGCGGGAACCGCGATTACCCGTCTTTTGCGCTCGATGGGGATAGGCGATATTATTCTGCTTAACAGCGGCGGGATACTGTCTAAGGACAAAAGCTATTCCAACGCGGTATACGCCGAACTCGCCGAAAAAACCAACCGGAACAACGTTGTGGGCGGTTTGGCTGAGGCGATGAAAGGCGCGGACGTGTTTATCGGCGTTTCAAAACCGAATTTGGTAACGCGGAATATGGTGCGCTCCATGGCGGATAAGGCAATCGTGTTCGCCATGTCCAACCCCGACCCCGAAATTCTTCCGGCGGACGCGCTGGAAGCGGGCGCTTTCATAGTGGGGACGGGCAGGAGCGATTTTCCCAATCAGATTAACAACGTGCTTGTGTTCCCGGGGATTTTTAAAGGGGCGTTGTCGGTTCGCGCGAGGAAAATTACGGAAGAAATGAAAATCGCCGCCGCCGCCGCGATAGCGGAAAAGGTGAGCGACAGCGAGTTGTGCCCCGAGTGTATTATCCCGTCCGCGCTTGATAAATCGGTAGCCGAAGCGGTGGCGGGCGCCGTTTCCGGCGCGTCGTTTTCAAACGCGGCGCCGACCGGTGCGAAAGGGGGGTTCATATGAGATACGAATACGCGCCGCGCGGCGTCTGCGCGAATAAGATAGAGTTTGAAATCGACGGCGGGAAAGTCGCGAACGTGAATATTATCGGCGGCTGTCCGGGGAACGGCAAGGGGATAGCGCGGCTGGTCGAAGGCGCGGACGTTAACGCGGTAATCGAAAAACTTGAGAACATACGGTGCGGCGGAAGGTCTTCTTCCTGTCCCGCGCAACTGGCGGCGGCGTTAAAAGAAGCGGTTTTGGGCAAAAAATCCTGACGGGCATATTCTGGAGGAAAGAATGAAACTGATTTTCGCCATCATAAACAACGACGATTCCCACGCCGTGTCAACGGCGCTTATGCAAAACGGCTTCTCAACGACGAAGCTGGCTTCAACCGGCGGTTTTCTCATGTCGGGCAACACCACGTTTTTGCTTTGCGCCGAAGACGCCCGCGCGGACGAAATTATCGACATAATTAAAGAACATTCGCATAAGCGAAAACAGTTCGTGCCGAGCGCGGCCTCTTACGGGGTGGGGAGCTACACCAGCTTCCCCGTCGAGGTGAGCGTGGGCGGCGCGACCATTTTTGTAACCGACATAGAGCGTTTCGAGAAAGTATAAGCATGGACGTCCTTTCATTGTATCAAGCGGGGAAGTTGCCGCGCGCGCTGCTGTTCACGGGGGGCGCCGCCGCCGGAGAGGCGGTTCGCGCGGTTAAGCTGCATTTGTGCGAAAGCGAGTCGAAGCCCTGCGGTAAATGCGGCGCGTGCGTCAGGATAACGCGCAAGGTTCATCCCGACGTCGTTTCGGTGAAAGACGAAATGCCGGACGGTTCGTATAAAATCAAGCCGCTGCGCGCGGTGGTTGATTCCGGCAGTTTGCGCCCCGGCGGCGGCGCCCGCGTCTATGTGTTCGAGGCGGTTGACGAAATGAGCGAGCAATGCCAGAACGCGCTTTTGAAATTTATTGAGGAACCGCCGGAATACAACCGTTTCATTTTTACCGCCGAGAACGATTCGCGGGTTTTGCCCACAATCATGTCGAGGGTGGTAAAAATTAACGCGGACGGCGGCGCGCCCGACGCTCCCCCCGAAAGCGCCGAAGCCGTTGAAACCGTAAAAGCGATAATGTCCGCACTTTTCCGCAAGAGCGAGTACGGCGCGGCGGCGGCGTTCAGCCGCGTGAAGGACAGGCAGGTTCTTTCGGAGACGTTAAGGCTTCTTTTAGGGGAGATGAAAAACGCGTTGCCGCGCTCAAAAAATAAAAAGGGCGTGTTGGCCGCGATTGACGCCGTTTATGAATACGTTAAACGCGCGGACGCGAACCCGAACGTTTCAATAACGGCGGCTTCCTGCGCGGCTGAAATCTATAAGGAGTTATTCGATGTCCGTTGAGATAATAGGGGTAAGGTTCAAAGACGCGGGGAAGGTGTATTATTTTTCCCCCAACAAGCAAAGGGTCGCCGTCGGCGCGAAAGTCATCGTGGAAACGGCGCGCGGCGTTGAAATGGGCGAAGTCGTTATCGCCAACAAAAGCGTCGACGAAGACGGGGTCGTCCGCCCGCTCAGGGAAATTATCCGCGCGGCGAACGAGAACGATTTGGCCGTCGCGGAAAGGAACCGTGAGCGCGAAAAGGAAATCATGGAGGTTTTCTCGAGGAAAATCGACGAACACAAGCTGTCCATGAAGCCTATCGAAATAGATTACACTTTCGACGGGAGCAAAATTTTATTTTATTTCACAGCCGAAAGCAGGGTGGATTTCCGCGAGCTTGTCAAGGATTTGGCGGGGATTTACCGCACCCGGATAGAGCTTCGGCAAATCGGCGTGCGCGACGAGGCGAAAATGCTGGGCGGCCTCGGAATATGCGGGAGGAGGTTTTGCTGTTCGAGCTTTTTGGGCGAGTTTCAGCCCGTTTCAATAAAAATGGCGAAAGAGCAGTCGCTTTCGTTGAACCCCGCGAAAATTTCGGGAACCTGCGGGCGGCTCATGTGCTGTCTTAAATACGAGCAGGTCAGTTATGAAGAATTGCTGAAAATCACCCCCAAGACCGGCGCTTACGTCGAAACCGCCGAAGGCAGGGGTTTTGTAGAAGAAGCGAATATCCTCACCGGAATGTTAAAGGTCAAACTCGATAAAAACCGGGATATCCCCGCGGTTATCATAAACAAAAACGACGTAAAGCTGTTAAAGGACGCGCAGATTAAAGTCAACCGCGAGGAGATGGCCGCGTTCAAGGAACTTGAGTAACCGTGATTTTAACGAACGTTTCCGCGGTTAAAGAACTGCTTTCCCGGCACGGCTTTAAATTCGCCAAGCCGCTGGGGCAAAATTTCCTCGTCAATCCTTCGGTCTGCCCGAGAATGGCGAGGGGGTTGTCCGGAAACATTGTCGAAATCGGCGCCGGGGCGGGCGTCCTCACGCGGGAATTGGCTAATACGGCGGAGAAAGTGATCGTCGTCGAGATTGACGAAACGCTTGGTCCCGTCCTCGCGGAAACGCTGGCGGGCTGCGATAACGTCGAAATTATATGGGGCGACGCGCTTAAAACGGATTTACGCGCCTTGATTGAGGAAAAATTCGGCGGGGGGGAAGCCGCCGTTTGCGCTAACCTGCCTTATTACGCGGCCGCGCGTATAATAACGCGGATGCTGGAGGCGCGCCCGCCAATCAGTTCCGTAACCGTCATGGTTCAAGAAGAAGTGGCGCAAAGGATAACGGCCTTGCCCAATTCCAAACAATACGGGGTGTTAAGCGTGGTTTCGCGGTTTTACGGCAATCCGAAACTGCTTTTCAAGGTGCCGCGCGGGAGTTTTATCCCGATTCCGAACGTTGACGGCGCGGTTATAAGGCTTGACGTTTACAGAGGGAAACGCCCCGGCGTTACCGATGAAAAACGGTTTTTCCGGTTTGTTAAGGCGGCGTTTTCCGAACGGCGAAAGCAGCTTGCCAACCCCGTTTCGCGGGCGCTCGGAACCGACAAGGAATCGGTTAAACGCGCCTTGGGCGGTTGCGGGATAAACGCTTCGGCGCGCGCGCAGGAGCTTAGCGTGGATGATTTTATAAGGTTGTATAACAAATTTGAAAACAATCAATTTACAATTTAAGGGACGGCAATGAAAATTCTCGCCATAGAAACCTCCTGCGACGAAACCTCTTGCGCCGTCGTCGCGGACGGGCGCGTCGTTCTGTCCGGCGTAACCGCCTCTCAGACGAAAGAGCATAAATTGTACGGCGGCGTCGTTCCCGAAATCGCCTCCCGCCGCCATTGCGAAAGCATAGCGGGATTATGCGGGGAAGCGTTGGAGCAAGCGGGAACGGCGCTTAGTGAAATCGACGCGCTTGCCGTAACTTTCGCGCCCGGGTTAATCGGGGCGTTGCTCGTGGGCTTGAATTTCGCTAAAGGCGTCGCGCTCGCTTTGGACAAGCCGCTTATCCCCGTTCACCACATAAAGGGTCATATAGCCGCGAATTATATCGAGAACCGTGATTTAACCCCGCCGTTTACGGCGCTTGTGGTATCGGGCGGACACACGGCTTTGATTGAGGTTCGCGGTTATACGGAATTTAACGTAATCGGCTCGACGCTTGACGACGCGGCGGGCGAGGCGTTTGACAAGGCGGCGCGGGCAATGGGGTTCGACTATCCCGGCGGCGTTCATATTGACCAAGCGGCGAAAAGCGGCGATATAACCAAGTATAAACTCCCTTACCCCAAAACCGGGGACGAATACGGTTTCAGCTTTTCGGGGCTTAAAACCGCCGTGATTAACTTGATTAACAATTTCGGGCAAAAAGGCGAACCGCTCGATATTCCCTCGCTTGCCGCCTGTTTTCAGCATACGGTGTGCGACATTCTGACGGAAAAGACGATAAAGGCCGCGAAATCCGCGCGCGGCGTCTCTTATAAAAAAATCGCCGTTTCGGGCGGAGTGGCGGCCAATTCGTATCTGCGGGAAATGCTGAAAACGCGCGCCGCCGAAAACGATATCGAATTATATATGCCGTCGGTCGCGCTGTGCGGGGACAACGCGGCTATGATTGGCTGTCAAGGGTATTACGAATATTTGGCGGGGAACGCGGCGGGCAGGGGAGAGGCGAGCGGGTTGAACGCCGTCGCGTCGGCAAAGGCGCTTTGATTAAACAAACCGCCGGAAAGGATTGTGTTATGCGTTTCATAAAGAAAATTGCCGAAGATTTAATCTGGGTCGGAGCGAACGACCGCCGGATAGCCATGTTTGAGGGGGTTTATTCCGTGCCGAAAGGCGTTTCGTACAACTCTTACCTGCTGACGGACGAAAAAACCGTGTTGTTCGACACCGCGGATAAAGCGGTGAAGCGGAAATTCCTTGAAAATCTCGCCGCCGCGCTGAACGGGAGAAAACTTGATTACCTTGTCGCGCAGCACGTGGAACCCGACCATTCCGACGCCATCGGGGACGTTATGACGCTTTATCCCGACGTTAAAATCGTGTGCAACGCCAAAACGCTCGCTTTTATAAAACAATTTCACGATTTTGACGCCGACGCCCGCGCAATGGTCGTGAAAGAGGGCGACGTTCTCAACACGGGGAGACGCTCGCTTAATTTCATCATGGCCCCCATGGTGCACTGGCCGGAAGTAATGGTTACTTTTGACGCGACGGATAACGTTTTGTTTTCGGCGGACGCGTTCGGGTGCTTTGGTGCGCTGAACGGTGCGCTGTTCGCCGACGAGGTCGATTTTGAAAAGGATTATATGGACGAGGCGAGACGGTATTACGCGAACATCGTCGGCAAGTACGGGCAGCAGACGCGGGCGCTCCTGAACAAAGCGTCCGCGCTCAAAATAGATACAATCTGCCCGCTTCACGGGTTTGTTTGGCGTAACAACATCAACGATATCGTTTCAAAATATCTGCTTTGGAGCGGTTACGAGCCGGAGGAAAAGGGCGTTATGATAGCATACGCCTCCGTATACGGAAACACCGAGAACGCCGCGGAGATATTGTCGGGCAGTCTGCGGGAAAAGGGCGTCAAAACCGAGATGTTCGACGTTTCGGTAACGCCGTCCTCCGAGATTGTGGCGGCGGCGTTCAAGTGGAGCCATTTTGTTTTCGCTTCCGCCACCTATAACGCGGGGATTTTCATTTCAATGGAAGAATTGGTGCGCGACCTTTGCGCCCACAACATTCAAAACCGGACCGTCGCGATTATCGAGAACGGTTCGTGGGCGGCGACAAGCGGCGGTTTAATCCGCGAGAAATTATCCGAATGTAAGAACGTCAGGATTCTCGACGGCATAATCAGTATAAAATCCTCGCTTAAAGAAACGCAGTTGTCCGAAATCGAGGAAATGGCCAAGGCGATAGCGGCGGATTTTCCCCCGGGCGAACCGCCGGAAGACGGCGCGGAACACGGGGCGGTTGACGCCGCCGTTATGTTTAAGCTGTCATACGGGCTGTTTATTTTGACCGCGCGGGACGGCGGCAAGGACAACGGGTGCGTTATCAATACCGTAACGCAGGTAACCGCCTCGCCGGTTAAAATTTCAATCGCCGTAAACAAAGCCAATTATACCAACGGCATTATACTCAAAACCGGGGAATTTAACGTGTCCGTTCTGTCGGAAAGCGCGCCTTTCAAGGTTTTCGAGCGTTTCGGGTTTCAAAGCGGAAGGGACGCCGACAAATTCGCCGGTCTCGACGAAGCGCGGGGCGCGAACGGCATACGGTACGTTCGTGAACACGCGAACGCCGTTATTTCCGCGAAAGTTACCGGAACGGTCGACTTAGGGAGCCACACTTTATATTTGGCGGACGTAACGCGGGCGGTTTCGTTATCCGAAGAACCGAGCGCGACTTATCGGTATTATTTCGAGCGCGTAAAGCCGAAACCGCCGCTCCCGAAAGAGAGCAAAAAAGGTTTCGTGTGCAGGATATGCGGTTACGTTTACGAAGGGGACGCGTTGCCCGACGGGTTCGTCTGCCCGTTATGCAAACACGGCGCGGAGGATTTTGAGAGAATTTGACGCGAATTGCGGTTAAATTTTTAAAGGAAAGGGGGTTCGGTTTATGAAATACGTATGCATATGCGGATTTGCTTACGACGAAGCCGCCGGCGACCCGGATAACGGCGTTCCGGCGGGCACGAAATGGGAAAACGTGCCGAATGATTATGTGTGCCCGGTTTGCGGCGCGGGGAAAGACGGTTTCGCGGAAGAGTGAATTTTCCCGCCGGTTTATAAACCGGCGGGCGTTTTTCATTGACAAACAAACGCCGTTATGGTATAATGCCGTAAACAACCGTTTATGGAGGCGGCGCTATGACAAATGATTATGTAACCTTTAACGACGTGGTGCGCGAATACCAAACAGGTCAAATATCCGTCCGCGCCGCGGACGGCATCACGTTTTCGCTGGAAAAAAGCAAATTCAACGTTATCGTCGGTCCCTCCGGCGCCGGAAAAACCACGGTGTTGAACATATTGGGCGGCATGGATAAGGCGACGTCCGGCTCGGTTTTGGTCGACGGAAGGGATATAACCGGTTTGTCGAGGCGCGACGTCTGCTCTTATCGGCGGAACGACGTGGGCTTCGTGTTTCAGTTTTACAACCTGATTCCCAACCTGACCGCGCTGGAAAACGTGGAACTCGCTTCGCAAATCTGCAAAAACGCGCTTGAACCGCGCGCCGTTCTTGACGACGTCGGGTTAAGCCACAGGGTCGACAACTTCCCCGCGCAGCTTTCGGGCGGCGAACAGCAACGCGTCGCCATTGCCCGCGCAATCGCGAAGAACCCTAAACTTTTGCTGTGCGACGAACCGACCGGCGCTTTGGATTATGAAACGGGCAAGAGCATATTTCGGCTGTTGCAGGACACCTGCCGCGAAAAAGACGTTACGGTTGTGGTGATTACGCATAACGGGGCCGTAACGCCGATTGCCGACAGGGTTGTGAAAATTAAAAGCGGCAAAGTGGAAACGATTACGGACAACGAGAACCCGAAACCGATTTCCGAAATTGAATGGTGAGCTGCGCGGTTTCCGAGGAGGTTTGTTGTATGAGCGCGTTTTTGAAGGATATATTCAGGGAAATAAAGAGTACGCCGGGGCGTTTTATTTCTCTGATAATCATAACGTCCTTGGGCGCGTCGTCAATCGTCGGCATACAGGCGACGTCCATCGATATGCGGAATATCGCGGACAGGGAATACAAAAAATATAACCTGTACGACCTGCAAATCAAGTCGACGACGGGCTTTGACGAAGACGATACGGCCGCGTTAAGCGGTATGGAGGGCGCGGCCGCCGTTATGCCCACATATATTTACGACGTGTTCGTCAATATTGAAGATGAAAATAAGGCCGTTCGCGCCTACGCCCTGCCGGACGGGATTAACGGGATAGAAATTCTCGAGGGCAGGCTCCCGGAAAATTCCGGCGAGTGCGTTATTGAAAGGCGAATGGCGGACGACGGCGGCATAAAAACAGGCGAAAGCATAAAATTCAGCCTCGACGACATGGACGGCTTTTACGGCGTTTTTGAAAGCGATACGTTTACGGTGGCGGGCGTCGTGTCGTCGCCGCTTTATATTTCGTTTCAGCGGGGGAACACCACAATCGGCGACGGTTCCCTGCAATACTATCTGTACCTTCACCCGAGCGCCTATAAACTCGATGTTTACACGGACGTTTATATGCTCATGGACGCCTCTCGCGGTATGGACAATCTTACGGACGGTTATTACGCCGCCGCCGACGGTTGGAAAAACCAAGCCGAACAAACAGGGGAATCGCGGGTCCGGGCAAAAAAGGACGAGCTTGAAAAACGGCGCGGCGAACTGGCGGACGCCCAAGCGCAGCTTGACGGCTCGCGTGAACGGCTTAACGATACCTTCAAGGAACTCGCGCTGTCAGGGCCTCGGGGCTCCTCGCCGGAATTAGACGCGAATTACGAACAGGCTTACGCTTTATCGGACGAATTAAACGAAAAGCAGGCGGAGCTTGACCAAGCGGCCGAAGAGCTGAACAACGCCCCCGAACCCGAATGGTTCGTTTTTACGCGTAAAGACGGGATAGCCTTTGACTCGTATTATCAAGACACCCAAAGGCTGGAAAAAATCGGATACGTCTTTCCGCTGGTGTTTTTTCTCGTGGCGGTAATGGTCTCGCTGACCGCCATGTCCCGCATGGTCGAGAACCAAAGGACGCAAATCGGCGTTTACAAGGCGCTCGGTTACCGCCCGTCGGCAATCCTGCTGAAATACCTCGTTTACGCCTTCGGCTCCGGCGTAATCGGCGGGATAGGCGGCGTCGCGTTCGGGAGCAGGATATTCCCGCTCATTATCTCAGACGCTTACGGCCATTTGTACGGTATGCCGCCGGTAAGGACTCCCATACCCACGCTCATCGCCGTAATATCCGTCATATCCGCGGTGTTGGCGGTGTCGCTGGTAACTTTGGCGACGTACATAGGTTCCATGAGCGGAAGCCCCGCGTCGCTTATGCGCCCCAAACCCCCGGCGAAAGGGAAGCGCGTTTTGCTTGAAAGGCTTCCGGCAATCTGGAAACGCCTCGGCTTTTTCAGCAAAGTTACCGCGCGGAACGTATTCAGGTATAAGCGGCGCTTTATTATGACGCTGACGGGCGTGGCGGGCTGCACCGCCTTATTGCTCACGGCGTTCGGGATGCGCGGCAGCATCGGGGGTGTGGCGGAACTGCAATATGAAACCATAGTGAAGTACGACGCGCAGGCGTATTTAAAGGATATAACCTCGAACGAACAGCGCGAAGCGTTGGACGCCGTATTGCCGGACGAGAGCCTGTACGTCCGGGAAGAAACGGTAACCGCGGGGGGCGCGGGCGGCAGTTTGTCTGCGTCGATTATCGTACCCGAACCCCCCGAAAGCCTGAACGGTTACATTAACCTATATTCCCCGAAGACGAAAGAGCCGGTTCGGATGACCGACCGAAGCGTGCTGATTACCGAAAAGCTGTCCCGCGTCGCCGGCGTCGGGGTGGGCGACGCCGTAACCGTAACGTTCGGCGACGGCAGAACGCATACCGTCGGCGTTACGGATGTCGTCGACAATTATATACTGCATTATATCTATATGTCCCCGGGCGCGTACAAAGACGCGTTCGGCGCGGAACCGGAGCCTAACGGCGTTTTGATTTTCCGCGAAAACGGGAAGGATTTCGCTTCGCCGTTGCTTGAAAACGATAACGCGCGGGCGATTGTGTATAACGACGAGCTCATGGCGCGGATAAGCGATTCTACCGACGCTTTGGGGGTCGTAACCGTCGTTTTGATTGTTCTCGCGTGCGCCTTGGCGCTGGTGGTTTTGTTCAACCTGACGTATATCAATATTTCCGAACGCGTCAGGGAGTTGGCGACGATTAAGGTTTTGGGCTTCCATGACACGGAGCTTGCCGCGTATATATACAGGGAAAACGTGATAGTTACCCTGCTGGGCGTCGCGTTGGGGCTTGCGGGCGGCGTTTTCCTATTTGATTATGTGATAGCGTCGGTTGAGATTGACGTTTTGAAATTTCCGAAAACCGTACATTTGCAAAGTTATATAATCTCCGCCGCCTTATCGGCCGTTTTCGCCGTTTTCGTAAACCTCGTGATGAGTTATAAATTAGCGCGGATTGATATGGTGGAATCGCTGAAAAACGTGGAATAAACCGTTTTGCCCGTATGCCGCGCCGGTGTTCGCGGGTTAAATATCGGCAAACGGGCTTGAAAATCAAGCAAAATAATGCTATAATAATGCCCGAAGGGTGGTTTCCGGTATGAAAAAAGACATAATAGCGATGATTCTGTTCGCCGCGGCGGTTATATCGGCGACGATTTACGTCGGGAACGAGACGTTTGCTTCCGGTATTCCGGAAAGGATATCGAGCGTCGGCGACATTTCCTCCGTTATCGAAAACATAACGGAACCCGTCGGTATCATCGAAGGTAACGCCGATAAGATTATCGGTGAGGCGTTGGGCGCGTTGGCGCGGCAAACCGGCGGGGGGAGTGTCGAATGAGCGAAGCGATGGCGCGGATAGGTTCTTGCGGAATTATCCCCGTAATCAAACTTAATAACGCGGCTAACGCCGTTCTTCTCGCTAACGCGCTTCTTTACGGCGGAATAGACGTTATGGAGATTACCTTTCGCACCGCCGCCGCGAAGGAAGCGATTGAGCTTGTCGCGCGTTCGCGCCCCGAGGTGCTTATCGGCGCGGGGACGGTTCTCGACGCAAAGACGCTTATCGCGGCGAAGAACGCGGGGGCCAAATTCATCGTCAGCCCCGGTCTCAATCCCGAAACGGTTCGCGCGGCGAAAGAAGAGGGGCTGCCCATTTTGCCCGGCGTACTTACCCCCACGGAGATAGAGAAAGGTTTGTCGCTCGGAATTAAGATTTTTAAATTTTTCCCCGCCGAAAATTACGGGGGGATAAAGACGGTTCACGCCCTCGCCGCGCCCTACGGGGATATAAAATTCGTTCCCACCGGCGGGATAAACGCGGATAACGCCGCCGATTATTTTATCTCCGACAAGGTGTTCGCGGTCGGCAGCAGTTGGATAGCGCCGGAAAAGCTGATTGACGGGGGGAACTGGGCGAAGATTACCCGCCTTGCGAAAGAGGCGACGGCGCTGCTTAAAAGCGCGAGGAGTCGGTTATGAGCAAAACAATAAAGTATAACGGCAAAGAATACGAGTATTTAGGGAACGGAAGCAAAGCCACCGGCGCGGACATAGGCTGGAAAATGTCGAAGGACTTATATTTCAGGTGCGTCAAATGCGGTTACATGATGAACGGCAACCCCAATAAATCCGACATTTGCGAGTGCGGCAAACTGAATAAGGAAATCGGGCTCGGCAGGTTCGGCTCAAGTCTGGGCGACGATTCAATCGAGGTCTATAAAAGGAAATAGGCGCGGCGGAAACCCTTTTTTAATAAGGTTATACCGCGAAAGGGACGGTCTATGCTTAACATTCGTGAAAAATCCGCCCGCGGATTTGATGAAATCTCTCTTGGGGAAGTCATGCTTCGCCTTGACCCCGGCGACGGCCGCGTAAGAACGGCGCGGAACTTCGCCGTTTGGGAGGGCGGCGGCGAATACAACGTGGCGCGCGGTCTGCGCAAATGCTTCAGACTGAACGTCTCGGTCGTAACGGCGTTCGCGGAAAACGAGGTCGGGGCGCTGTTGGAAGATTTAATATCGCAGGGCGGCGTGGATACGTCGTACATAAAATGGGTTCCTTATGACGGGATAGGGCGTTCGGCGCGCAACGGGCTTAACTTCACCGAGCGCGGTTACGGCGTTCGCGGGGCGCTCGGCGTGTCAGACAGGGCGAACACGGCGGCTTCACAAATAAAATGCGGCGATTTTGACTGGGATAAGATTTTCACCGAAACGGGCGCGAGGTGGTTTCACACGGGGGGGATTTTCGCGGCGTTGTCGGCCTCAACGGCAAAAGTCGCCGTCGAAGCGCTGAAATCGGCGAAAAAACACGGCGTTATCACAAGCTACGATTTAAACTATCGCCCTTCGCTGTGGAAAGACATAGGCGGGCAGGAAAAGGCGCGCGAGGTTAACCGCGAAATAGTGGGATATACGGACGTCTGCATAGGAAACGAGGAGGACTTTACCGCCTGTCTCGGTTTTGAGGCGGAGGGAAGCGATAAATCGCTGAAAGAACTGAACATAGAGGGTTACAAAAAAATGGTGGGCGCCGTCGCCAAAGAATACGGCAATATAAAAGTGGTGGCCTCCACTTTGAGAACCGTCCGCACCGCCACCGTCAACGATTGGTCGGCCGTTTGCTTCGCGGGCGGGAACGTGTATAAAGCGCCGGATTACAAAAATCTTGAAATATTCGACCGCGTGGGCGGCGGGGACAGCTTCGCCTCGGGTTTGATTTACGGCTTTCTGACGGGCGGCGACCCGCAAAAGGCGGTTAATTACGGATGCGCGCACGGTGCGCTGGCGATGACCACGCCGGGCGACACGTCCATGGCTTCGCTCAGAGAGGTTGAGAAACTTATAAGCGGCGCGGGGGCGAGGGTTGACAGATAACGCGGATTGCCGACAAGAAACGCTTGACGCGCCCGCGCGAAAATCGGAGGAAAAGGCGGCATGAATGAAAAAATCGCGCTCCTCATCAACAATATAGAAAACGTTATAATCGGGAAACGTCCGGTAATAATCAAGCTCATAACCGCCCTTCTCGCCAAAGGGCACGTGCTTATCGAAGACGTTCCCGGCGTCGGGAAAACGCAGCTTGTGGCCGCCTTGTCGAAAAGCGTCAGCGGCAGGTATAACCGCGTGCAGTTCACGCCCGACGTCATGCCGTCGGATATAATGGGCTTCACCATGATAAACCCCGAAACCAAAAAGATGGAATACCGTCCGGGTTCGGCGTTTTGCAATTTTTTTTTGGCGGACGAAATCAACCGCGCCTCCCCGAAAGCGCAGTCAAGCCTGCTTGAAATCATGGAAGAGCTTCAGATAAGCGTGGACGGCGTAACGCGGCCGCTCCCCGTTCCCTTTATGGCGCTCGCCACGCAAAATCCCGTCGAAACCTACGGGACGTACCACCTTCCCGAAGCGCAGATGGACAGATTTATCATGAAACTTTCGATAGGGTATCCGGACCGCGCCGACGAAATGTCTATTTTGCTCGGGGGTTCGGGTAACGGCGGCTTATCCGTCCTGAAAAACGCGGCGGCTTTATCGCCGGCGCTGGAACTTTCAGACATCGGGGAATTGCGCGAAAAAGCGGATAAAATCCAAACGAACAACCTTGTCGTCGAATATATTATTAACCTCGTCGCCGCCACGCGCCAAACGGATTTATTGGCGTTGGGCGCTTCGCCGCGCGGCTCAATCGCGCTGTTTAAAACCGCCAAGGCGCTGGCGTTAATCAACGGGAGGAATTACGTTATTCCCGACGATATCCGCGAACTCGCCGTTCCGGTGCTGGCGCACAGGCTTATCCTTTCGCCGAAAGGGAAGTCGACGCTTGGGACTTCGGCGGCTGTTATAGACGAAATTGTCAGAACCGTGCCCATTCCCGCGTAGCGTTTCGGGGACAGACTTTGTTGTGAGCGGGGTTAAATGAAGGTTGTCGTAAGTTATGTGATGATATTCGCGCTTATAATCCTTTTCGCTTTGTTTTTGGACGCGACAAGCGGTTTTTTTGTGTTGATTATTTTTGCCGGCGCGATAATTTTGTCGGCCGTTATGCACGTTTACGCGGTTAAAGCGTTTGACGCGGACATTTTTGTAAACCGCGTCCTTATCGAAAAAGGGGAAGAAATAAGTTTGACTGTCCGCGTTTCAAAAGCCGCTTTTTTTCTCCCCACGGTTTTTGAAATAAAATTGACGCCCTCTTATCATTTTGAATGTGCGGAGGACTTATACGCCGTTACGCTGAACAGAAGCGAGCAGGAACGCGTTTTCAAACTGAAAAGCGCGTTTTGGGGCAAGGGCGGCATAGGGATAGAATGGATTAAGTGCGGCGATATTCTCGGGATTTTTTCCGGTTTCGGCAGGTTTAACAGGATAATCGGGAAGAATTATCGCGAGGTAAAGATTTTCCCCGCGGCGCCCGACCTTTCGGAACGCTCCGAATTGGTTCGCACGCTTGAAGAATCGTCCGCGTATGACGATAATGAGCAAACCCGCGAAATCCCCTCCGCCGTCACGGGTTTTCCCGGATATGAACACAGGGATTACGTCCCCGGAGATTCGCTGAAGAGCGTCAACTGGAAACTTTCGGCCAAACGGGACAAACTGCTTGTGCGCAAGCCCGAAGCGTTCGCGGGGGGGGACCAGGTGTTCGTATTGGACGACAGTCTTTCCGGGCTTAAAGAAGCGTTGTCCGCGCGCGCGGCGGAACAGCGCGCGTTAGAGGCGATGCTCGCGCTTATCCGCGTTTTAACGAAACGGGAAATTGTCTGCCGCGTTTATGTAAGGTTGAACGGCGGTTGGGTGTTTTTTGAGATTGACGGCGAAGACGGGATAGAAACCCTGCGTTTCGCGCTTACGGAATACTCTTTTGGCGGTTCGGGGGGCAGGATACCGGATATTTCATCCGAAAAGGCGAGCGGGTTCGTGATATTCACCGCGAACGCGGACGGCGTTCTCGGGGCCGTTGCCGAGGGGTTAAGGCAAAAGGGGATTGCGCCGGAAATCGCCTCGCCCTCAATAGGGCTTGCCAACTGGATTATCGACGAAGCCGACGGCGAGATAATATTTTCGAGGGCTTGAACGGTTATGAAAGGTATTTTAAAATCGATACTTTTTCCGTGTCTGTTGAGTTTCACGGTGTTGGCGTCCATCCTTTACATTTACGAAAGTCCGGACGCGCTCCCTTTGACTTTGGCGGCAATCTTTTTATTCAATTTGTCGCTTTTCGCGCTGTATGAAAAGCTAAGGCTCGCGAACAGGAAACTTATCACGGTTCCGGTGATTTTGCTGGTCGGTATAATATCGGTGTTTTCGGCGCGGGAATTAATCAATTCCCAATCGTTCGGGGCGTTAAGGGTTTTTAACTCGTGGTTTTTCCGCATGGGCGACGAAATCGAGTATATACCCGCGTTCACGGCCGCGCTGGCGGTTTTGTTCACGCCTTTTATATCGTCGGCCGTGTTTTACTTTACGGTTATAAGGTATAACGCTTTCTTTCTCATGCTTACTTGTATGATAACCTTCTCGCTTTACGCCAAAACCTTTACGGAAATCCCCTTTATATTCCCGGCCCTGATAATCGCGCTGTTTTTATTTATTTCCATCGAGGAAAGGTGGTACCGCCGCCGCGGCTTCAAAGCGGTGAACTACGGAAAATTTTTGGCGGCGGGGGGGTGCTTTGTCGCCGCGTCCGCTTATATCGCGGGGCTGTTCCCCCCCGTCGAAGCCACCCCGTATCGCGAGGTTTTCGACGAGTTTATAACGGGGCGGAGCATACGGCTTATTGACGCGTTTGATTTTTCCATAGACGGCGACGTTTCCTCAAGCGCGCCGGACGGCGGCACAGACACGGAGCGTCTGCTTTTCAGGGTAAGAGCGGACGAACCGGGGTATTTAAGGCGGCAGGTTTTCGACTATTGGAACGGCGAGGTATGGACGCGCAAACAGCCCGAACAGGGGGAATTCGTCGCTTTCGGCGATTCCCCGCGTGAAAGCTCTCCCGCCGCCGAATGGCAAGCCTTCTTTTCGGGGAACCGCGATATTCCGGATGAACTGAGCTTCTGGGAAGAAGCGCCCAAACCGGTCCGTAAGACGGCGCGGATTATGATAATGACGAATATAGAATTTTTTTACCTCCCGTTGCCGCAATATCCCGTCGATATCCGCTGCGGCGATTCTTCCGTAATCGGGCGCGGCATCAAAGACGAATTCTTTTCCTCGGGGGGAGACAAGCGGAGCGTTTATTATGACGCGGTGTACTATGACAATTACGCGGACGGCGACTTTTTATCGAAATTAACTCCCGAAGCGGTCGCCGCCTTGTCCGACGCCGGAATGACGTTTTATATGAACGATATTTTCCCGCGCGGATACGCGGATTATATGGCCGAATGTTCCCAACCGGGCGATTACCCGGAAAAAGAGAAGGTGAGGGAACTCGCTTTGTCCCTTACCGACGGCTTTAAAAGCGATTATGAGAAGGCGAAGGCGATTGAAAACCACTTTTACAACGGCGAGTTCGTCTACGACTTGGAGTTTGCGCCGCCTAACAAGGAGGTCGGTTATTTTCTTTTCGAGTCAAAGCGCGGAACCTGTTCCGACTTCGCTTCCGCCATGACGGTTCTCGCGAGGGAGGCGGGGCTGACGGCGCGTTATACGGAAGGATATGTTTTAAGGGAGCTTGACGACGACGGGTATTATCTTGTCAAGGTAAAACACTCCCACGCTTTCCCCGAGATTTTTATAGGCGGCTGGGGCTGGGTCATTTTTGAACCGACCATTCCGGGCTCCGGGACGGCAAGGGGGGGGTTGGGCTATTTGACGGCGCTCGCGCTGCTTTTGTCCGCGGGGTGCGCAATCGCTTTGGCGGTCGTGTTCGCGCTGTTTTTACTGCCGCGCTCACGCGAGAAAAAATTCAGGCGCAAAGCTTTAAAAAGTCCGAGGGAAACGCAGATAACGCTGCTTTACAATAAGATATACGGCATGTTTATGAAACGTCTTCGCTTAAGGGAAAGGACGCTTTCTTCCCGTGATTTGGACGGTTTTTCATATGCGGAATACGGCGTTTTACTGTCGGCGATTACGGAAAATTACGACCGCGTGGTTTATGGCGGCGAATACGCCGGCGATGGTGATTTTTACGGAATCTACGTCGAATTGAGCAGGGCGGTTAAAATAACCGACAAGAAAAGAAAACGCAAAAGGATAACGATTTTCCGCAACGGTTGACAGAAAGACAATACTGTGCTATAATTGGCGTGGCGTAACAAAGGCGTTTGCGGCGTGCCGGTAACGCTTTTGTCTGATTTGCGCCATATCGATAACAGGAGGACGTTGTATGTCATACACGGCGAAGGTATTGGAACAAACTATAAGGAGGAATCCGGGCGAACCGGAATTTCACCAGGCGGTAACCGAAATTCTCACCACGCTTCAACCATTTGCGGATTCTCGCCCCGAATACGAGAAAAAGGGGGTGTTGGAGCGGCTTGTCGAACCGGAACGCGCCGTCATGTTCAGGGTTCCCTGGGTCGACGACGACGGCGCGGTTCAAGTGAATAAGGGTTACCGCGTTCAATTCAACAGCGCGATTGGTCCGTATAAGGGCGGGTTGCGTTTCCATCCGAGCGTGTCGTTAAGCATTATAAAATTTTTGGGGTTTGAGCAGATTTTTAAAAATTCTCTCACCGGGTTGCCCATCGGCGGCGGAAAAGGCGGTTCCGACTTCGACCCGAAAGGGAAATCCGACCGCGAGGTTATGGCGTTTTGCCAAAGTTTTATGACGGAGTTACAGCGCCATATCGGCGCGGATACCGACGTTCCCGCGGGGGATATAGGCGTGGGCGGGCGCGAAATCGGTTATATGTACGGACAGTATAAGCGCGTTTCCAACTCTTTCGAGGGGGTGCTTACCGGGAAAGGGCTGTCTTACGGCGGTTCGCTCGCCAGAACCGAAGCCACGGGATACGGGCTCGTTTATCTCACGGACGAAATGCTCCGTCGGCACGGCAAATCCGTCGAGGGCAAAACGGTCGTCGTTTCCGGTTCGGGTAACGTCGCCATTTACGCCACGCAAAAGATACAGCAGTTAGGCGGAAAGGTGGTCGCCTTATCCGATTCCAACGGTTACGTTTACGACGAAATAGGCATAGACCTCGACGCGGTTAAGGAAATCAAGGAAATAAACCGCGGCAGAATTTCCGAATACAAAAAGTACCGCCCGAACGCGGCTTATACCGAGGGCAGGGGAATTTGGGGCGTTAAGTGCGACATAGCGCTTCCTTGCGCCACGCAGAACGAATTGGACGAAAACGACGCGAAAACGCTGGTAAGCAACGGTTGTTTCGCCGTCGGCGAAGGCGCGAATATGCCGACCACGCTGGAAGCCACGGAAATTCTGTTGAAAAACAAGGTGCTGTTCGCTCCGGGCAAGGCGGCGAACGCGGGCGGCGTAGCCACTTCCGCCCTGGAAATGAGCCAAAACGCCATGAGGATTTCATGGAGCTTCGACGAGGTGGATAAAAAGTTGAAGACCATTATGGAGGACATATACGACAATATCGCGGTCGCCGCGAAAGAGGCGGGGCAGGAAGACAATTTCGTCGTCGGCGCGAATATCGCGGGCTTCAAAAAAGTCGCGGAGGCGATGCTGGCGCAAGGCGCGGTATGACGGCGGCGCTTGGGGGATTATATGCTGATTGACGAAAAACTGATTGAATATCTGGAAAACCTTTCCTGCCTCACTCTTTCCGACGGCGAGAAAGAGCGTTTAACGGCGGATTTGGGGGAAATTCTGAATAACATGGCGCGGCTTGAAGAGCTTAACGCAAAAGGCGTTCCCGAACGCAGCCACCCTTTCGACGACGTCAACGCGTTCCGCGAGGACGAGGCGGTTTGTTCGTTTGACAGGGCGTTGATTTTGAAAAACGCCCCCGAAGAGAACGGCGAAGCGTTCGTCGCGCCGAAAACGGTCGAATAAACGGAAGGGGCTGTCGTAAAAATGTTTGATTTAAGCGCGACGGAATTGTCCGCCGCGATAAAAGCGAAAAAAATCAGCGTAGCCGAAGCCGTCGAATCATACATGGGGCGGATTGAAAAAACCGATAAGTCGTTAAACGCGTTTATCACGGTTTCAAAAGAGAAGGCTCTCGCTCGCGCGGCGGAAGTCCAAGGGCGGATTGACGGCGGCGAAACCCTTTCGCCGCTCGCGGGCGTTCCCATAGCGATAAAGGACAATATTTCCGTAAAAGATATTGAAACAACCTGCGCCTCGAAAACGCTCGAAGGCTATACGCCCGTTTTCAGCGCGACGGCGGTCGAAAGGCTTGAACGGGCGGGAGCGGTTATCGTGGGGAAACTCAATATGGACGAGTTCGCCATGGGCGGTTCCAGTGAAACGGGGGTATACGGCGCGGTTCGCAACCCGTGGGATAACGCGAGGGTGGCGGGCGGTTCCTCCGGGGGGAGCGCGGCGGCGGTCGCCGGCGGGGAAATCCCCTTGGCGCTCGGTTCCGACACGGGCGGAAGCATACGCCAGCCTTGTTCTTTCTGCGGCGCGACCGGAATAAAGCCTACTTACGGCTCGGTGTCGCGGTACGGGTTAATCGCCTACGCCTCGTCGCTTGACCAAATCGGTCCGATAGGGCGCGGTATCGGCGATTGCGCCGCCCTGCTGTCGATTATATCGGGAACGGACGAAAAAGACAGCACCTGCGTCATTAAAGAACCGTTTGATTTCGGCGGCGGTTTTCCCGATAACGCGAACGGGCTCAAAATCGGTATCCCGCGCAATTATTTCGGCGACGGCGTCGATGAAAGCGTAAAGAAATCGGTTTTGGCGGCGGCGGAAGAGTTGGAAGAGGCGGGGGCGACGGTCGGGGATTTTGAAATGCCCTTGATGGATTATATGATTCCCGCTTATTACATAATCGCCTGCGCGGAGGCTTCGTCAAACCTTTCGCGGTATGACGGGCTTAAATACGGTTACAGGAGCGCGAAAGCCAAAACGCTGCCGGAGGTTTACCGCTTATCGAGGAGCGAGGGTTTCGGGATAGAGGTAAAGCGGAGAATAATGCTTGGCTCGTTCGTGCTTTCGTCGGGGTATTACGACGCCTATTACAAAAAAGCGCTTCAGGCGCGTTACTTGATTAAAGAAGCGTATGACGGGCTGTTCAAGCGTTTCGACGCGATTCTTTCCCCCACGGCGCCCACAACCGCCTATAAAATCGGCGAAAACGTGGGCGACCCGATGAAAATGTATATGGGGGACATATACACCGTTTCGGTTAATTTGGCGGGTCTGCCGGCCGTCGCGTTGCCTTGCGGATTCGACGAACGCGGGTTGCCCGTCGGGTTTCAGCTTGTCGGGAACGCTTTCTCCGACGGTATTCTCGTAAAAGCGGCGCGGGTTTATCAAAACCGCACCGATTTTCACGCGCGCAAGCCGAAAACAGGGGGTGAAGCCCAATGAATTGGGAAACCGTAATCGGGTTGGAGGTTCACGCCGAGCTTTCCGCCGCCTCGAAAATATTTTGCGGGTGCGCCACGACTTTCGGCGGGGAACCGAATACCCGCGTCTGCCCCGTCTGCGCGGGGATGCCGGGGACATTGCCCAAACTTAACCGCGCCGTCGCGGAATACGCCGTCCGCGTAGGGTTGGCGCTTAACTGCGAAATTACGCGGCATTGCAAATTCGACCGTAAAAACTATTTTTACCCCGACCTGCCCAAAGCCTATCAAGTGTCGCAGCTGTACGCCCCGATTTGCCGCGAGGGGCGTTTGACCGTCGTCGCGGACGGGAAGGAAAAGTCAATCGGTATCCGCGAAATACATATGGAAGAGGATGCGGGCAAACTTGTTCATGACTGCTCGGGGAATCGAACGTTTATGGATTTTAACCGATGCGGCGTTCCTCTCCTGGAAATCGTTACGCACCCGGATTTTCAAAGCGGCGCGGAGGTAATCGCCTATCTCGAAAAACTGCGGGAAACCCTCCTTTACCTCGGCGTGTGCGACTGTAAAATGCAGGAAGGTTCGCTTCGCGTCGACGTGAACCTTTCGGTAAGGAGAACAGGCGGCGAAATGGGCGTTCGCACCGAAATGAAGAATTTGAACTCGTTCAAGGCAATCGGGCGCGCCATTGATTATGAAACAAAGCGGCAGATTGAAATTCTCGGCAAAGGCGGCCGCGTTTATCAGGAAACCCGCCGCTGGGACGATGAAAACGGCGTTTCCTACGGTATGCGCTCCAAAGAAAACGCGCAGGATTACCGCTATTTTCCCGAACCGGATTTGTTGCCGATTGAGATAGACGACCAATGGCTCAAGATGATTAAGGGGAGTTTGCCCGAATTAGCCCATGAAAAAAGGGAAAGGTATATAAACGACTACAAAATTTCAGAAAAAGAGGCGTTCATAATCACAACGCACAAAAACATATCCGGTTTGTTTGAAACGGTTTCGGAATTGAGCGGAAATCCTCTTGAATCCGCTCATTTGGTTACGGGCGAGATTATGCGGCTCTTAAATCAAACCGACACATTGCCGGAAGATTTGTCGCTTGACGGGCGGAAATTGGCGGCGCTTGTCAATCTTGTTTCAGACGGGAAAATAAACAGGAACGCTTATAGGGAAACCGTTGAAGCCGTGTTCACGCGGGACGTTATACCGGAAGAATATATCGCCGAAAACGGCCTGATGATGATAAACGACGACGAAGCCGTTATCGAAGCCGTAAAGACCGCGCTGTCTGAAAATTCCGGCGCCGTCGCGGATTATCGCGCGGGCAAGGAAAAGGCGTTCGGCTTCCTTATGGGGCAGGTTATGAAAAGGTTAGGCGGTTCCGGCAACCCCGACATGGCGAGAAAGGCGCTTAAAGACGCGCTGAAATAATCAAGGAGGTTAAAGTGCGGCGAACAAATGACGATATATAATATAATTCACCGTTTAAAAACGGCGAGTAGGGATGTTACGGGCGGGATTTTTCTGCTGGGGTGTAGCCAAGCGGTAAGGCAGTGGACTCTGACTCCATCATTCGAGGGTTCAAATCCTTCCACCCCAATCGGTCCGTGCGCTTCGCGTCTTGAATTTAAACGGGGTTGCGCCGCGCGAGAAAGAGCTTTCGGCAAAAAATGACTTTATATGTTTCAGACCTTGACGGAACCCTGCTCAATTACGCGGGTAAGCTGAAAACCCGGGGCGAGCGGATGTTAAACCGCTTTATCGGCAAAGGAATCCTGTTTTCTTACGCCGCGGAAAGGCCGTTTCAAACCGCCGGGCATATTATGCGAAACGTTCATATGAACGTACCGGTCATAACCATGAACGGCATTATTTTCGCCGCGCGCGAAACAGGGAAAACCCTCCCGACCGGGTATATCCCGGAAAAAGGCTTGTCCGCCGCTTCAAAGGCGAACGCGGCGTTAAAGCTGAAAGAGATTACGGGGGCGGACAGGCTGATTTGCTTCGGGGACGGCGCGAACGATATTTTCATGTTCAAAGTCGCGAATGAATGTTATGCCGTGGAAAACGCCGTTGATGAGTTGAAAGCCGTCGCCACGGGGGTTATTCCGAGCAACGAGGAAATGGGGATATTAACGTTCATTGAAGAACGTGAATACGAACGGTTTTATTATATCCCGCCGCCCAAAATACATATAATCCCCGACGGCGAACGGTTTAGAGAGGCTTGCGGCGGGGCGGGCGCGGCGAAAGCGGGCATAGGCACGTTAAACGAGAAAGCCGTACACGCGGCGTTGAAACGTTATTTTTCCGCCGACATTGACCGCGAAGCGAAAGTCGGCGCGTATGTGGCCGACGCAGTAAACGAAAACGGCGTTTTTGAAATCCAAACCTCAAATTGGGAAAAGCTGAACAAAAAACTTGAATGTTTTTTGGGCGTATGCCATGTTACGGTGATATACCCTTTTGAAAAGCGGGTTCACAATATTTCGGCCGACGAGGAAAGCGGCGAGTTAATAAAAAAATCCGTAAGGAACAATAAGTCGCTTACGGAATTTTTCTTTGAGTTGTACAGGATTCGAGGGTTTTTGACGGACAAGAACCTTACGATTTGCGTCGCCGAGCTTGAAATTGAGAAAATTAACTTCATCGGTAAAAGCCCGCGAAAAAAAAATAAAACCCGCAAATCCGTCAAAACGCCGCTCGCGCTCCTCGGGGAAACGTATCTGCGCTCCCGCGAGGATTACCGCGTTTTTCTGCCGGAAGATTTGCCGGAAACCTTTACGCTCAAAGAGTTCGGAAAAGCGGCGAAAAACTGCGGCGGCTCGATTCTGCTCGAAATTCTCGGCTATATGGGAATAGTCCGCAAATGCGGGAAAAAAGGCAACGGGTTTTTATATCAAACGCGCCCCCCCCTCGATAACTGATTTAAACGGGGTCGCGCCTTTTCAGCCTTTCGGCAATCATCGCCGCGACCTTATTCACGTCGCCGCAACCCATCGTTATAATCAAATCGCCCTCTTTCGCGCCGGAGGCGACAAAATCGGCGACTTCCCCAAACGACGCGAACCAATCGCAACCGTCAATCTTTTCCGACAAGTCTGCGGCGCGTATGTTATAAACGTTTTTTTCCCTGCCGCCCATAATCTCGGTAAGCGTTACCCTGTCCGCGATTGACAGCGATTCGGCGAAC
Source organism: Oscillospiraceae bacterium (assembly GCA_031253495.1). Lineage (GTDB taxonomy): Bacteria > Bacillota > Clostridia > Oscillospirales > Ruminococcaceae > Ruminiclostridium_E. The sequence continues at coordinate 126,224 of JAIRWC010000012.1, read as the reverse complement.
CCGTCAAGCAACGCCGCCGTTCTCGAATAGGTGAAAGGCTGGTGAACCGCCCACACCCTCTTGAAATTCATGCTTTTGGCGGTTTTGAGCGTGGCGGTGATTTCCGCGGGGTGATGCGCGTAGTCGTCGGCGACGGTTACGCCGCCGATAACCGCCAGCCGCTCGAAACGCCGCCCGACGCCCCTAAACCCGCTTAACCCCTTTTTCAGCGCGTTATTATCGGCTTTAAGGCATATCCCCGCCGCGCACGCCGCGACGGCGTTGGTTACGTTGTGCCCGCCGGGAACGCCGATAACCATCTCATCGATAAACTTCCCGTTTTTGAACAGTTCAAACGAGCTTTCAAAATCGGAAAGTTTTTTCACGTTCATCGGGTAATAATCGTTTTTGTCAGAGTTTCCGAAAGTTATGACGGCGCCCTTAAACCCGCTGTCGTTTACGGAAATACGGGTGTTTTCGTCGTCGCCGTTAATGATGAGCGTTTCGGAGGTTTTTTTGCAAAATTCAGAAAACGCGCCGCGCAGATTATCGGCGGTTTTAAAATAATCCATATGGTCTTCGTCGATGTTGAGGATTACGGTGATATCCGAGGAAAGCTTTAAAAAATTGCCTTTAAATTCGCACGCCTCGCATACCATAATCCCGCTTTTCCCCATTCGCGCGCCGCCGTCCAGCGCTTTCAGCTTTCCGCCGACAAAAGCGGAAACGTCAACCCCCGCCGCGAGAAGTATGTGAACCAGCATGGAGACGGCGGTGGTTTTGCCGTGCGTGCCGGCTACGCAAACAGACCGGCTGTGCCGGCTTGTGAAAAGTCCCAATAATTCCGCGCGGTCATGAAGCGCGACGTCTTTTCCGGCGGCGAGAATTTCCGGGTTGTCCGCCGAAATCGCCGACGAATACACAATTAAGTCCGCGCCGTCAACATTTTCGGGGGAATGTCCGACGAATACCTTTATCCCCGCTTTCCCGGCGGCGGCGAGGGTGTCGGTTTCGTTGACGTCGGAACCCGTAACCGTGAACCCCTGTTCGCGGAGGACGCGCGCGAGCGGATACATTCCGCTGCCGCCGACGCCGATAAAATGAACCCGCTTTTTCCCCGTCAAAAAATCTTCCATGCCCGCCTCCGCCCGTCAGTTATTCAGCAGTATCTTCGCCTTTAACATGGCTAACTGCGTCTTCCCGTCGGTGATTTCGTTATGGAAAATCATGTCGATTGCCTTATCGAACGGAATTTTCTCCACGTCGAGAAATTCGTTGTCGTCGAGTTTTTGCTCCCCCGCTTCCAGTTCTCTCGCCAAATACATATGGATTACCTCGCCGCAATACGCGGGGGTGGGCAGCATTTCCCCCAAATACTCAAATTTTTTCGCCGTGTAGCCCGTTTCCTCCAAAAGCTCGCGTTTGCCGCACTCAAGCGGGTCTTCGCCGTATTCCAGCTTCCCCGCGGGAATCTCGCGCAGCGCCTTTTTGTGGGGGTAACGGAACTGCCTTACGAAAATTACGTCGTCTTCGTCGGTTAAGGCGATTACGCACACGCCGCCGGGGTGTTTTATAACCTCTCGCGCGACTTCCTTTCCGTTTTGGAGTAAAACGACGTCTTTGGTTAAACGGACGATTTTTCCGTCGTAGACGACCTCGCTTGACAGGGTTTTCTCGTTTAATTCCATACGTCCCTCCGTAAGTGCTACATCTTTTCCGGCGCGTCGATTTTCATAAGCGTCAGCGCGTTTTTTATCACCACGCCCGCCGCTTCCGTCAACGCCAGCCTCGACTGCAGAATATCGTCGTCCTCGCCCCTTACGCGGCAGGTATCGTAGAATTTATGGAAAAGCTGCGCCGCCTCCGCGATATAGCGGGTTATCCGCGAAGGGTCGAAAGCCTTCGCCGCCTCGTTAATCTCTTCGGGGAAGGCGGCGAGCTTCCGTATAAGGTCGCGCTCTTCTTTCGCCGAGAACGTAAGGGAACCGCCGGGCGCGCGCGTAATCCCCTCGTCCGAAAGGCGGCGGATTACGCTCCTTACGCGGGCGTGGGCGTACTGCACATAATAGACGGGGTTTTTAGAGGTTTCCTCGACGGCCAAATCCAAATCGAAATCAAGGTGGGTGTTCGCGTCGCGCAGGTTGAAAAAGAACCGCGCCGCGTCAAGCGGAACTTCTTCAAGCAGGGAGTTAAGCGTAATCGCCTTTCCCGAACGCTTGCTGATTTTTACCGTTTCCCCGCCTTTGACAAGCCTTACCATTTGCATTATGATAACCTTTAAACGCGCCGCGTTTATTCCGAGCGCCGTCAAAGCCGCGTTCATACGGGAAACGTAACCGTGGTGGTCGGCGCCGAGGATATCGACGGCTATGTCAAACCCGCGTTCCGCGAGTTTGTTATAATGATAGGCCATATCCGGCACGATATAAGTGGGGACGCCGTTTTTGCGGATAAGGACGACGTCCTTTTCATTCCCGAATTTGCTCGCTTCAAACCAAACCGCGCCGTCAAGCTCATAAGTATGCCCCCTCTCTTTGAGCGTTTCCACGATTTTCAAAGCCGCCCCGTTTTTGTGCAGTTCGCTCTCGTAAAACCAGTTGTCGTATTCAATCCTGTATTTAAGCAAATCGTCTTTCAGACCTTTTATGTTTATCGGCAAGGCGTAATCGACCAACGCCTTTCTTCTCTCGGCTTCGGAAACGTTCAGGTACCTGTCGCCGCGTTCGGCTATGAAAGCCTTGGCGTGTTCCGTAATGTCCCCGCCCTTATACGCTTCTTCCGGGAATTTTATATCCTCGCCCAATTCCTGCCGATAACGTATGTCAAGGCTTAACCCGAACTTTTCAATCTGGTTGCCGGCGTCGTTTACATAAAATTCCCTTTTTGCTTCATACCCCGCGAACTCTAAAATCGAAGCGAGGCAATCGCCCAAAGCGCCGCCGCGCGCGTTCCCGATATGCATGGGACCGGTTGGGTTCGCGGAGACGAACTCAACCAAAACGCGCTTCCCTTCGCCCGCGTCGGTTCTGCCGTAATCGCCCTTTTTCTTGAGAATACCGTTTACCGCCGCGCCGTACCACGTCTCTTTCACGAAGAAATTGACAAACCCCGGTCCGGCTATTTCAACCTTGTCGAAAACCGAGCCTTCCGTGTTGATGTTCCCCGCTATAAGCTCCGCGATTTTACGGGAGGGGATATCGAGCGTTTTCGACGCCGCGAGGGCGACGTTGCAGGAAAAATCGCCAAGCTCGCTTCTCGCGGGGATTTCCACGGAAAAAGCGGGCAGCGGTTCTGCGGGAATCACGCCGTCGGCGACAAGCGTCCCCAAAGCGGCTATGACCGTTTCCTTGACAAGCGACTTGGTTGTTTCCGTCATGCGTATACCTGCGCCTTTCTCGTATAATCTTTTAAAACTCAATTAAGCTCTTTAAAATCAATGAACATCTCGTTCTCCGACATCAAACTCGAGTTGACGTCGATGGTGTATTTCAGGTATAAATCGCCGCCGTTTTCCTTAAGATTGCCTTTTATGTCGTCGGCGGCAATCCCCACCATAAAATCGCCGAACGGCGTTCCGTAATGGCAGTGGTGCTTTTTCCCCTTTTCGACTATTAAGTCGGCGGGGGCGGCGCCCCTTCTCCGCATGACGACCATATCGTCCCCCTTGACGGCGAAGCTGACGGTGTTGCGCCCTAACCCCGCGTCTTCGCCTTCCTCGTATATTATCGTATAATTCCCCGTCGCCCGCCCGCGCTTCAGCCTGCCGCGCGTGAAAAGCTCCGTAATGTCCCTCGCGTTGTCGGCGGTTTGAACGGACTTTATATTGATGCTTACTTCTCTGTCCATAATTTCCCCTTTTTTATCCTTAACTACGTTTCCTTGGCGGAATCAATCAACAAGTCGAGCAGTTCGGAATAACCGTAGCCGCTTTTCTCCATCAGCCTCGAGAATATGTTATCCTCGGTGAAACCGCTCATATTACCGACTTTGCGGCAATACAGACCCCTATCCGTCAGTTTGAAGCATACCCTCGCGAAATTTTTGCACCCCAGCGCCAAAAACGCGGTTTTTGACGATTTTTCTATCTCTTTTCTCGTGTTTTCATCTATATCGGCGGGAATAAACACCTCCGGCGATTTTAAAACGTACTTTGAGCTTATCGGTTCCGTTTCCCTTATTTCGGCGACGGCGCTCACGCTCAAGGCGTAAACGCTCCCCCACACGGCACATTCCAGTTCCGCGCCGTAAAGCGCCTCTTCAATTATAATTTTGTGGTGGTGCGAGAAGGCGATTTTTATCCCCGCTTTAAGCTCGTCCCTGTTCTTCGCGGAGTTCGCGCCTATGGAAGTGCTGCAGCTCGCCGCCTTTACATACATGGGATAGCCTATCGCGGCTTCAATTTCGGCGAATTTGTCCTCAACGCCGTCAATGTCCACCCTTTCGAGATAATAATACTTCGCCGTTTTGATTCCGGCTTTGTCAAGGATAAGGCGGGAAAGCATCTTATCCGAGCAGGCGTTGGCGGCCGAAAAATCGCTTCCGACATAGCCTATGCCGGACAGCTTGCATAAAGCCTGTATTTGCCCGCATTCGCCGTACTTTCCGTGCAGCACCGAAAACACCGCGTCAATCCTGTGCAGGGAATAGTCGTTCATTCCCTGCGATTCTTCATCTCCCATCAGCTTGATTATCCCGCCGTGGAGCGGGTCGGGACTTAAAACGGCGGAGCAGCAGTCGCTGTCGCTTTCCCATTCGCCGTTCGCCACGGCGGAATAGGCGCCGGGGAAATACAGCCATCTCCCCGCCTTTGTTATGCCGATGGGTATAACGTCGTAATTCGCTTTTGAAAGTCCGCGCAATACGGAATAAGCCGAGCGCAACGAAACGTCATGGTCTTTCGACGCCCCCCCGAACAGTACCGCGACACGCTTTTTCGCCATTAAAACCAATCCCCCCTAAACAAGCCCCGTCAATAACAAATATATCACATTTACGCGATTTTTGCAACATTTACCGCGCTTTGCCGAACGCCGTCTCGTATAACAGCTTATGGTCGGCGAGGGTATAGTGCATACGCGCCAAAGAGTTTCCGTCCCCGTCGGTATAAGGGCCGAAGTAAAAAGGGGCGCCCAGCGTTACGGCGACGTACAGTTCCCCGTCGTAAACCGCGTATGAAACGAGACTCGTAACCCCTTCGCCGAGAACCTCCCACGCGCCGTCGACGTATTCATAGAAATAATCTATGCTCCCTGTTTTGAGCGCCCTTGCCGAACCGTAATAATACGGGTTATTTTCCCTCTTTTGCGTGAGCGGGTTAAACGACGAGATAACGTATCCGTCGGGATAATAGGCGTTAGGCGGCATTTCATAACTTTCCGCGCCGCAGATTTCCATGAAAGCGGGGTAATTTTCGCAGGCGTATTCGGTAATCAGGAATATGTCGCGCGCGCAGGAATAATTATCGGGTTCAAACAAACCGTGGGCGTTGGTAAAGTTGGTCCCCGCGCAACCCAACTCGGCGGCTTTGGCGTTCATCATGCCGATGAAAGCGCCGATATCGCCGCCGCCCGCGTTATAGGCGAGAACGTTCGACGCGTCGCACCCCGACGCCGTCATCAGCCCGTAAAGGCAGTCGCGGTAGGTAAGGTTATCCTGGAACGCCGCTATCCCCGCGCTCGCCGTATCCTCTTTATTGGGATTACCCGAGTAAAATTCCTCAAAACACGCGTAGGGAACCTCTACGGTCGCGTCAAGGTCGCTCACGTTTTCAAGCGTAATCAGACAGGTCATAATCTTTAAGACCGAAGCGGGCGGAACGCTCATATCCTCGTTTTTGGAAAAAACGGGATAACCCGCGCTTACGTTGTAAAAATAAACGCTTCGGCTGTTCAGCGCGCTCTCGGCGATTGTCCCGTATAACTCAATCCTTTCGGGTCGTCGCGGGGCGGGCGTTTCAACCGCCGCCGCCCGTTCTTCCGTCGGGGAATGTACGACGTCGCCCGTATCCGTAACGTCCGCCGGAACGGAAATGTTTTCACAGGCGGCAAGCGCGAGGATTAACGATACCGCCGAAACAAACGCCGCCAATCTCATAATTCCCGCTCCCCGCCCCCGGTAATCCGTTCCCTGTAAGCGCGGGCGGCGCGTTCGTTCTTGTTGTCCCCGAATTTGTAATACACCCTGTCTTTCAGTATATCGGGGAGGTATTGCTGTTTAACGTAACCGTTCGGGTAATCGTGCGGGTAAAGGTAATGCTGCCCTTTTACCGCCGCGCCCGCCCCGTCGCAATGCTTATTTTGAAGTTGACGCGGGATTTCCCCGGTTTTGCCCGCCTCGATATCGGCAATCGCCCCATCGATGGCGATAACCGCGCTGTTGGATTTCGGCGCGGTGCAAAGCACGATAACCGCTTCCGCCAAGGGGATGCGCGCTTCGGGAAAACCCAGCTGCAAAGCCGAATCGACGCAGGCTTTCGCTATGGCAATCGCGTTCGGGTACGCCGGCCCTATATCCTCGGCGGCGGTTACGAGGAGCCGCCTGCATATCGACGGCAGGTCCCCCGCGAGAATAAGCCTCGCCAAATAATGAAGCGCGGCGTTCTCGTCCGAGCCGCGAACGGATTTTTGGAACGCCGACAGTATATCATAATGTTCGTCCCCCGACCTGTCATATTTCATCGAGCTTTTTTGAATTAAGCCGCGGGCTGTTTCCGCCGTTATTTCGCCGCCCGAAGCGGTTAAGACGCACAGTTCCGCCGCGTTGAGCGCTTTGCGGACGTCGCCGCCGCACCCTTCGGCGATTACGCGAATTACCTCGTCGCTTACGTCGTTCGCGCCGGAAAGCGCGAACCCCCGCCTGACGGCGGGCGCCGCCTCTTCCGGGGAAAGCGGCTTAAACTCGAACACCGTACACCGCGACAAAATCGCCCCGTATACATAGAAAAAAGGGTTTTCCGTGGTGGACGCAATCATCGTTACGTCGCCGTTCTCGATATGTTCAAGCAGGCTTTGCTGCTGTTTTTTGTTAAGGTATTGGATTTCGTCAAGATAAAGCAAAATCCCGCCGTAACCGAGGAGGCTTTTTGATTCCGCGATAACCGCCTTGATATCGGCGGTCGAGGCGGAGGTGCCGTTCAGCTTGCGGAGCCGCATATTCGTTCTGTCGGCGATAATATCAGCGAGCGTGGTCTTACCCACGCCCGAAGAACCGTAAAAAATCATATTGGGAACATCCCCGCTCTCGATAATCGCGCGAAGCGGCTTACCCGGCGCGAGCAAGTGGGTTTGCCCCGCTAACTCGTCCAAATTTTTAGGACGTATCCTGTCGGCTAACGGCATTGACGACCCCCCTCGCCGAACGTCGCTTCCCGGCGGTTACGGAACGTTACAGAACCGCCGCGCTTCTCACGTTGTATTTTTCAAGCAGAGACTTTATCTTATAGTGCGGGTCGATTACCTTGCTGGTGGAAACGCCGTGGTTAAGCGCGGCAATCAAGTAAGCTATATATTTCGACACGTCGACCTCGTAAAACCACTCCCTGCTTAAAAGTTCCCTCGAGCGGTAGGTGAGGTTGGTTCCGAAAACGCAGTCAATCAACCCCTCTTTATGAGCCTCGTCGAACCGTTCGAGCCCGCCCGTAAAAATCGGGTATGTGGCGTATATCAAAATCCGCGCCGCGTTTCTTTTTCTCAGTTCTCCGGCGACCTCAAGCATGGAATCGCCCGACGAGATAATATCGTCGGAAATGAACACGTCCTTGCCGTTGACGGGGTTTCCCAAATACTCGTGCGCGACAATCGGGTTGCGCCCGTTGATTACCATGGAATAATCCCGCCGTTTATAGAACATTCCCAGTTCGACGCCGAGTACCGACGCGTAATACATATTCCTGTTCAGCGCCCCCTCGTCGGGGCTTATCACCATAAAGCTGTCGTTATCTATCCTCAAGTCTTCCACATTGCGGAAAAGCGCCTTTAAAACCTGATACGACGGAATCACGTTATCGAAACCCATCAACGGGACGGCGTTGCACACCCGCGAATCGTGCGCGTCGAAAGTAATTATGTTCTCGACGCCCATAGCCTCAAGTTCCTGCAACGCCACCGCGCAGTCCAGCGATTCGCGGTAATTGCGGCGATGCTGCCTGCCGCCGTACAAAATGGGCATTACGACGTTGATGCGATGCGCCTTGCCGCCCATCGCCTGGATAATTCGCTTTAAATCCTGGAAGTGGTCGTCGGGCGACATCTTATTCCACTCGCCGAACATCTTGTACGTGCAGCTGTAATTCCCCACGTCCACGATGATAAAAGCGTCGTCGCCGCGAATGGACGTCCTTATCAACCCTTTGGCGTCGCCGGAGGAAAATCGCGGACATTCCGTCCTGATTAAAAAAGTGTCGGGGCTGTTTTCGTTTTTGTTAGACCACTCAACCAAATTCTGGTTGATTTTTCTGCCTAACTCCTTAGCGCCCTCCATCGCTATCAGCGAAAGCGGAGCCACCTGCGATTTTTTGTTCAGAACGATTTCGCTTGCCTTTGCCGCCATATTATTTCCCCCTAAACCAATGAATTTATTCGTACAGAGGATATTTTTCGCACAGTCCGCTCACCGTTTCCCGAACGGTTTCCTTATTCGCCTCAAAATCTTTCGCGGTTAAATAGATACATTCCGCGACGACCGCCATGTCTTCCTCCGAAAGCCCCCTTGTCGTAACGGCGGGGGTTCCCAGCCTTAAGCCGCTCGTTACGAACGGGCTTTGCGGGTCGTTGGGAACCGTGTTTTTGTTGGCGGTAACATAAACCTCGTCAAGCTGTTTTTCAAAAACCTTCCCCGTAACGCCGAAAGGCTGCAAGTCAACCAACATCAAATGGTTATCGGTGCCGCCGGAAACGAGGTCGAAGCCCCTTTCGAGCAACGCCGCCGCCAACGCCGCCGCGTTTTTCTTGACTTGGACGGCGTACCGCTTAAATTCGGGTCTCATCGCTTCGGCGAAGCAGACGGCTTTCGCCGCTATGACGTGCATAAGCGGGCCGCCCTGCGTTCCGGGGAAGACGGCTTTGTTGATTTTTGCCGATATCTCCCCGTCGTTGGTCAAAATCATCCCGCCGCGGGGGCCGCGCAACGTTTTATGGGTCGTAGTGGTAACAACGTCGGCGTAGGGAACCGGGGACATATGCTCGCCCGCCGCCACCAAACCGGCTATATGCGCCATATCCGCCATAAAATACGCGCCGACGCCTTTCGCGATTTCAGAAAGCCGCTTAAAATCGATTTCCCTGGGATAAACCGTCGCGCCGGCCAGCAGCATTTTAGGCTTATGCTCCTTCGCCAGCCTTTCGACGCCGTCATAGTCAAGCGTTTGCGTTTCGCCGTCAAGCCCGTAAGGGATAAAGTCGAAGTATTTCCCCGATATATTCACGGGGGAACCGTGGGTTAAATGCCCGCCGTGGTCTAATTTCATCCCCAACACTTTGTCGCCCGGCTCCAAAAGCGCGAAATACGCCGCCACGTTCGCCTGAGCCCCCGAATGGGGCTGAACGTTGGCGTAACCCGCGCCGAACAGTTTCACGGCGCGTTCAATCGCTATATTCTCCACCGCGTCCACCCGCTCGCATCCGCCGTAATAGCGCCTGGCGGGATAACCTTCCGCGTATTTGTTCGTAAGAACCGTCCCCATCGCCGCCATTACCGCGGGAGAAACGACGTTTTCGCTCGCTATCAGTTCGAGGCTGTGGCGCTGGCGCGCCAGTTCGCCCCGCATGGCGTCGCCGATTTCTTTGTCATACCGCGTTACGAAACCGATTGAATCCATAAATTCTTTATACATACCATACCTCGATTTTAGATTTTCATCCTCTTCCATTATACATATTTTACAAAAAATTTTCAATATGGTTTTATATAAATTTTTTATTCAAAAATTTTTTATTCGGCGCCCCGCGATTTCTTTCAAAGCCGCCGTCAACGCCGAGTTTTCTTCGTCGGTTCCGGCGCATATCCTCAAATAATCGCCGAAATTTCGGACGGCTATGCTTTTTTCGAGGAGGCGCAGATAGATTTCACGCGCGCCGGGCGCTTTTATGAAAAGAAAATTGGTTTTGGTATCATAGATTTTCTCGAACAGGCTTAACTCGGAAAGTTCCGAATTAAGCCGCGCGGCGGACTCTTTTATTCTTTTGACGCTGCTTTTGTAATTATCCGCGTCCGACAAAATCGCCTCGCCTATCGCCTGCGTTATCGCGTTGACGTTAAACGGAGACTTAACCGTTTTGAGCGCGGCCGAAAGACGGCTGTTCGTTACGGCGAACCCGAGGCGTATCCCCGCGAGGGCGACCGATTTGGAACAGGTTCGCAACACGATTAAGCCGCCGTAATCCGCCGTTTCGGCAAGCAGGCTTTGCTTTTCGTCCCAAAAGTCCATATACGCCTCGTCAACGACGACAAGCGCTTTCGTTCCCGATATGAGCCGTTTTATTTCGGATTTTTCCACGCCTAACGAAGTGGGGTTGCAGGGGTTTGAAAAGATTACGCATTTGATGTTTTCGGCGTTGACAAACTCGACCGCGGCGTTTATGTCAATCGTAAAATCCTCGTTTTTGCGCCGCTCAACCACGTTAAGTTCGTACAGCCGCGAGTAAAACCCGTACATGGAAAAATCGGGGGTAAAGCAAAGTATTTTATCCCCTTTTTCCAACAGGCAGGCGACTATCACGCCGATTAACTCGTCGGAGCCGTTGCCCGCCGTTACGTTGGCCGGCGATACCCCGAACAGTTCCGAAAACGCGCCGACGACCCCCGTCGCGCAAGGGTCGGGGTAGCGGTTAAGCCTTACCCCGCCGATTGCTTTTAAAATTTTTTCCGGAGCGATTTCAATAAAACTCTCGTTTGCGTCGAGGCGCGCCTTATACTCGCCGGCAAGAGGCTCGTAAGGCGTAAAGTTCTTCAGTTTCGAAGGAAGGTCGTACATATTCATGACCATGCCGCCTCACCCTACACAAAACTCAACGAAAATTGCGGCATGGTGATTCGTCCTTTCTTATTTTTCGACCTTTTTTCTTTATTGAGCGGCAATTCTAATGTTAACCGCGCCGGCGTGCGCGGCTAAGTCCTCGCGTTCGGCGATGAGCGTTATGTCCCTCGCCGCCGCTTTCAAAGCCGCTTTCGGATAATATACATATCCGGATTTTTTATAAAAATCGTCAACGGTAAGCGGCGAGAAGAAACGCGCCGTTCCGTTTGTGGGGAGCACATGGTTAGGTCCGGCGTAATAGTCGCCGAGCGGTTCCGGCGAATATTCCCCCAGGAAAAGGGAGCCGACGTTATCCAATCTGCCGATATACTCGAGCGGGTTTTCCGCCAAAACCTCGCAGTGTTCGGGGGCGATTTCATTCGCCAAGGCGACGGCGGCGTCCATGCCGCCGACGACGATTGCCGCGCCGTAACTGATGAGCGAGGATTTTATCATGCCCTTTCGGGGCAGTTCCTCAAGCTGCCTTTCAAGCTCGCGGGCGGTCTTTCCCGCCGTTTCCTCGCTGTCGGTTATAAGTATCGCGCTCGCCATCGCGTCGTGTTCCGCCTGCGAAAGCAAGTCGGCGGCTATGTAAGCGGGATTGGCGGTCTTGTCGGCGATAATCAGAATTTCACTGGGCCCGGCTATCATGTCTATGTCAACCGTCCCGAACAGCAGCTTTTTCGCCATTGAAACATAGACGTTCCCCGGACCGACGATTTTGGCGACTCGCGGAATCTCGCCGGTTCCGTAAGCCAAAGCCGCGATTGCCTGCGCTCCGCCGCAAAGGAATATCTTATCCACGCCGCACAGTTTGGCCGCCGCCATGGTATCGGGGTTGGGCGAACCGTCCTTTCGCGGGGGGGTGGTCATAATGATTTCGCCCACCCCCGCCGTTTTCGCCGGGATGGCGGTCATAAGCACCGACGACGGGTACGCCGCCGTTCCGCCCGGAACGTATATCCCCACCCTGTCGAGGGGGCGGACGCGCTGACCGATAATCACGCCGTCTTTTCCGGTTGCGCAAAAGCCTTCGCGCATCTGCTTCTCGTGGAACGCGGCTATGTTGTACGCGCACCTTTTCAAGGCGGCGATAAACCTTTCGTCGGATTCCTCGAAGCACTGCTCGACGACGCTTTCCGGCACGCGATAATACCGCAAAACGTCGCAGTCAAGCCGCGTCGTGTAATTCTTGACCGCCTCGTCGCCCGCCGCCTTAACGTCGTTCAGGATAGCGCGAACCGTGCGTTCCACCGCGAAATCGGGGTCGCCGCCCCGCTTTTGCAGATTTTCCCTGAAATTATTGATTTCATCTTCGGTTTTTAAAATTTTAATCATTGCGGTATTCCCTTCATAGGTTTAGCTTACAGCTTTTTTCTGTTTTCGCGGTCGGCTTTGACGATGTTCTTCTTTTTTTCTTTTTCCGCGATAACCGAAACGTATATTTCAATAATGTCTTTTGCTAATCTCCCGGAACTTGAAAACATCACCGATTCCCTCGTGGTTCGTTTAAATTCGGCGCGTTCGCCGGGGCTCATGTTTTTAAAGTTGTTCATGTGCCGGTACATTTCCTCCGCGTCGCCGTAAAAATGCCCGTTCACACCCGGTATAATCGCGTTAAGCTCGTCCTTGATATGTATAACCGGAAGCCCCATCGCCATCCCTTCCAGCATTGAAATGGAATAGGTGTCGCTTTGCGACGCGGTTATGTAAGCGTCGCAACAGGCGTAATAGGGCGGCAGTTCGTTATGCTCTATCCTTCCGGCGAGGGTAACCGTATCGGATACGCCCAATTCGCCGATTTCCCTTTTATGGATTTCATAGTAGGGCCCGCCGCCGATTATCAGCAGTTTAAAACCGTCGCCGGGCTTTACTTTTTCCGCCCAGTGCGAAAGCAATACCGAAACGTTTTTCTCCTTGCCGAGCCGCCCGCAAAAACCAAAAACGACGTCGCTTTCCGTGAAGCCGAATTTTTCGCGCAACTTTTCCGCGGTTTCGGGATTCACCGCGTCGGGATTGAAAGTTTCAAGCTCGACGGAATTGGGGATTATGCTGATATGCTTTTTCGCGCCGCATTTCTTGAAAAAATTACGGATTTTCGGGGAAGGCCCTATTATCGCGCCGGTGGTATCGGCCAAAGCCCGCGCATACTGATGGGAGGCTTTCGTCACGAATTTCCCGAAGTGCCTGTTGGCCACGTAATAGATATATTCCTCATACATCGTATGCAGGGTGTATACGAGCGGTATGCGCAAAACCTTGGAAATAAGTATGCCGGAAATCCCTATACCGAATTCGTTGTGTATATGGATAATATCCGGCTCGAACTTTGAAATAAGCCGCATACGGTCAATGCTTAACGGGGAGGAAACGTCGTAGTCGTATATGCTTTTAAGCCTTACGGCGGGGCAGTACATGACGTCTTTCGTAATGCAATGCTTTTTAACGGTGGAGTCGGCGGTAACAATCAAAACCTTGTGCCCTAATTCTTCCAAGCCGTCTTTGAGCGTTTTTATATGGGTTACGACGCCGTTAATCTGCGGCAGCCACGTTTCGGTGAATATCGCTATTTTCATTTGGGGCGTCTCCTTCTATTCGGTTTTGCGCACAATCGCGATGGGGGTTTGCTGGTCGCACTGGTCGAGCGGATTGTCGCGGAACACCTGTTCCCCGAACGCGTCGGGCAAATCCTTGCGGCTCTTCCCGAGTACCGTCGCGGCAATGTCGTTCGCGTCGATTATGATAACGTCGCAACCGATATGCTTCGCGAGGCGGACGGCCGTTTCACGCGGTTTGTCGGGCGCCATTTTCGCGTAAGCGTTATAAGGCGGTATCGTGTAATCGCAAGGTCCGTCAATCGCCCTCGCTTTCATTCCGCAGATTTTGTAGAAAACCCCTCGCTTCCCGAACAGTTTGCATATTCCCGCGATTATCGCGGCGAAGACGATTTTTACCCGCCCCACTTCCCGAACGCACAGTTCCATGGTCGCGGGAGAGCCTATCCCAATCCCGTAATCGGGCTTGTATACGAATTTGCACAGGAATTTCGCGAGGCGCGAGGGCTTGATTTCGTCTACGGGGAACGCCCGGCCTTGCATAATGGCTATGATTTTCTCGGAAACGAGCAACGCGTCGCCCTCTTTAAGGTATTCGCGGGCGTATTTGTCAAGCACGTCCTCGGGAACGTCCTCTTTCATTATCACATGGGTTCTTATCGGGTATCGCGCGTATACGCCGAAATCGGTTTCTATCGTGAGCGGCTTGCCCGCGTTGGGCTGAAACGGCATTTCCATTTTTACGTCCTTGATTGGTAATTTTACGCGTATATTGTACCATTTTTACGCGGATAAGTCAATAAAAAATTTTTTCTGATTAAGGCAAGCGGCGCCTTGCCGCCGAAAACAATTTGACTTTAAGCGCGGAATATGGTATACTGCTAAATTGCGGATACGCGAAAAAAAAAAAAGCGGGAATAATATGTTAGACAAGTTAAAATTGGCGGAGCGGCGTTACGCGGAGCTTGAAACCCTTCTCGCCGCCGCGGGAACCGCGGGCGACCGAAAACTTTACCGCGACCGCATGAGGGAATACAAATCGCTGACGCCCTTAATCGGGAAGTACAGGGAATATAAAAAAGCCGAAAGGAATTTTACCGAAGCCAAGGAACTGCTTTCCGAGGGCGGGTTGGACGCCGATTTCCGCGAAATGGCGCAGGCGCAATCGGATGAAAACCGCGAGCTTATGGAAAGATACGGGGAAGAGTTGAAAATTCTGCTTTTGCCGCGCGACCCCGACGACGACAGGAACGTCATCATAGAAATCCGCGGCGGCGCGGGCGGCGAAGAATCGGCTCTTTTCGTCAATTCACTGTTCAGGATGTACTCCATGTACGCCGCCTTAAAGAATTGGAAAATTGAGGTCGTCAATTCCAACCCCACGGAGCTTGGCGGCTATAAGGAAATCAGCTTTTCGGTCGCGGGCGACGGCGCTTACGCCAAGATGAAGTACGAAAGCGGCGTTCACCGCGTTCAGCGCGTGCCGGAAACCGAGGCGCAGGGGAGAATCCATACCTCGACGGTTACCGTGGCGGTTCTGCCGGAGGTGGAGGAGGTGGACGTCGAAATTAACCCCGCCGATTTGGAGACCCAAACGTTCAGGGCTTCCGGCGCGGGCGGTCAGCATATTAACAAAACCGAGTCGGCTATCCGCGTAATACACAGACCCAGCGGCGTCGTCGTCGAATGTCAGGAGGAACGCTCGCAGCATAAAAACAAGGACAAGGCCATGAAAATGCTTTACAGCAAGCTGTACGAAGTCAAAATGAAGGAGCAAACCGGAAAAATCGCCGAAGAGCGCAGGATACAAGTGGGGACGGGCGACCGTTCCGAACGGATAAGGACGTATAACTACCCGCAGGGGCGCGTTACCGACCACAGAATAGGCTTGACGCTGTACAGGCTCGAGGCGGTTCTGAACGGCGACTGCGACGAGGTTTTCGACGCGCTGGCGGTCGCGGACAAAGCGGCGAAGCTGACGGCGGGCGGATAATACTATATCACCGCGAAATTGCCGCAAACGAAAAAAACCGTTTCGCGTTACCGCGAAACGGTCTTCGTTTGCGAGGGGATTAAACCAATATCGAGTGTTCGTCGTTGACGTCGAACAGGTGAATGTTATTCGGGTTAATCGCCAGCCTTACCACGTCTTGCGGACGCGCGGTCGAGCGCGAGGAAACGCGCACGGTCAGCGGAACGTTCTCGCAGGTGAGGTACAAATAGGTTTCCGCGCCCATCATTTCCGTAACGTCCACGGTAGCTTCGATTATACCGGTCTTGGCGTTTGAGATGAACATTTCCTCGTCGTGGATGTTTTCGGGGCGGACGCCGAGAATGACTTCCTTATCGACGTAGTACCTAAGCGCTTCGATATCGCTTTTGGACTGCGGAATTTCAACGTAGAACTTGCGCCCGCGGGTGGTTTTGGTATCCTCGGAACCAAATTCCACGGTATACTTGTTGTTGAGTACAAGCAGTTTCGCGTCTATGAAATTCATTTGCGGCGAACCTATAAACCCGGCGACGAACTTGTTGACGGGGTTGGTGTAAAGGTTAATCGGCGAATCAATCTGCTGGATATAGCCGTCTTTCATAACGACTATCCTGTCGCCCATCGTCATGGCTTCAATCTGGTCGTGCGTTACGTAGATGAACGTCGTTCCGAGTTTTTTATGCAGTTTGGCAAGCTCCGTCCTCATCTGCGCCCTTAATTTGGCGTCTAAGTTGGACAAAGGCTCGTCAAGCAAGAACACCTGCGGGTCGCGAACGATTGCGCGCCCTAAGGCGACACGCTGACGCTGACCGCCGGACAACGCTTTCGGTTTGCGGTCGAGGAGATGGGCGATATCGAGAATTTTCGCGGCTTCGTCAACCAACTTTTTAATTTGGTCTTTCGGAACCTTTCTGAGTTTCAGCCCGAACGCCATGTTCTCGAATACCGTCATGTGCGGGTAAAGCGCGTAGTTTTGGAACACCATCGCGATGTCCCTGTCTTTGGGGGCAACGTCGTTCACAAGACGGTCTCCTATGAACAGCTCGCCTTCCGAAATCTCCTCAAGCCCCGCAATCATGCGCAAGGTCGTAGACTTCCCGCAACCCGACGGACCTACGAGAATAATAAATTCCTTGTCTTTGATGTTCATCGTGAAATCCGAAACCGCGATGACGCCGCCCGGATAACGCTTGTAAATGCCCCTCAGTGATAAACTGGCCATTTTAAGAATCCTCCTGTATGTTTATTAAAATTCCGTACTTACTATAATAGCAGATATTTCAAAAAAATGGAAGAACCTAATTAACTAAAATTTTCGGGGCGTCTTTATATATTTTCACTAAGCATGCCAAAATCTGTGCCGAATATAATTTAAATTATTGTGAAAATACACAAAAAATCATTGCAAATCGCTCATTCTCAATGTTTATCACATTTTTTTTGTTTATCTTGACAAATTTCACGCGATAATTTTGTATATTTCATACTGTTTTCGGCGGAAAACGCGGCGCGATACCGTCCGCGCGGGCGAATAAATTATTATAATTTCAAAAAAATGTTGCTTTTTACGCCTTGTTAAGTTATAATTTTAACGGTAGTCAACGCAGTAAACGGGAAGCGGGGGAAACGAATGAAAAGACTTACTGATGAATCCTACGCGAAAATCCGCCAAATCGCGGACGAGGTCGAAAAGGTTATCGTGGGTAAGCGCGACGCGGTTAAACTGTTGATAATCGCCCTGCTTTCGGGGGGGCACGTGCTTATCGAGGACGTGCCGGGCGTGGGAAAAACGACGATGGCCACCGCTCTCGGAAAAGCGATGGGTCTCGTTTGCAAGAGGGCGCAGTTCACGCCGGACGTAATGGCGTCGGACATTACCGGGTTTACCATGTATAACAAGCGGACCGACGGCTTCGAGTACAAGCAGGGCTTGGTGATGTGCAACATCTTCCTCGCCGACGAAATTAACCGCACCTCGCCCAAAACGCAATCCGCCCTTCTGGAAGCCATGGAAGAGCAGACCGTTACGGTGGATTCAAAAACGCATCCGCTGCCTAAGCCTTTCATGGTGATAGCCACGCAAAACGAGGTCGGGTACGTCGGGACCTACCCTCTTCCCGAGGCGCAGCTTGACAGGTTTTTGATGAAAATTTCAATGGGTTATCCCACGTTTGAACAGGAAATAGACATAATAGCGGGGAGGCAAACGGAAAACCCGCTTTCGGAAATAACGCCCATATGCTCGAAAGAAGAAATTAACGATATAATAGAAGGGGTAAGGGAGGTGAATATAGAGCGCGGCATCTATTATTACATTGTTCAGATGGTTTCCGCGACGAGAACGCATAAGTCGGTTATGCTGGGGGCAAGCCCGCGCGCGAGCCTGTCGCTTATGCGCGCGTCGCAGAGTTGCGCCTTCGTGTCGGGGCGCGCTTACGTAATACCGGAGGACGTGCTTAAGATGACGCCGCACGTGCTTTCCCACCGTCTGCTTTTGACGCAGGAGGCGAAAATACACAAAATAACCGAATTGAACGTGCTGAAAGACATAGCGAAATCGATAACCCCGCCCTACTCGCGCGACGCCGCCAAAGAAGAAAGCGCGCGTTACGGCCGTGCGCGGGTGATTAGGGAATGACGCGAAAATGAGAGAGTTCAGATTTTTTTACGGAATATTACTGACAATTTTGGCGGTTATGTGCTTTTTCTACCAGAGCCGCCTTATGCCCGTTCTCTTGGCGACGATGGGTTTCGTTTGCCTTATGTCATTTTTGTTATCTTTAATCAGTTTTATGAACGTTACGGTTCAAACGGAGGAAATTCCCCGTGCCGTGTGGCGCAAAGACGAAGTGTTCTTCTCCGTTCACATAAGGAACGGTTTTCTTCTCCCCCTAACCCCCGTAAGGGTTTACGTCAAGGTCTGCGCGAAGGACAAGCGCGACCCCGAAAGCAAGGTAATCGTGCTGAATCTGCCGCCGATGAAAAGCGTAACCCTGAAAATCTCCAATGTGATGAGTTTCAGGGGGGAATATAAGATAGGCTTGGAAAAGGTCGAGATTTTTGACGTTTTGAAATTATACAGCCTCAAAAAGAAATGGCGGCACGACCGGTTCCCCGTTTCCTGCCCGCGTGAAATCCCGATAAACCGCCTTCGCGACGACAACGAGGACGAAACGGAAAATTCGGCCGCCAAGCCCGACGGCTTTAACAGGAACACGTTTTCGCACCTGCGCGAATACCGCGACGGCGACACGTTAAGGCATATCCACTGGAAACTGTCGGCGCGGCTTGACGACCTCATAGTAAAGCAAATGGAACAAAATTATAACAACTCGGCGTTGGTTTTCTGCGACTTTACGGGAACGTACCCCTCGGCGGAAGCCGCGCTTTCCGCGTCCGACCCGTGTATAGAAGCGGCGCTCGCCATCATCCGCCGTATTTTGCTCGGCGGAAATTCGGCGTTGTTTATGTGGCAGGACGCGCGCACGGAATTATGCGAGAAGAAAGAGATTGCCGATTCGGAAAGCTGCGCCGAATTGGCGCGTTCCCTCACCCTGCTCCCCCACGAACCGTTCGAGGGGAGTTTTGTCGGGTTGATTGACGAATACGAGGATGAGGTGTGGAGGGAACGCGCCGTTTATATCATAACCGACCGTTTGACGGACGAGTTGATTGAGAAAATACGCTCTTTGGGATTAACGCTCAAAAATAACACGGTATTGGCGGTTATAACCCCGCAAATCGGAACTTCGCCGGAAAACGGCGATTTGATTGAATACCTTGAGAGCAATACAAAAATAAAGGTCTGCCGCGTTGATAACGACGATATAACCGTTCTCGGCGAAAGGATACGGAGTTGATTTTTAAGCCAAAACGCGGCGAATCCGCGAAGAAAGTTAAGAAAAAAGTAAAAAAAAGACCTGTTGACGCTTACGCATCCGTTTATATCGGCAAAGACGAGGACGAAACGGGCGCCCTGTATTTTTGGCGGCTCACGGCGAAAACCGTCCTCGTTTGCATGGCGACCGCGGGGCTTTCGCTTACGTTGGCGCAGATATACAAAATACCCGTTCCCCTGCCGAGGGTGGCGTTCGTGAGCGTCGCCGCGACCGTAATCTTTAACCTGCTTTTCATTTTGCTGAAAAAACGCGCCATCGCCGGAATCGCGCTGATTTTGCTGCTGTTTTCGGAATTTGAGGACTTTTACAGGACGGTTTCCACCTTTTTTGACTATATACTTCATATTCTTCAAAGCCGTCTGCTCGCGACGGCGCGTTACGCCGCGCGCTCTTTCTCCGCGCTTCAGCAAAGCCGCGCCTACGTCGCGAGGATAGAGTGGACTTTCCTCGCCGTATGCGTGGTGTTGTGCCTGGTTTTCACGGTCAGTTCGAGAAGCCGCTATATCGGCGTTATGCTGATAACGACCATATTCCTGCTTATTCCCGCGTTCGGCGCGGAAATAGCGGGATATGTCCCGGGAATTGAGCTGCTCGTATCGGGAATGTTCGGTATTTACGCCATGTGGGCGGCGCACGCCGGAAACCTCCGCGAGGCGTCCGGCGATTCCGCCAAATACGCGAAAAAAAAAGCCGAGCCTTTGCTGAAGCTCTATCCCGGAAAGCCGCCCCATTATTACAAATACAGCCGCAACGCGCTGACGGCGGCGTGCGTTTCCCTTATCGCGTCGTATATGGCGACGTCCGCTTTCGCCGGGGCGGTCAGGATAGACTTAGCGAAAATAATCGAGGGGTTTTCCCAGATAACCGTCGAGCTCCCGCAGGGATTAAACAGATTTTTTAAGTATAATTTCGGCGTTATCAACGACAACGGTTATTTTAACTCCGGCATCAGCTCGGGCATATCTTCCGGTCTCAGCGTAACCCGCCCCCCGTCGGGGAGAACCCCGATAATAAAAGTTACGCTGGAAGACGACGCCGAAAAGGTTTACCTCAAAGGCGGCTTGGGCGTCGATTTCCTCGGCGACGAATGGTCGACGTCGCAAAATTCCCGCGAGTTCAGGCGGCTGAACAGATTGCTGGCGGATTTATACCCGGAAGCCGAATATCAGGTCTACCGCCAAAAGCTGATACTGCGCGGGTATGACCCCGATTCTTACATCGGGCTGCAAAGGGTGCGTATAAATTATCTCATTCCCACCAAAATCGCGCTTTTGCCCACGCAACCTTACGAACTGGACTATAAGAAGAGCGACAGTTTCGACTGGGACCGCGACACCGTTTTGCGCCCGAAAAACAATTCAAAAATCAAGAATTTCGAGTGTTATTCCCTTTATCCCAAGATGAGCAACCCCGACGCCTTCGGCAAAGCGTATTATTCGTTGCGTGAGTTCGCCCATTCTTTTGAAAACGCCTATGACGGGGCGGAGTGGGTATTGCCGAATAATATGAGCACGGCGGATTATGAGGAAAAAATCGGCGAATATTACGATTTGATAAGCTATGTGTACGGGCGGGTTCCCGACGCGGAAACCGAGAATATCGACCGCTTAATCGAACAGATGGGTCTGTCTTCGTCGCCGTCCGAACATATCGAATCCGATTTCCTTGCCCCGGTCGAAACGGCGCGGTATGTCTGCGATTATCTGAAGAACGCTTACGCCTACTCGCTGACCGTCGATAACGCCGGCGACGGCAACACCGTTCTCGGCAATTTCCTTTTCGATACGAAAAGGGGGCATTGCGCCATGTACGCCACCGCCATGACGCTCGCCATGCGGCAGCTCGGATTCCCCGCGAGGTATGTAACCGGCTATACGGTTTCGGGCGGCGGGAGCGAAACGGAGGACGGCTACGAGTATGAGTTAAGGGAAAGCGACACGCACGCGTGGGTCGAGGTTTATTTCAGTGAACTGGGTTGGGTTCCGTTCGACCCCACCGGGGGTTCCGGCAGGGCGGACGACGGCGACGCGCCGCCGGCGCCGGCGACGACCGCCCCCCCCTTGCGGGAAACCTCGTCGGCGACGTTTACGCCGCCTACGTCCAAAGCGACCGCCCCCAATCACGGAAACACGACTTCCGAGGGCGGCGGGGGCGGTTCCGACAGGGATTCAAACGGCGGTCTTATTTTCAAAATAATCGCGTTCGCGGCAGTCGCGCTCATTCCGGTCGTACTGGCGGCGGCGGTCGCAATAGCCTTAAGGGCGTTGAAAAAAGCCGAAGCGGCGATGTTCGCGCGGTTTAAAGATAAGGCGGACAACAAAACCGCCGAGGAAATGTACCGCTTTATGTTCCGGCTGCTAAAGGCGGAGGGTATAACGGTGAGAACGGGCGAAACCCCCGTCGCGTTCGCCAAAAGGACCGATATGGAGATGAACGGGAAAAACCTTTCGTTAAGCGAAGTCATGCCCGTTTTTGAAAAATTGGAATTCAGCGGCTTCGACCTCACGCCCGGGGAACGCGCGTCGTTATACGGATATGTAAGCGCGCTTTATCATGAGGCGGTCCTCGGCAAAAAAAGACCGAAAAGGCTGTTAAGGAGAATAATGTTCAGCAGATGGTTTCCCCCAGGCAGTATTCCCCCTCGAATCCCGTAATTTTCACCGTAACAATCTCGTTGCGCCTAAATTCCCCCGCTATTTTCACGGGGGTATAATCCGGCGCCCGCCCGTAAGAACGGCAAAAACAGCCGCCGGAGCCGGTTTCCCCCGTTTTCGCGGACTTTTCAATCAGAACCGCGCGTTCCTTGCCTGTCTGCTCCTTGAAAAAATCTCCGCGCAACCTGTCCGACAGCGCGAGCAGCTTCGCGACGCGTTCCCGTTTGACGGCGTTTGAAATTTGCCGCGGCATATCCGCCGCCGCGGTTCCTTCCCGCCTTGAATAGGCGAACGCGTGGATTTTCACGAACCGCATTTCCTCCGCGAACGCCAGCGTTTCGGCAAATTCCGCCTCGGTTTCCCCCGGAAATCCCGCGATTATATCGGTAGTCAACGCACATTCCGGAAACGCTTCCCGCAGCGATTTCGCCGTTTTTTCGTAATAATCGGCGTCGTACCGCCTTTTCATACGCCGAAGAACCGCGTCGCTCCCGCTTTGGAGCGACAAGTGAAAATGCGGGCAAAGTTTGGGAAATTCCGCCAGCCGCGCAATATCGCTTTCACTGATTAAGTCCGGTTCAAGCGAGGACAGGCGAACCCGCTCAATTCCGCCGACGCCGCAAACCGCCCCGACCGCTTCGCTCAAAGAACGGCCGTCGCCGCCCCCGTAAGCGCACAGATTTACCCCGGTAAGCACGATTTCCTTATGCCCGTTCGCGGCGAGCGTTTCCGCCTCCGCCGCGATATCGCGAATGGGGCGGCTTTTCACCGCCCCGCGCGCTTTCGGGATAATACAGTAGGCACATTCGCGTTCGCACCCGTCCTCGATTTTCAAAAACGCCCGCGTCCGTTCGCTTTGGACGGAAACGGAATCGGACGGCGTTCCCGGGACAATCACGTCCGCGCCCGTCAGCGCCGCCTTTTCGGGGAACGCTTTCGGGAAACAGCCGCAAAGCACGACGACGGCGTTAGGATTTTTTTTCTTTACCCGTTTTATCAACTGTTTTACTTTTCTGTCGCCGTTCTCGGTAACGGTGCAGGAATTGATTATGTGAACCGAGGCGCGTTCGGCGGAATCGGCGGGTTTGAAACCGTTTTGCCGCATAAGCTCCGACAACCCCGAGCTTTCGTATTGATTAACCTTACACCCGAACGTTGATATGACGAAATACATAAAAATACCTCTGAATTATTATGCAATATTACTAAATATAAAGGAATTATATGGGCATTATACTTTAATATCCCGAATTTTTCAATATAATGTTGACATTTTCCCGTAATATGGTATTATTTAATTAAGTAAGAAGCAAAGGAGGAATTGTTATGACCGAGAAAAAAATCAAGATAACCACCATTGACGACGTTAAGCGGTTTGTCAGCACGGTTATGTCGTATGAGTACGACGCCGACGTGGTTTCGGGCAGGTACGCGGTTGACGCTAAGTCTATCATGGGGCTGTTCAGCTTGGATTTATCCGGCGAACTGACGCTGAAGATACATTCAAGCGATTGCGGCGATATTCTCGCCGACCTTGAGAAATTTATCGTTTAACCCGTACGCGAAAACCGGGGGTCTGTTATTTGGCGTCCGCGCCACTGTTTATACTGTTTCTCATTACGGCAGGTTTTTATGAAAGAACAAATCAACGTATTTGAGCTGAACGCCGAAATTTACGGCGTTTTGAGCGGCGGCGGGGAACCGGAAATCCTTTTCGCGGCGGTAAACAAGATGAATTTTGAGGAAATTACGGCGCAGGCCCGCGTAATGCTCGGAAACGGCGACGCGGAGACGGTTATAAATTACGTCGAACCGAGCCGTTTTACCGGGAGCGTTAAGGAGTTGTTTTGGGCGCTCGCCGTTTCGGAAGCGGCTTTACCGTTTGCCGAAACCCTGCCGACGCCGGTAAAATCCGCGCTTTATCACAATTATATTACCCTTCTCTCGATATACGTCTCAAACGTCTACAACCCCGAATTGCTCAATTCCGGAGACGTTCGGGTTTTATCGGCGGCGCACCGTTTCGGCTACTATATGAGCGAGGCGGAAAAGCGCCTTGCCGATTCGGACAGGGCAGGGTACGTCGGGAATCTGAAAAAGGCGTTAAGCGCGGATAAAAGCAAGGCCGACATTGTTTCAATGCTGGTCGACGAGCTTTAAACCGTAAATTCCGTGTTTTTTCAATAGTTCGACGGTTTCGTCGGTTACGGTCTCGCCGGGGGCGACCAAAGGGACGCCGGGCGGGGCGGGGGCGATTATCTCGCCGCAGACGCGCCCCGCGGCTTCGCTCAAAGGAACCTTTTTCGCGCGGGAAAAAAACGCCTCCCTCGGCGGCATGACCGCGCGGGAAATTACGGCGGGTTCGCCGTCCGGCACAATCGCGTTTTTTTGGGGAACGCCGCGCATCGCCGTAAGGACGCGCAGGGCGTTTTTTTCTTCGGTAACCGTCGAAAACAACAAGACGACGCGCCTGTCGTCGAACATCTCGCAGATTACGCCGCGATTTTCCAACGCTTTTGAAAAATCGCCGCCGGTATAGCCGTACGCGTTCGCGTCGACCGTAACGCGCAAAGCGTCGGTTTTTGCCAATGAATATCCGAAGCCCGTCAATTCGGCTTTCAAGGACGCGACCGCCTTGAAAGCCGTTTCGGCGCGTTTTTTTTCGTCGAATATATGGATATTGCATAAATCAAGGCTGTCGAGTATAAGGTAAGACGGGCTGGAGGTTCCGAAAAGCGCGAACCCTTTTTCGGCGAACTCCGCGCGCCGGGCGTCCGCGCCGTTCGATATATGCAGATACGCCGCGCCCGTCAACGCGGGGAGCGTTTTGTGCGCGCTGTCCGCCGTCATGTAAGCGCCGAGCTTGAGCGGGTGGGCGTCCGTAAAAACGAGGTAGGCGCCGTGGGCGTTATCCGCGAGTAACGGGACGTTTTTTTCGCGGCAGACTTCAAAAATAGCCTTAATGTCGCGCGTTTGCCCGTAACAGTCGATGTTTGTAACGAAAACCGCGGCGGTTTCCCGATTAACGCGAACGTTCAAATCGTCTTGGGGGTAAACCCAGTCTATCTCAAACCCGAGCAACACGGCGGCGTCAATCAGGCTCCGGTGGGAGTTCCTGAAAGCGGTAACGCGTCTGTTCGCGCAAAACGACAGCATGGCGAAAACGGCGAGCGTCGCCCCGGAACACGAATAAAGCGTCCGTTTCGCGCCGAACAGTTCGGCGGCGTTACGTTCGCTTTCACCGATAATTTCAACCGCGCCCGCGATTTCGGTAATATCGAAAGGGTGCGAAACGCCCTTGTTCCCCGGCATATGGCAGCGTTCCGGATTTGAGGCGGCGTAACTTTCGAGAAAATCATGCACGGGCGTATTCATTCGGCGGCTTTCCTTAAAACGTCAATTGACGGCGTATTCGCTTGGACTATCAGGATTTGAACCTGAGAATGCCAGAGTCAAAGTCTGGTGCCTTACCGCTTGGCTATAGTCCAAAAAATCCCAACCAAGCCCATTGTAACACAGTTCGCGCGATTTGTCAAGAAAAAGCGCGGGGAGGGCGTGAACAGGGAAACGCGTCGCGAGGACGCCGGCCGATTATAACCCGAAGGGTATGATTTTAAAAATATCGGTGCGCTCCATTACAAGCTGTTTGTCATATGAGAAAAACACCGTTCCGTCAATCGGCGAAATTATCCGGTCAATAATATTCCCCTCGAGGGGGTGCATGATTTCGCACAGCAAATCGCCTTCGCCCACCTCGTCGCCCACCGAAACGCGCTTTTTGATAATTCCCGCGCCCCTCGTGTGAACGTGCCGTATTTCATCCTCGTTCAACACGCGGGTGTGCGAGCCTTTATGAAGACTGTGGTTAAGTATGCCGTTGGCGATTAAAAACCGCAAAACGGCGTTCGCGGCGGTTTGCGCCGATTTTGCGCCGATACGCTCGGTATAAGTGGTAAACAAGGAAAACGCCCTGCAACCCCATATTTGCCAGTTGTAGTTAAGCGTCGCGGTGTCATAGGGGCGCGGCTTCCTTATAAGACCGTACGGCAGACCGAAGTCCGCGAGATTTTCGCCGATTCCTTTTCCCGTAACTTTCGGGTCTTCAATTTCCATTATTTTGGCGTGCGGCAAAAATTCGCCCTCAAGATAGAAACTGGTCATTTGAATACCGTAAACGTAATCCTTTATCCCTTTAAACAACCCGTCGGCTATGCGTTGGGTCGTTTCGCCCGAATCATATCCGGGGAACATACGGTTTATATCGGTATTGTCCATCGTCCACAGACGCTTCCCTATATTCATGGAGTAATAATTGGCGCAGGGTATGACCGTAACGCTTTTGTTTTTCGCTATGCACCCTTTGGTTTCAAGGCGTTTCAGCGCGTCCACCAGTTGCGCGCAAATCGCCATTTGCTGTATTTCGGTTCCTCGGAGCGCGCCTATGATGCAGCATGACTTTTCGGGGTTTTCGCCGTCGCCGAAAGTGTACCCCACAATATCCATACTTTGGCGGTAAGGGGATTTTATGGAATATATGACGCTCTTAACCATCCCGTTCCACCCCCATAATCCGCGCAAGCAACGAACCGCCGAAAACAACGGGATATTCCCTCAACGTGAACAGCAGACCGTCGCAGGGTGAAAGCGCGTCTTCGACGACGACCCCCGTAAGCGGGTCAAGCACGCTCCCTATAACTTCGCCCGATTTTACGTAGCTCCCGTGAACCGTCTTGGGTATAAAAATCCCCGCCGCGTCGGAATTGACAAACCCGACGCTGCGGTCTTTCGAGATAACGGGATTTCTCGCTTCTCCGGCTTCGCCGCTCCATACGCCGAGTTCGCGCAGTAAATTCAGTATTCCGGTCAGCAGCTGCTCGCAATAATCGCTTGTTATTCTCATGCCCACGCCCATTTCGACCACTAACGTCTTTACGCCGCGGGCGTTCAGGGTATGCGCGAGGGTAGACTCAAGCACGGTCGCCGCCGCGTGAATCCATACCAAGTCCGCGTTGAGCTTTAAGGCGTAAGGGAGCAGTTCTTTCTCGGTTTGCTCGCTTATCCTGACTTGCGGGATTTCGCGCAGGAATATGTTGCTCGAATGTATGTCCACGCACATGTCCGCGCCTTCAATGTCGCTGATTATATCATGCGCCGCCGCTTCCGCCAGGGAACCCGACGAAGAACCGGGGAATATGCGGTTCATGTCCAAATTGAACATGGGGAAGCCCCTTATAATCGAATCTATCCCGAGCGGGTTAAGCGCGGGGTAAATGTCCACCGTCCCCGAAAGTTTCCGCTTTTCGTCGCTTAACAGCTTCGCCAGCCGCGCGCACACATACTGCCCCTCCAGCTCGTCGCCGTGCGTGCCGGTAACGATACAGACGCGCTTACCCCCCGCGTTGTTTTCGACGCGGTTTTTTTGTATAATCAAGTTTTCCGTTACCGGCAGCGCCGCCGTGGAAACGGTTTTTATCATTGAGAAACCTCCGCGTCCTCCATGGAGAGCGTTATGGTCTGCGAACCTTTGCAGGCGCCCTTATAGGTTCCGCGTTCGACGGAACAGTCCTTAAAGTCGCGCCCCCTCGAAAGCGCGACGTAGCTTTCGTCCGTGAATTTATCCCGCGTGGGGTCTATGCCGTAAAATTTCCCATTTGCCCACGCTTCAACCCACGCGTGGGTCTCCCCGCAGTCGGAAGCCAGCCCCGCGACATAACGGCAGGGAATCTTATCGAGTTTGAGCAACGCCAACAATATATGCGCGTAATCCTGACAAACCCCGGAACCGAGAGCGAAAGCCTCCCGCGCCGGGGTTGAGCTGCCGGTGATTCCGCGCTCATAATTCATGTGCCCATGGACGGCTCGCGAAAAATACTCCGCGCGCCGCAACGGTTCGTCCGGCGGAGGGGCGAAAGCCTTGAGACGGTCGTAAAAATCCGAAATCCCGCCCCGCGGCTTTGTCAGCTCCGACGGATAAAGCAACGCCCGTTCGGGTTCGGGGCAGATTACATACGGCTTGTCCGAAACCTCCGCCGTTCCGGTTATCCCGAACCGGAACCGGGAGTGCGGCGGGTCGATATACCCCGCCAAAGCCGCGTTGCCGAAGCCGTCGCTCACGCGCCACAGCTTCCCCTGCGGCTCGACCAGCCATGAAAGGCTCGCAATACGCTGCCTGCCGTCGTCTTGAGGCAGGATTTTAAGCAAAAATTTGTGGTCGGAAGCGGGCGAACTGAAAACGAGTTCCGTGCGGTACTGAAAATTTACGGCTTTCAAGCGCTTTGCTCCTCAAACAATCTCCCCAGACAGTCCAACACCTCGTCGAGGCGTTCCTTGTAACGCCCTTTCATCCCGATTACCTCGACCAATACCGATAACCGTTCGGTGTTGTAATAAAAAGGATTCCCTTTTTTGACGTGCGACAAAACATGGCACAGCTTTTCGTATTCGGCGTATATCTGCTTGTAATTATAGGAAAACCTGAAATACAAGTCAAGCCGTTCGATAAGTTTTCCGCACTTGATAATCGTCCCCGCTTCACCGCTTGCCAGCCTGTCGTCTATGCTGCCCCAAAACGCCAATAAATAATCGATGGCGGGCATCAGCGCGAGGCGAAGGTTCTTCGCGTCGCGGCTGTAGTGAAAGGCGTCGACGGCGAGGTGGACGTAGGCAAGCGATTCGCTGCCTATCACGTCCCTTATGACAAGCGCGTTGTCATAAGCCATCCCGAAAGCCGAATCAACGGAAAAGACGTCCGGCGCTTCAACGCCGTCGTTATAGAGATACCCGCGTATGAAACTTTCATAATCGCCGTACTTGTCTTCGACGTCCAGCTTTTTAAGAAAAACCTTATAGCATTTCTTGTCTTTGTCAAGCGTTTTGTCGTAATAATTGAAAAACGTGCACAGCGTCGTGTAAATACGCTCCGAGTACCTTCCGAGCCAGTAAAGATTGAAACTGTGTTCTACCGAGATAATACCCATGTGTCCTTAAAGCCCCCTCCCTGCGATGAATTTACGATGAACGAGTCCGCATCCCGCGAAAACCGCGTGAGCCCGCTCTCCCACACGCGCGTCGTTTCACCCGTGAGGACGAAAGCGCGCAAATCGGCCTTTCGCGGTATAAGCCCGCCATCGTCGTCCATGATTTCGAGGTCTATAAAATCAATGACCTCCTGCGAAATAAACCTCCTCGGCTCTTTTTTTATCAGGGCTTTTATTTCCCCAAGCTCGCCCTCCGATAAATTGCTCCCGAACACCACGCCGTAACCGCCCGCCTCCGAAACGTCTTTTATAACCAACCTGCGAATATTATCGAGCGTGAATTTCAAATCGTCTTCGTAATACGGCAGATATGTCGGCGCGTTGTTTAACACGGCTTCCTCCCCGAGATAGTATTTTATCATTTTCGGCACGAAATAATAGATTCCCTTGTCGTCGGCGACGCCGTTGCCCGGCGCGTTTATAATCGCGACATTGCCCGCGCGGTACGCGTCCATGATGTGCGGCACGCCGATTAACGAATCCGCTTCAAACGTCATGGGGTCGAGGTATTCGTCGGAAATGCGGCGATACACCGCGCCGACGCGCGCCTTCCCGCCCATGTAGTCCTTCATGTACAGGGCGCCGTCGTCGACCGTGAGCTGCGAGGCGATTACCAGCACCGCGCCCGTGCGCTCCGCGAGGTATGAATGTTCAAAATACGCGGCGTTATATCTGCCCGGCGTGAGTATTACGTTTAAACCCCCGCGGTTCACATGCTTCATAACGTCTTTCAGCATATCCGAATAGTTGCGGTTGTCCTCGACGTCGTTCAGCGAGAACGCCTCGGGATTGGCTATGCGGCAAAGCTCCCTCGCAATCAGCGGGTAAGAGGCGCCCGACGGCACCCGCAAATTATCCTCCAAAACATACCACGAGCCGCCCTTGCACTGAACTAAGTCGATACCGGAAATATGGCTGTATATCCCTTTCGGGGGCGGTATTCCGTTACATTCCGGCAGATGCCCGCTTGAAATATAGACAAACTCTTCCGGTATAACCTTGTCTTTTATGATTTTCGGGGTTGAAGACGAATAAATATCGTTTAAAAAGCAGTTTAAGGCGTTCACCCTTTGGACGAGCCCCTTATTCAGGAAAGCAAACTCTTCGGCCGGAATTATCCGCGGTATCGCGTCGTAAGGGAAGAGTTGTTCGATGAACTCGTTATTCTTGTAGACGCCGAACTTTACGCCGTATCTCATCATCAATTTGTTGATTTCCCGAGCCGTGGCGAGCGGTATGTTGTCCACCAAATTCACCCCTTTCCGAAAACAAAAAGCAAAGACGGCTTGAACCAAGCGCCTTCGCTTATATGATATAATAGCACGGTTTTTCTTTTTTGTCAAGAGTAAATTTTTAAAAAGCGCGGACGATTAGTTGTAACTTCAATTGTCCGCCCCGCCCGCGGGGAACCGCTTTTACGTGGGTATTTCCAATTCGTAATGTTCGCACAGTTTTTCCGCGATAAGCTCGATTGAATCGTGTTTCGGCATGAAAATCAACTCGCTGCTTAAAGTGCCGTTATCCACCAAAAACCTGTTTTCAACCACGAACAGCTTTTCCGGGGCGAGCGCGAGCGCCTCTTCCTTTAAATTCTCACATTTGTTCGGGGTGGAAATATCCATGAACAACCCGGTCATGGAAGCCAGCGAGTTCACGAAAGCCGCGGTTGTGATGTTGCCCATTTCCTGAATGACGGACATACACATTTCGTTGATGTCCTCCAAACAGTTGATTTCGCCCGGGAAAAAAACCTTTATCAGCCTCGCGGCGAACGGAAGGCTGACGATATGTATCACCGCGCCGCCTATATCCTCGGAAAGCGTCAGAATAAAACCGATTGAACCGCCCTCGAAAAGGTCAAAATACTCTGCCGCCTCATTCCTGGATAAGGTCCACACCGACGGTATGGAGCGGTTGACCTTTGAACCCAGCATTTGAGACAAAACGGTACAGGCGTGACCCATTCCGATATTGCCCATCTCCTTGAATAAATCGGGATGCTTTTCAAGGAAAGCCATTACGTTGTTTTCCGGCATTTTAACGCTTCCTTTACCTATTATTCATACAATTATAGCATAAACCGAACGTAAATGCAAGCGTTGAAACATATAATGGCGGTTAAATTTTCAAAATCCGCCCTGTTCGCGATGCCCCCGATATTTCGGGGGTTGACTTTTGGCGAAAAATTTGTTAGAATATAAGCGGCGTTTTAGAACGGTTTTCCGAAACGCCGCGAACAAAACCCGATATTTCAGCCGACCGAAGGGGGCGCTTCGTTTCATCGCGGGTGAGCCCGCCGTAACGCGGCAAAGTTAAAAAGGAGAAAATAATGTTAGTATCAGCTAAAGAAATGCTTCAAAAAGCGAAAGACGGCAAATACGCCGTCGGTCAGTTCAACATCAATAACCTCGAATGGACGAAAGCGGTCCTGTTTACCGCCGAAGAGTGTAAGTCGCCCGTGATTCTCGGCGTTTCGGAGGGTGCGGGAAAGTATATGTGCGGTTATAAAACCGTCGTCGGCATGGTGAACGGTATGCTTGAAGAATTGAAAATCACCGTCCCCGTCGCGCTCCATTTGGACCACGGTTCCTATAACGGCGCGCTCGCCTGTATTGAAGCGGGGTTTTCCTCCGTCATGTACGACGGTTCACACGAGCCGATTGAACAGAACGTCGCGAACACCACGCGGCTTGTTTCCGTTTGCGAAAGCAAGGGGCTGTCGCTGGAGGCGGAGGTCGGTTCCATCGGCGGCGAGGAGGACGGCGTCATAGGAGCGGGAGAATGTGCCGACCCCGACGAATGTAAACGCATAGCCGATTTGGGCGTTACCATGCTCGCCGCGGGGATAGGCAACATTCACGGAAAGTATCCGGATAACTGGCCCGGACTTAGTTTTGAAACGCTTCAAGCCGTCAAAGACAAGGTGGGGGGCGGTATGCCGCTCGTTCTTCACGGCGGGACGGGTATTCCCGACGAAATGGTCAAAAAAGCGATTTCGCTCGGCGTGGCGAAGGTCAACGTCAATACCGAATGTCAGTGGTCTTTCCAGAAAGCCACCCGCGAGTATATCGAGGCGGGCAAGGATTTATCCGGAAAGGGCTTCGACCCGCGCAAACTCTTGGCGCCCGGCTTCGAGGCGATTAAGGCGACGGTCCGCGGGAAAATGGCTCTTTTCGGCTCGACCGGAAAAGCTTAAACCGGGGGAATATAATGCTGAAAAGGATTATCGCGCGCGCCGCCGCGATAATAATCGGCGCGGCCTCAACCGTTACCATGACGTTTCCGTTGAGCGCCGCCTCGGTTGAATGGGACGGGAAATCCGAGTTAAAAAACCACAATACGTACACGGTTACGAAAGAGCTGACGGTAAACAAGGCGTTCACCGTCCCCAAAGACGCCAAGCTGCACGTTTTGGGCGGCGGCAACCTCAGATTGACCGATAAATCCGCCGTTACCGTGTACGGCGAGTTTGGCGTGGACAACGACGCCCAAACGCTGCTGTCGGGCAAATTCGTGGCGAAACCGTCGAGTTCCGTCATAATTTACGGCGATTTTTTGGCGTCGCTCAGTTCCCAAATGGACATATCCTCGGATATGACGGTCTTTTCCAACGGTGCGCTTAAAACCTCCGGCGTTTTTAAGCTTTACAAGAAGGGCGTCTTTTCAAACAGGGGCGAGTTTACCGTTTTGAAAAGCGGTTCCGCCACATTGAGCGGGAAACTCGTAAACACCAAAAACGGCGCGGTGAGCGTTCACGGCGGCTTATCCGTTACCGCAAGCGGCACGGTCTCCAATTCGGGGAGCATATCCGTGACGAATAACGCGACGGTTAAGAACAGCGGTTTGGTTACGCTTGAAAAAAGCTCGTATTACAATTCCGCGGGCGATTTTAAAAACACCAAGAGCGGCAAGCTCAACGACAAGAGAACCGGCGCCAATTATGAGGCTATGACGGCTTTCGCGGTCGAAGGGGAGCCGTCCGCC
This sequence comes from Oscillospiraceae bacterium, assembly GCA_031253495.1. GTDB lineage: Bacteria > Bacillota > Clostridia > Oscillospirales > Ruminococcaceae > Ruminiclostridium_E. The sequence goes on along the minus strand of JAIRWC010000012.1, from coordinate 93,112 downwards.
GAAATTCACGGAATAGACGTGTCGAGATGGCAGGGGGAAATCGACTGGGAAAAGGTCGCCGCTTCGGGGGCGGAGTTCGTTATGATAAGGGCGGCGGTGGGCGCGGTTAACGGCGAACCTGTTTCCGCCGACAGGAATTTCCACGAATACGTCGCCGGCGCGAAAGGGGCCGGGTTAGAGGTCGGCGCGTATATGTACAGCTACGCGAAAACGGTAAGCGAAATAAAAGCGGAAGCGAAGTTCCTGGTGAAACTGCTGAAGGATTATGAGATAACCTATCCCGTGGTTCTCGACATGGAAGAACCGCTCGGATATTACAAAGACGACGTTTCAAAAATGGCGGAGGCTTTTTTGCAAATCGTCATGGACGCGGATTATTTTCCCATGGTGTATTCATCCAAATCTTGGCTTGAAAATTACTTCAACCCGGGCATCACCGACAAATACGCGGTTTGGCTGGCGCAGTGGAACAACGTTCCCACCTATGGCGGCAATTTCTATATGTGGCAGTACACCAACAAAGGCAGGGTTACGGGGATAATCGGCGACGTCGATTTGAATATAGCCTACAGGGATTTCGCCGCGTTCATAAAGAAAAATCGGCTGAACAAGCTGTGAATTGAAATAAATTCAATGCCGCCGCGATACAGTTTCCGAGGAGGTATAATGTCGGCGGTCGCCGCCGCGATTTTTTTTTACAGTAATTCGCTTCTGTTTATCGCGCTTATCAGCGCCGCTATCGACGACATGATAATATCGGTATGCAACCCCGAACCCCAAGAAGACCTGCCTTTTCCGTCTTTTATCTCAACGTAAGACATCGCCCGCGAGTTTGAGCCGACGCCCATGGTGTGTTCGGAATAATACTCGATATTGAATTTAATATTAAGGCATTTCTTCAAAGCGTCGCTCACCGCGTCGAGGCGTCCGTTCCCCGAACCGGTGATGACGCGTTCCTTGCCGTTCACCCTTAGCGTAACGATAGCGGAAATTGCCCCTATTTCTTGGCTATAATGCGTTTCCATGACTTTGATTTTGCTTTCGACGTTGACGAAAGCCGAGCAAAAGGCGTTATATACCTCCTCCGGCTGCAGTTCCCTATGCGCCTTATCTGAAAAGTCCTTAACGGCGTAACCTACGCTTTCGCGCATTTTTACGGGCAAATCCACCCCGTAACGCTTCAGGATATACCCTATGCCGCCTTTGCCGCTCTGGCTGTTGATTCTGATAACGTCGCCCTCGTAACGCCGCCCTATGTCCGCCGGGTCAATCGGAAGGTACGGAACGTTCCAAAATCGCGGTTTTTGTTCCTCGCGCCACGCCATTCCCTTGGCAATCGCGTCTTGGTGTGAGCCGGAAAACGCCGCGAACACCAATTCCCCGCAGTAGGGATGCCGCCGATGCACGTCCATCCCCGTCATTTTTTCATAAACGTCCGTAATTTCGGGGATGTCGCCAAGCTCAAGCCCGGGGTCCGTCCCCTGCGAATACATATTAAGCGCCAGCGTTACGATATCGGCGTTGCCCGTACGTTCGCCGTTGCCGAAAAGCGTCCCTTCCACCCTGTCCGCCCCCGCCAGCAAGCCCATTTCCGCGTCCGCGACGGCGCAACCCCTGTCGTTATGCGGGTGTATGGAAACGACGACGTTCTCCCTTTTATAAAGGTTGTCGCATATATACTCGACTTGGCTCGCGTAAACGTGCGGCATTGAAACCTCGACGGTTCCGGGGAGGTTGATAATCGCCTTATTGTCTTCGCGAGGCTCCCAAATTTTCAAAACCTCGTCGCATATTTCCAGCGCGAAATCGGTTTCCGTGCCCGTAAAGCTCTCCGGCGAATACTCAAATTTGAAGTTCCCCCCGTATTCTTCGGAGAACCGCTTGACCGTCTTCGCGCCTTCGACGGCAATCGAAATGATTTCTTCCTTCGATTTCTTGAAAACCTGTTCCCTCTGCGCCGCCGACGTGGAGTTATAAAGGTGTACAATCGCGCTTTTCGCGCCCCGCAGCGCCTCGAAGGTCTTTTTGATTATATGCTCCCTCGACTGGGTCAAAACTTGAACGGCGACGCCGTCGGGAATCAATTTTTTTTCAATCAGCGCGCGGCAAAAGTTATACTCGGTCTCTGACGCGGCGGGAAACCCGATTTCTATCTCCTTAAACCCTATTTTCACCAAAAAAGTGAAAAATTCGAGTTTTTGCTCAAGGCTCATGGGTATAATCAGCGCCTGATTGCCGTCGCGCAAATCGACGCTGCACCAAATCGGCGCCTTTTCGACGCTGTCGCGCTTCGCCCAGTCCATGCCGTACTTCGGCGGAAGGAAATAGCCTTTTTTGTACTTGGTTACGTTTTTCATCGCGAAATTCTCCTTTGTCGATTTTTCGGCGGCAAATAAAAAACCGCCTCTCGTTCAAAGAGACGGGGACTGTTTAACAATCCTCGCGGTACCACTCTTTTTGGCGCGACGACGCGCCCGCTCCGCCGTATCTGTCAATACGCTCCCCTGTAACGGGAGGACCCGTTCAAGCCTAATGCCGCCCGGTCGCCCGCGACCTCGGCTTGACCGCTCGAGGGTGAGTTATGACGAATCAGCGACGCCGCCTCGCACCGGCCGGCGGCTCTCTGTGCCCGCAAAATCCGCTTTGTTCCCTGTCAACGCGTTTGTGTCATAAGGGTATTATAGCGGGTTTTTTCGGGTTTGTCAAGAGATTTTTGTGATTTTGCGCGATTTTAACGCCAAAAAATTGTTGACATTATTTAAAATTTGTGTTATCATTCAAAGCATAGGTCAGGATTAAAATTCGGAGGGTTTCATTTATGATTACGGCAGAGCAATTGCAAACGTTAAAAAAGGGCAGCGTCAGCGTTGACATTGAAAAGTCTAACGTGCGGATTCCCGAGGCGTTTAAAAGCGCCACGAGGGTTCAAAAGGCGGAGATTATCGAGTTGTCGGGGCTTTCAAAGTTCGGTTTCTACAAGGCCTCGGCTTCGCCTAAGGTGGTGATTACGTTAGCGCAGGTACTTAACATTTCCCCGTATTACCTAACGGGCGAAACGGATCAAAAAGGGCGCTGCGACGCCGCCGCGCTGGAGGAGTTTTTCGAGGGGTGCGACGGCGTCGACAAAAAGAAAGCGAAGCGGAAGTCCGCCGCGCCCGCCGTCAGAGCGAAGAAGTCCGCCGTCAAGGAGAAAAAGTCGCCCGCCGTCAGGGTAAAAAGGTCCGCCGTCAGGGTAAAAAGGTCCGCGGACATCGACGACGGTTCAATGGCAAAATTAATGGAAGCGTTGATAATCCGCGCGAAATTCAGTAAAGAGGCGGCCGACGCTTACGGTAAAATAAAAGAGCTTTTGCTCAAGTAAATAATTTTACGGGGGCGGCGGCGGCGTTTTTTATGCGAAATGCCGTATTTTGTATAAAACCGCTTGAAAAAAAAACCGATATGTGGTATAATACGCGCGTATGGTAAAAACTTTGAAAGGGAGAAGAACAAATGACATACGAAAAGGTTTTCGACGGGGTGAAAAAAGCTCTGTCAAAGGCGGACGCGTCGAAATTAGACAGGGAGTTCGCCATTCAGTGCAACATTAAAGGCGAGGGCGAGGGCGCGTTTTACATCGCGTTCAAAGAAGGGGTTTTAAGCGTCGAGCCTTATGATTACGTGGACAACGACGCGCAGCTTTACGCCGACGGCGACACTTTCTTAAAGATGTTCACGAAAAAGATTTCCGGGAAAGAAGCGTTTGAAAAAGGGCAACTTGGGTTCGACGGGGCTGTCGACGTCGTTTTGATGCTCGAGAATTTAGGACCCGCGAAGGCGCCCGCCGAAAAGAAAGCGCCCGCCGAAAAGAAAGCGCCCGCGGAAAAGAAGGCGCCCGCGGAAAAAGCGCCGGTCGCGAGTAAAACGTCCGCGCCGGAAGCTCCCGCCGCTAAAAGTAACGAAAAAATTGTGAAATAAAGCGACGAAAACGATAATTACGGTAGCCTTCCGGTTACCGTAATTGTGTAATGCGCGAAATACGGGGGGATTATGGCAAAAACGACGTTTGTAACCAAGGAGCGGCTTGAGGAAATCGCGGCGGAATATCCTACGCCGTTTCACTTATACGACGAACGGGGAATCCGCGAAACCGCCCGCGCCTTGAACAAGGCGTTCTCGTGGAACGCGGGGTTTCGCGAATACTTTGCGGTTAAGGCGACCCCCAACCCTTATATTATGAAAATCTTGACGGAAGAGGGGTGCGGCTTTGACTGTTCGTCGTACACTGAGCTTTTGCTTTCGGACAGGGTAGGGGCAAAAGGCGGCGACATCATGTTCTCTTCCAACGAGACGCCCGACGCCGATTTCCTCTTGGCGGCGAAACTGGGCGCGTTCATCAACTTAGACGATTTTACCCATATCGAAATTCTCGACAAGCTGTGCGGCATACCCGAGACGATTTTTTGCCGTTACAACCCGGGCGGCGAATTTAAAGGAGAATCCGGGTTCGTCATGGACAGGCCCAAAGACGCGAAATACGGCTTTACAAAAGAACAGCTGTTCGAGGGGTATAAGCTGCTGCGGGATAAAGGCGCGAAAAAATTCGGCATCCACGCGTTTTTGGCGAGCAATACCGTAACCAACGGCTATTATCCCGCGTTGGCCAAGACTTTGTTTGAAACCGTGGTCGAAATTAAAGATAAAATCGGCGTCGGGATGAGTTACGTCAACCTTTCGGGCGGGGTGGGGATAGCCTACGGTCCCGACGAAACGCCCAACGACATCGCGGAAATCGGCAGGGGGGTTGAAAAGGCGTTCGACGAGGTTATGGTTCCGAACGGCTTGGGCGGCGTTTCGATATTCACCGAATTGGGGCGGTTCATGCTCGCCCCGAACGGTTGCCTTGTAACCCGCGCAATCCGCGAAAAGCACATCTACAAGGAATACGTCGGCGTCGACGCCTGCGCCGCCAATCTTATGCGCCCCGCGATGTACAAGGCGTACCATCATATTACCGTGGCGGGAAAGGAAAACGCGCCCCGCGATTGCAAGTACGACGTTGTGGGCGGCTTATGCGAGAACAACGACAAATTCGCGATTGACAGAATGTTGCCGAAGATTGACGCGGGCGACCTGCTTATAATTCACGATACGGGCGCGCACGGGTTTTCGATGGGGTATAACTACAACGGCAAGCTGCGCAGCGCGGAACTGCTGTTGCGCGAGGATAACAGCGTTAAGTTGATAAGGCGGGCGGAAACGCCGGAAGACTATTTCGCGACATTGGAAATATAGAGTCCGCGCGCCGCCAAACGTCTGTTAAATCCGCCGGCAAAGCCGTTTGGCGGCTGTTCAATAGACATTATATAGAATTTTATAAAGAAAGGGCGACCATGGACATCACAATCACAAAAACAACCTCCCCCAAAGCAAAACCCGCCGACGAAACCGGGCTCGGTTTCGGGAAAATCTTCTCCGACCATATGTTTATTATGGAGCATGACAAAGGGGAAGGCTGGCACGACGCGCGAATAGTCCCGTTCGGGGATATAAGCCTGTCCCCCGCCGCAATGGTTCTTCACTACGGGCAGGAAATTTTCGAGGGGCTTAAAGCCTATCGAACCCCCGACGACACAATCCGGCTTTTCCGCCCCGAAGAAAACTTCAAAAGGCTTAACGTGTCGGCGCGGCGTTCGGTAATCCCCGAAATCCCCGTCGAGGACTCCATTCAGGCGTTGAACGAGCTTATAAAGACCGACGTCGAGTGGGTTCCGAGGACAAGCGGCGCGTCGCTGTATATTCGCCCGTTCATATTCGCGGCGGACCCGTTTATCGGCGTTCGCCCCTCGGACAAGTATTATTATATAATCTTCACATCGCCGTCGGGTGCGTATTACTCGACGGGGCTTAACCCCGTAAGCATTTACGTTGAGGAAAACTACGTCCGCGCCGTAAAAGGCGGCATGGGTTTCATAAAAGCGGGCGGCAACTACGCCGCGTCGCTTATCGGGCAGCAGGAGGCGCACGCCAAGAATTACGAGCAGGTTCTGTGGTTGGACGGCGTAGAGCGCAAGTATATTGAGGAAGTCGGCGCGATGAACGTATTCTTCGTAATCGACGGCTGTGTTGTAACCCCGGAGCTAAGCGGTTCTATTCTTCCGGGGATAACCCGTATGTCGGTTATCGAGCTTTGCCGCAAATGGGGCTTGAAGGTCGCCGAAAGGCGGTTGTCCGCCGACGAGGTTTTCGCGGCTTACGACAACGGTAAACTTTCCGAGATTTTCGGTTCGGGAACGGCGGCGGTAATTTCGCCCGTCGGCGTTTTGAGCAGAGGGGAGCGGGCTATCGAGATTAACGGCGGGAAAATCGGCGAGATTTCCCAAAGGCTTTACGACACATTAACGGGGATTCAGTACGGCAGGATTCCCGACGACATGGGCTGGACGAGAAAGGTGGAAATTTAAAAAATGCCAACTTTAAATACAGAAAAGTCAATGGATAAAATCGTCGCCTTGTGCAAGGGGCGCGGCTTTGTCTATCAAGGGAGCGAAATTTACGGAGGGCTTGCCAACACGTGGGATTACGGACCGCTCGGCGCGGAGCTTAAGAGCAACGTCAAAAAGGCGTGGTGGAAGAGGTTCGTGCAGGAAAGCAGGTATAACGTCGGGTTGGACTCTGCTATTTTGATGAACCCGCAGGTGTGGGTCGCGTCGGGGCATTTGTCGGGGTTCTCGGACCCGCTTATGGACTGCAAAGCCTGCAAAATGCGGTTTCGAGCCGACAACCTTATCGAGGACTTCGACGGGACGGTTACGAGCGGGTGGGAAAGCGAGAAACTCACCGCTTATATCAAGGAGAAGAACATTCCCTGCCCCAACTGCAAAAAGCGCGACTTCACCGATATTAAGAAGTTCAATCTCATGTTCAAGACTTTCCAAGGCGTAACCGAGGACACGGTGAACGAGATTTATCTCCGCCCCGAAACGGCGCAGGGAATCTTCGTCAACTTCGGGAACATCGCGAGGACGACCCGCAAAAAGATACCGTTCGGGGTGGCGCAAATCGGGAAATCGTTCAGGAACGAGATTACCCCCGGCAACTTCATCTTCCGCGTTCGGGAGTTCGAGCAGATGGAGCTTGAGTTCTTCTGCAAACCCGACACCGATTTGGAGTGGTTCGGGTACTGGAAGGACTTCTGCGAGGAGTTCCTGTACTCGCTCGGAATAAACCGCGAAAGCCTTCGCTTGCGCGACCACGACAAGGAAGAGCTGTCGTTTTATTCCAAGGCGACGACAGATTTTGAGTTTATGTATCCGTTTGGGTGGGGGGAGTTGTGGGGGATTGCCGACAGAACCGACTACGATTTAAGGCGGCATATCGGGGAATCGGGGAAGTCGCTCGAATACTTTGACCCCGAAACCAACGAGAAGTATGTGCCTTATGTAATCGAGCCGAGTTTGGGCGTTGAACGGCTGTTCTTGGCATTGTTGGTTGACGCTTACGACGAGGAAAGCCTTGACGACGGCACAACCCGCAACATTCTGCGGCTGCACCCGTTTTTGTCGCCCGTAAAGGCGGCGGTTCTGCCGCTTTCAAAGAAACTCGGCGAGGGCGCGCAAAAAATCGCCGACGAGTTGAGCAAGCACTTCCCCGTGGAATACGACGAAACCGGCGCGATAGGCAAGCGTTACCGCAGACAAGACGAGATAGGAACGCCGTTTTGCGTGACCTACGACTTCGACAGCGTCAAGGATAATTGCGTCACGGTAAGGGAGCGCGATTCAATGGCGCAGGAGCGCGTTAAAATAGAAGAAGTTCGCGGGTATATCGGGGAGAGGATTTTTTATTGAAATTTATCGGTTCGCCGCGATAAAACCCCGGAGCGTCCGCGCGACGCCCCGGGATTTGTCAGAAGTCTATTTTGTTCACGTCGGAATGGGCGAGCCCGATTTCCTTTTTCGGGATGCGCTTCAACGGCGAATACTCGAACTTTTTGCACGAATCGTAGGATTTTACCTCGCCGAATTTCGAGCAGTTCATTTTTTCGCTGTCAGGTTCGCCCGCCTTGCTGAATTCACAGTATTTGCAGGCGGGTTTTATGTTGTTCCCGAATAGCCTTTTCTTCGCCATAAGATTATCCTCCTTAATTTATAACGGCGCTACGGTTAATATAGCACATTATTACGGTTTTGTCAATACCGACGGTCATATAAGGCAAAAAACCGAAAATCCGATATAACGCCGCCCCCGGCGAACGCGGTATGCGCGGGGTTCGCGCCCCGTTACGAATACAATAACCAACAAATGAAACGAGGTAAAAAGAAATGAAATTAGTCAAAAACAAAGACGGCGACATATCCGCCGCTAAGGCGATTGCGGCGGCGACCGCGACGCTCGTCCTGATAATCTTGTTGGCGTTCTCTTGCCTTGGGCAGGTCGCGGCGGGACACACCGGGCTGCTTGTAACTTTCGGCAGCGTAAACGATTCCGCGACGCTGTCGCCGGGCATTCACGTCAAAGCCCCGTGGCAGAATATCGTTTCCGTAGATAACCGCGTCCAGAAATACGACGTGGCCAGCGTGGCGGCGTCAAAAGACTTGCAGACGGTTTCAAGCACGACTTCCGTGAACTATCGGTTGCTGGCGTCTTCGTCCGCCGCCATATACAAAGAAGTGGGATTGGACATCGCGGAAAAAATCTTGTATCCCGCCGTGCAGGATTGCGTAAAGCAGACTACGGCCAAATTCAGAGCCGAAGAACTGATTACCAACAGGCAGCTTGTCGCCGAAGACATGAAACAGGCGTTGTCCGCGAAAGTATCCGAATACGGTATTGTTATCGACGTGTTTAATATCACCAACTTTGATTTCAGCTCGGAATTTAACGCGGCGATTGAACGCAAATCAACCGCGGAACAAGAGGTTTTGGCTGAAAAGCAAGAGTTGGAAAAAGCCAAGGTCATCGCGGAACGCAACGTCGAAATCGCGAAAGGCGAGGCGCTGCAGCAAGAAGAGCAGGCGCGCGGCGAGGCCGCCGCCATAGTCGCGAAAGCCGAAGCCGAGGCGACCGCCGTGCGGCTTATTCAAGAACAGTTAGCCAAAGACCCGACGTATATAGAGTACCTTAAAGTTCTGCAATGGGACGGGAAAAACGTCTCAACCGTCTTGGGCGACACGGTCGGCATTTTCGTAACCAACGGCGCCGCGGCGAATAACGAGGCGACCGGATAAATCACGGCGAAAATAATTTCGGCATTGTTGGAGGAATGACTATGGAAGACAGGATTAAATCGGCGGCGGCGGAACTGTTCGCCGGTTATGAGGAAACGCCGCAGTTAAACGGCTTTCGCGAAGAAGTTGCGGCGAATACGCTTGAGCGCGTCCGCGACCTTATCGAGAAGGGGACGAGCGAAGACGAGGCGGTCACGAAAGCGGTCGCCGAACTCGGCGATTTAGCCGAAATCGCCAAGCTTGCCGGAATGGAAAAACGGCGGGAAGTCATCAACGGTTTCTTTTCGCAAGACAAGCCGTCGGACAAATTCCACGCCGTCGGTTACGCCGCCGTGACCGCCGCGGCGATAATCGGGATATTCGCGACCCTTTTCGTGTGGTGGAAAACCGACAATTTGGGAACAATCTTAACGACGGCGGCGCCGTTTATCGCAATTTCGGCGGCGGCTTACACCTATCTGGGGCTGACGCAAGATTCTCCTTCCGTATACCCCATGAAAAAAGAAAAAGGCTTGTTATTCGCGCTGGCCGTCGGTTTAATATTGGCGGGGATTTTATTCGGGGCGGGCGAGTTCATGGCGGGCATAAACACCGCGAATTTGAAAAATTACGATTGGGGCGAACACATCAAATCCGAACAGGCGCTTCACGCGGGGCTAACGGTCGCCCTGCCCGTCGTTATCGGAACGGCTGTCTTGATTTATCTCGGTTTAACAATGGAAGACCGCCAAAAACCGCAGTTCAAAAAATGGACCGAAAAAGAGTTTCCCGAAAAATTCGCGGAAAACGAAAGGTTCGGATTGCTGAGCGGGGTCATATGGGTTTCGGCGGCTTCGCTTTATATGTTTATCGGCTTTGTTTTCGGCGCGTGGCACCCCGGTTGGCTGGTGTTCATGGCCGCCGTGACGGCGCAGATGCTTTTGCAGTTCGCGGCGAGCGGAAAAAAATAATCTTTGAAAAATGATATAGTACAATAAAAGTTGACGCATACACCTCTTACAGCTTAATCCACAAAGCGGGGCGAACGCCGTAAGGGCTGTAGACAAAGAAGCCGTTGACGTAGACAATGCCGTCGCTGTAGACGTAGGCGGCGTTGCTACTATCGAAGCCCGGCGACCGGAGCCACCAACCGGATGCTTCACCTTCGTCCATGGTGTATTCTTCTTCATAATAATTATCGTAATATGTGCCGCCCATGTGGCAGGCTATCCTGTCGTCGTTGTATTGGTCGTCTATCCACGGGAAATATTCGTCTGTATACCAGTCGTACCTGCCGTCGTTCTTGAGCTGATTTCGCAGTTGCCCGCTGTCGCCGAAGTATTTTACGACTTCCTCAAGGCTTAACAGGAAGATATAATCGTCGGTATCGTTTCCGCCCGGCGTACCGAACCACTGGTTGTCCTTGTTGCTGATTTTGGTTTTGATTATCTTCGCCTTGTCTTTTTTGCCGAACGAGTTATAAAATTCGCCGTTCAAGTATGCGCGTAAATCGCAGGTTTCCCAGGTTACGCCTTTATCTTTTTCGTTGTACGCCCTGTCTTCCATTACCTTGTCGGTGAGGATTAAGGCTTTGCCGTCTTTTACGTCAAGCACGCGCCAGTCATACCCGCCGAATTGGATTATTTCGCCGACTGTTACGGTTGAAGCAGGCGGTTCGGTCGTTGCGGCGTCCAACGTTGCCGTTCTGCGGGGTTCCGGTTCCGACTCGTAAGTGCCGCCGCCTCCTCCGCAAGCGGCGAGGGAGAGCGCGATGACTGTCGATAAAATACGTTTTTTCATTTTCTTGTCGCTCCTTTTTGAAGTGCCGATACGCGTGATTTTGGGGCATTAAATCTTCGGTTGACACCACGCCCTCATTATAAGAAATCGCCCTCGCCGCGGCCTCGGCCATGGCAAGGGCGACTTTCCGTCAGCCTTATTCCGAAATAAGCGAATCGTATTACTTGCTTTCAATCGCCGCCTGGGCCGCCGCCAACCTCGCAATCGGCACCCTGAACGGCGAGCAGGACACGTAATCCAACCCGACGTTATGGCAAAACGAGATGGTGGAGGGGTCGCCGCCGTGTTCGCCGCATATGCCGAGCTTTATGTCGGGGCGGGTTTGGCGCCCTAATTTGCAGGCCATTTCCACCAATTTGCCCACGCCGGTTTGGTCCAACCTCGCGAACGGGTCGGATTCATAAATGCTTTCTTTGTAATAAGACTCGAGGAATTTGCCGGCGTCGTCGCGCGAGAACCCGAAGGTCATCTGCGTTAAATCGTTCGTGCCGAACGAGAAAAATTCCGCTTCCTTGGCTACTTCATCCGCGGTAAGGGCGGCGCGCGGAATTTCAATCATCGTGCCGACCAAATATTTCATATTCACGCCGGCTTCCTTAATCAGCTTGTCGGCGGTTTCAACCACAATCTTTTTAACGAACGCCAACTCCTTAACTTCGCCGATTAACGGAATCATAATTTCGGGAACGACGTTCATACCCTTTTTATTAACCGCGATTGCCGCTTTTATGACCGCCCTGGTTTGCATCGCCGCGATTTCGGGATAAGTTACCGCCAAACGGCAGCCCCTGTGCCCCATCATCGGGTTGAACTCGTGCAAAGAGGCGATAATCGCGTGAATGTCGGCGACGGTCTTGCCCATGGTCTTGGCTAAATTTGCTATGTCGTCCTCTTCCGTCGGGAGGAACTCGTGCAAAGGCGGGTCAAGGAAACGGATTGTCACGGGATAGTCGCCCATAGCTTCGTAAATCCCCTCGAAATCGCCCTGCTGCATGGGTTCCAACTTCGCTAAAGCCGTCTCTCGCTGCTCGACGGTTTCGGAACAAATCATCTCCCTTATGGCCGCTATCCTGTCCGCCTCAAAGAACATATGCTCCGTGCGGCACAATCCGATGCCCTGCGCGCCGAACGAAACGGCTGTTTTCGCGTCGGCGGGCGTGTCGGCGTTGGTGCGGACTTTAAGCGTTTTGAATTTATCCGCCAGTTTCATAATCCGCTCGAACTCGCCGCCGATTGTCGCCTCGACGGTTTTTACGGCTTCGCCGTAGATGTTGCCCGTCGTGCCGTCAAGGGAAATGAAGTCGCCCTCTTTATACGTTTTGCCGCCTAATTCAAAGTTTTTGCCTTCTTCGTCGATTTTTATCTCGCCGCAACCGGCCACGCAACAGGTTCCCATTCCGCGGGCGACGACCGCCGCGTGGGAGGTCATTCCGCCCCTCGCGGTGAGAATCCCCTGCGAATAGTGCATACCTTCTATATCCTCCGGAGAGGTCTCAAGACGGACGAGTATAACCTTTTTATCGGATTTGCCCCATTCCGCCGCCGCTTCCGCCGTGAACGCCACCTGCCCGCAAGCCGCCCCGGGGGAAGCGGGCAAACCTTTCCCTATAACCGCCGCCGCTTTCAGGGCCGCCGGTTCAAACTGCGGGTGCAAAAGCGCGTCAAGCTGCTTCGGGTCAATCATGCAGACGGCTTCAGCCTCGGTTTTCATTCCCTCGTCAATCAAGTCGCAGGCAATTTTCAAAGCCGCCGCCGCCGTGCGCTTGCCGTTGCGGGTCTGGAGCATATACAGCTGTTTATCCTCGATTGTGAACTCCATATCCTGCATGTCTTTATAATGGTTTTCAAGTTTGCCGCAGATTTCCACGAATTTCCCGTACGCTTCCGGCATGACGTCCTTTAACTGGTCGATGGTCTGCGGGGTGCGGATGCCGGCGACGACGTCCTCGCCCTGCGCGTTAATTAGAAATTCGCCGTACAGCTTCTTCTCGCCGGTGGAGGGGTTTCGGGTAAAAGCGACGCCCGTCCCCGATGTGTCGCCGAGGTTGCCGAACACCATAGCCTGCACGTTTACCGCCGTTCCCCAAGACGAGGGAATATCGTGCATTCTGCGGTAATACTTTGCCCTCTCGTTGTTCCACGAACGGAAAACCGCCTTAATCGCGCCCATGAGCTGTTCTTTCGGGTCGGCGGGGAAGTCGGCCCCGAGTTTGGACTTGTACTCCGCCTTGAACTGTTCGGCAAGCTCCTTCAAGTCGTTGGCGTCAAGCTCCGTGTCGTGTTTAACGCCTTTCTTATCCTTCATGCGGTCAATCAGCTCTTCAAAATATTTCTTCCCGACTTCCATAACCACGTCGGAATACATTTGTATGAATCTCCTGTAACAGTCGTAAGCCCAGCGGGGGTTGCCCGACTTGTCGGCGATAACTTGCACAACCTTGTCGTTCAAGCCGAGGTTCAAAATGGTGTCCATCATCCCCGGCATGGAAGCGCGCGCGCCGGAACGCACGGAAACGAGCAGAGGGTTTTCGTCGTCACCGAATTTTTTACCGGTTATACCCTCCATTTTCACGATATTCTCCATGATTTCCGCTTGAACGGCTCCGCTTATAACCTCTCCGTCTTCATAATACTGCGTGCAAGCCTCGGTCGAAATGGTAAACCCCTGCGGGATGGGTAATCCCAGTTTGGTCATTCCGGCTAAGTTGGCTCCTTTTCCGCCGAGGAGCTCGCGCCACTTTTCGTCGCCCTCCGAAAACAGATAAACGAATTTTTTGCTCATTACAGGTCGTCCTCCTAAAAAAATAAATTTGACGGCATCCCGCCTTAACGTTACAATTATAACAGATAACGCGATAAAAATCCAGCGCTTTTATAAAATTTACGAAAATTTATTGTCCGTAATACGGCTCGTTCGCCCATTTTGCGCATACGCGAAAAAGGTAAAGTTACAACTTTCAACATTTCACTTGACTTGACGTTAAATTTATGGTATAATAACGCCGTAATTAAACAGATAAAGGAGGAACTACAAATGGCAGTAAAAGTGGCGATTAACGGCTTCGGGCGCATAGGGCGCCTCGCGTTCAGGCAGATGTTCGGCGCGGCGGGGTATGAGGTCGTGGCGATTAACGACTTGACCGAGCCGAAAATGTTGGCGCATCTTTTGAAGTATGACACCGCTCAAAAGAGATACGAAGGGCATACGGTTTCCGCCGGCGAGGACTCGATAACGGTAGACGGGCAGACGATTAAGATTTACAAGGAGAAAGACGCCAAGGACTTGCCTTGGGGGAAAGTCGGCGTGGACGTGGTTCTCGAATGTACGGGGTTTTACGTTTCAAAAGAAAAGTCGCAGGCGCATATCGACGCGGGCGCGAAGAAGGTTGTTATTTCCGCCCCGGCGGGAAACGACCTGCCCACCGTCGTTTACGGCGTGAACGAGAATATTCTCAAGGCGGGCGACACCATTATATCAGCCGCCTCCTGCACGACCAACTGCCTTGCCCCGATGGCTAAGACGCTTAACGATTACGCGCCCGTTCAGTCGGGGATTATGGCGACAATCCACGCTTACACGGGCGACCAAATGGTTCTTGACGGGCCGCACAGGAAAGGCGATTTAAGGCGGGCGAGGGCGGCGGCGTGCAACATCGTCCCTAACTCCACCGGCGCGGCTAAGGCAATCGGGCTGGTTATCCCCGAACTGAAAGGCAAGCTGATAGGCGCGGCGCAGCGCGTTCCCGTCTGCACGGGTTCCACCACGTTGCTGATTGCCGTGGTCAAAAAGGCGGGCGTTACCAAAGAGGGCATTAACGCGGCCATGAAAGCGGCCGAAAGCGATTCTTTCGGGTATAACGAGGATGAAATCGTTTCTTCCGACGTTATCGGGTTAACCTGCGGTTCGCTGTTCGACGCCACGCAGACGATGGTTACGCCGATATCCGACGACCTGTATCAGGTTCAGGTGGTTTCATGGTACGATAACGAAAATTCCTACACCAGCAACATGGTGAGGACGATTAAGTATTTCGCGGAATTGAAATAACGCCGCCCGTCGGCGGGGCGCCGCGCATACGGCGTCCCGTCGCGGATGTTCCGGGGGGAATATGAGCGATAACGTTATTCACAGGCTTAACGGGGTTATTCTGGAGCGCGGTTCAAAACGCGAGGAAAATTCCTACACCTGTTATCTTTTTGAAAAAGGCGTCGACAAAATCCTCAAAAAGTGCGGCGAGGAGTGCGCGGAAATGATTATCGCCGCGAAAAACGGCGATAAACACGAACTGAAGAACGAAATCGCCGACTTGATGTACCATATCCTCGTGCTGTGCGCGGACAGGGGGTTGGAATGGGGGGAGGTCGAGGACGTTCTCGCCGAGCGCGGCAACAAAACGAACAATCTGAAACAATCCCGCGAAACGGATAAAAATTCGTAACCGCGCTCATTTCAGCAGTTTTAAAAATTCCTTCGGCACAAAATTGTTTTCGTCGAAAAAGTCGCCCGGGTCCGAACGGGGCGGCTTTATTTTATCGGCGTAAACGCGCAGCAACGCCGGCGGCGCGGCGCGGCGCCTTTCAAGCGCCATGCCGAGCGCGGAATTGACTTCGTCCCGCGTTCCCACGCACTCGAACGGCTTGTCGAAGGCGGGGTCGGCGAGCGCCGCGAGCGTTCGGGCGAAATCCGCGTTATCCAAAAGGTTTTCGCCGAAAATATTTATCAGAACGCCGTCGTCGAGCCATGCCGCGAGCATTATATAAACGTACAGGCACTTGGCGCATTTGCGGCACCAAGTGTTCGTTTTGGTTCCCGCGTTGCAGGATTGAAAAACGGGGAAGTATTTGGGATAACGCGTAAACCTTTCGGTTATCCTTAATTCGTTCCACGGGCGCAAAAGGCTGAAATATTCGGGAAGCACGCGCGGGCCGATTAGATTGGCGTAATCGCGGAAGTCCCGCTCAAACTCGACGCTTTTGCTGTATTGATGGTTTATCCCGGTATTTAAAACGTTGCCCTCGTTAGCGCCGCTTTCATTGGATAAAACAACGTATCGCCTGCCCGTCGCGTAAGCGAAGATAAGGGATGAAAACGCCACTATCGCCGAGAACGGCGTATGCCCGTTGAGATAGCCTTTTTTGTTCAGCTCAAGCAGGGCGGGGGAGACGGAGCGGTTCACCTTGATAATGGCGGAATCGGGGTATCCCGCCGTTTTCGCGGAATAATAAGCCCTGCGTATGTCGCCGATTATGTAACAAAGGTTTTCTTCCCGCGTTTCGCCGAGCAGTTCAAGCGTTACCGCGCTGTCTTTCCCGCCGCCGACGGGGATAAGGCAGCCTTTTAACCCGGCGTCGTTTTCGGGGAGAGGGATTTTTTCGACGCGCCGTTTCGCCGTTATCGTCATAAAATCTTCCCCCGGGGTAATGCCGTTTCTGTAAAAAAACTCGCCCAAGCCGTTCAAATACAGCTTTTTCCACCACTTGAGCCGCCAAGCGTCAAGGCCCCCGCAACGAACCTCCACAACGGGGGGGCAGGCGCATTTCCAGTAACTGACAAGCTCGACCATTCCGAGATTGAAAACCAATTCGCGCAGTAACGCCGGGTTTGCGGAAAACCCGGCGTTATCGGCGTCGAACGTCCAGCGCGGGACAAACTCGTGTTCGTCGATGGAAAAATAAAACGAAAAGCCGTTTTCGGTTATTTCATAGTCGCGGTAAATAAATTTTTTGTGGGTTTTCCGCAGTTCGTCGTACTTATTCATCAAGCCCGTCAGCTCTCGCCGATTTCCGAATCGACGAACCCCGAAGCGCCCACCATGTCGCGCCCGTGAATGTTATACTTTAAGCGTTCTTTCTCCACGTGTTCCTCAATCAACCCCATGACGACGCGCGGCCTTTTCACGGAAAGCAGGACAAGCTCGGGCGAGGTCTTATCCTTAGCGTGGATTATAACCGTGCCGCATCTGAATATCCGCTGGAAAAAAGGCAGTTTCAGCGATACATCGACGGCGCGGTACAATTCCGTCCGCTCTTCTTTGACGCTTAACAGACCCACGCTCGTAAACAGCTTCGTCGGCGTGAGTATATACCTCGTGAACGACAGCGGCAAACCCAAACGGTTCCTTCTTCCGCGCCAGACGATTTCGCCGTAGTTTTTGTCGAATTTGGTTTCGGCCATAAAACATCACCTCGTTAAAAATAATAACACATATTTCATAAATTGTCAAACGCGCCGTATCACAAAAAATTTGACAGCGTGTTCTTGATGATTTTCGACGGGTTATTTAAAAATTTCTCTTGGATTTCAAGGGCGTGCTTTTTCGTTTTTGAATGTATCTTTATCTCCATAACCGCCGTCCCGTCCATTTCGTTTAAAAAACAGGCGTAAAACGCCCAGCCGTTGTTTTCGCGGATAATATCCCATTTCACCGCTTTTTTCAGCTTGGCGAGACGCGCGACCTTTTCCCCCTCTCGCAGCATTTTTCCGCGTATCGTAACCGCCAGCGCCCCCTCGAACTCGTCGAGCCAATTTCTGCCGGCTTCGGTAATCACGAACAAGCCTTTGATTGATTCGGCGAGCTTTTTTTCCTCGGCGACGGAAAGCGCGCCGATTAACCCGAATTGCGTTACGGTTTCGTCAAGGGTTACGATTTCAAGCAGCTGCCCTTCGGTAAGACCGCCAGTCTTTTCCAAAAGCAGACAGACCAGCGTCAGGATTTTAACCTCGTCGGTTACGGTAATTTTCGGCAGTTCCATAATTGCGACCGTTTTCTCACGATAAGTCTTGTCGACATTAAATTTACCTCGACGATTCCGCGTTATTTTTTACATAAGGGACAGGAGCGCGACGTTCAAAGCCGCCTCGACGGCCGGAACGGCCCTCGGAACGATACAGGGGTCGTGCCTGCCCGCGATTTTAATGACGGCTTCGGTCCCGTCGGACAGGTCGACCGTTTTTTGCGGCAGGGCGACGGACGGGGTGGGTTTGACGGCGGCGCGGAAGATTATCGGCATACCCGAGCTTATCCCGCCGAGAATTCCGCCGTGGTTGTTTGTTTTCGTCAAAACCTCGCCGTCTTTTACATAAAACTCGTCGTTGTTGCGGCTGCCTTTCATCTTCGCGGCGGCGAACCCCGCGCCGAACTCTATTCCCTTAACGGCGGGAATGGCGAAGATTAAACGCGCTATTACGTTTTCAAGACCGTCGAGCATGGGCGAACCCACCCCCGCGGGAACGCCGACGGCGCAACATTCTATTATCCCGCCCACGGAATCGCCGTTCTTTTGCGCCCGACCGATTATCCGGCGCATTTCGTCGTCCTTTTCGGCGTTCAAAAGCGGGAGATACCGCGCTTTAACCGCGTTTAACTCGTTTTCGCTCACGCAGACCGGGTCAAAGGGTTCGTCCTCGGCGTTTCCCACGGAATAAATGTGCGCCCCCGTCGTAACCCCCCGCCGCTCGAGAATTTGCCCGCAGACCGAACCCGCGAAGCAAAGCGGCGCGGTCAGCCTCCCCGAAAAGTGCCCGCCGCCGCGCGCGTCGTTATGCCCGCCGTAACGGATATGCCCCGTATAATCGGCGTGCCCGGGTCTGGGCAGGACGTTGCCTCTCGTAATTTTTTCATAATCCGCCGAACGCTGCCCCGCGTTGCGTATTATCGCGCATAAGGGCGTCCCCGAGGTTTTGCCGTTATACAAACCGGATAATATTTCGGGAACGTCGGATTCCTCCCTGCGGGTGCTTGTCCCGTCTTTTCGGGGGGCGCGGCGCGCCATGAAAACGCCCGTTTTTTCCAAATCAATCTTTTCCCCGGGCGGAAGACCGTCAAGGACTATCCCTATCCCCGAACCGTGCGATTCCCCGAAAACCACAAAAGAAACGCCGCCGTTAAACGCCGAGGACATCGACAATCCCCCCTAACTTTTCCATATCGTCGAAGAAATTAACATAGGATTTTTTCACACATTCCGCGCCTTTTACGATAAGCGGCTTGCCGCACCTGGCGGCGGCGACGGAAAGCGACATGGCTATCCTGTGGTCGTTTCGCGACGGGCAGACGCCGCCTTCAAGCTGTTTTACGCCCGTGATTTTCAACGAACAGTCCGGCAAGATTTCAACCCGCCCCCCGATTTTGTTCAGTACGGACGAAACGGCTTCGAGTCTGTCGCACTCTTTGAACCGCAAACGCGAGCAGTTACGGATAAGCGACGTTCCCGGCGAAACGGCGCACAAAACGCTTAAAACCGGCACGAGGTCGGGAATGTCGGAAGCGTCGATTTCATACGGCGGCGGACGCTTCACTATATCGAAAATCGCCTTGTCCCCCTGCAAACTGTTCGGATTTAAGCCGTTTATCCTTATCTCGGAACCCAGCGCGTTCGCGACGGCGAAGAACGCCGCCTGCGACATGTCCGCCTCCGCGGTGAAGACGCAAGGTTTATAAGTCTGACCGCCCCTTATAAAATAGCCGCGGGCGGTTTCCTCGGCGACGACGCCGTAATCGCGCATAACGGCGACGGTTAAATCGGCGTAAGGCTTGGACTGCAGCGGAGAGGTGAGAACGATTTCGCTGTCGCCGCCAAGCAACGGCAACGCCAAGAGCAGACCCGTTACGAACTGGGACGAAACATCGCCGCCAACGCGGTATTCCCCCGCCGTCAGCCCGCCGCTGATTTTATAGGGCATTTCCGTCCGCTCGAACGTTATCCCGTGTTTAGGAAGCTGTTCCAAGTAAGGCGTAATCGGGCGGCCGGGCAATTCGCCCCGCCCTTTGAAAACGGCCGTAATCCCGAGGGCCGCGAATACGGGCATGAGAAACCTTAGCGTCGAACCGCTTTCGCCGCAGTCAATTTCGGCGCTCTTGCGGCGAACGGCGCTTAACGCGTTTTTCGTCGCGGTTATGTCGTCGCAGTCGAGAAGATTGATTATTTTGCCGCCGCCGGCCAGCGCGGAGCAGATTAACGCGCGATGGGAAACGCTTTTCGACGGCGGGGGGGTGATTGTTCCGGACAGCTTTGACGGAGTGATTCTCACGTCCATAAAAACTCCTGAAACTCGTCCGCCGTCATCTTTTTTATGAAGCAGCTGCCTATTTTATCGCACAGCACGACGTTTATCGCCCCGCCCGAATGTTTTTTGTCGTTTACGCAGCATTTGTACAACTCGCCCATTTCAGGGCGAACGCCCCCGAGCTCGTCGAGGCTTGACGGCAAATTATATTTTTCTAAGCAAGCCTTCAGTTTCCCGTGGGTTCCTTTTTCGGTCAGTCCCAAGCGTTCCGAAATTTCGGTAATCACGCTCATGCCGACGGCGACCGCGCTCCCGTGGGTAATCCCCGAAAAACCGCGGTATTTTTCTATGGCGTGCCCCAGCGTATGCCCGAAATTCAATTTCATGCGCTCGCCTTTTTCGTGAACGTCGCGCTCCACCACCCCCGCTTTTACCCTGACGCTCCTTTCGATAATGTCGCTTATGTTGTTCGGGCGGACGGAACCCGCGTCCGCCGTGCCGAACAATTCCGCGTCGTAAATCATGCCGTGTTTGATGATTTCCGCCATTCCGTCGGAAAACGTCCCCGGCAAAAGGGTGGAAAGCGTCCCCGTGTCGCAGATTACGAGGAGCGGCTGGTAAAACGCCCCCGCGAGGTTTTTCCCCGCCTCGATATTCACGCCGGTTTTCCCCCCGACGGAACTGTCGGTTTGCGCCAATAACGTCGTGGGAATTTGGATATAGTCAATCCCGCGAAGAAAGGTTGCGGCGGCGTACCCCGCCAAATCCCCCACAACGCCGCCGCCGAGCGCGATAATCAAATCCGCGCGGGTAACGCGGGCTTCGGCGAGGAAGGCGTACAGATTCAACAGGGTTTCGTGCGTTTTTCCGCGCTCGCCGTTCGGGAAAGCGAATACGCGAACGGTGAAGCCCGCCCTTTCAAGGGAAGCCGACACCTTTTCGGAATACAGCGAGTTCACGATATCGTCGGTTACGATAACGACGGACGCGGGGTCCGGCTTATCCCGTTTAAGCGATTCAACGAGCGAACCGGTTTGTTCAAGCAATCCGCTGCCTATGAAAA
This sequence comes from Oscillospiraceae bacterium, assembly GCA_031253495.1. Taxonomy (GTDB): domain Bacteria; phylum Bacillota; class Clostridia; order Oscillospirales; family Ruminococcaceae; genus Ruminiclostridium_E. Next base: position 72,054 of record JAIRWC010000012.1, on the reverse strand, counting down.
TTTCGTATGGGCGAACGTCCTTCGCCCGTGTGGTAACTTGAATTTTACCCATAATGATTACGTCTCCTGATTCTTTGTATAAAGCCGGCGCCGCCTTATGATTCCACTTCTTTCATAGTTTTGTTTTTTAGGAACACAAACAGCCTCGGCGAGATTTTCTTAAGGGTTTTCTTGGCTTTAATAAAGAGGTTTTCCTTGAATTTCGCGCTTTTGTAAAGGAACCTTCTCGGGTAATTTTTGGATGTGATTTTCTTGTCAAGTTTTGCCTCGGCTTTTTCGGCTTTTTCAGCGGGTAAGGCGTAAATTTTCCTGTATTTTTTGACAAGCTTGTTGAAGTTATACGCCATGAACAGAATATCGTATTTGGGGTACTGCGGCATACGAAGCTGCACGGGGTCGTTCGGGTCGACGGAAGCGTCGATGAATCCGCCGTCGCGGGCGGTTTTCTCAAGAACCGTCATGGGGTAGGGGTAGAAGATATTCGGAATAACCTTGTCTACGTCGAGCCGTGCGTTGAGCTTAACGGTTTCGAGCGAAAGCGCGAGGGTTTCATAGGGCAAGCCGACGATGTTGTAGGTAAGGGTGGTGATTTTGTTTTCCTTGAACCACTTCGCGACGTTGACCATGTGTTCGTTTTTCATGGAACGGCGGAGGTATTTTGTGCGAAATTCCTCGTTGCCGCTTTCCAAACCGATGTCAATCATGTAGCAACCGCCGTCTTTGAGCATTTTAACCATTTCCTCGGTGAGAATATCGAACCGCAGGTTGCAGTTGAAAGGCAGGCGGATTTTTTCGACGTACATGGGCATGAACTCGTAGAACCAGTCCTCGTACATATTGAAGATGGCGTCGCGGAACTCGATGTACTTGACGAACGGGAACTTTTTCAAGAGCAGCTCCAACAATTCGATTGACTGTTTGGGCGAGCGGAAGCGGCAGTAATTTTTCTTGTTGGGGTAGATGTTGCGGAATTGCGAGTTGCCGCAGTAGGTGCAGGAGAAAAGGCAACCGCGCGACAACATTACCATGGCGGTGAAATTTTTGGAGCGGTCCAAGTTTTCGTAGTCGAAGAGGTCGAAATCGGGGAAGGGCAGGGAGTCCAAATCCTCGATGAGCGGGCGGACTGGATTTTTTATGAAAGAGCCGTCGGTCGTTTTGAAGTTAATGCTCTCAATGTCGGTTCGGGGCGGGGATTGCGAAGAAATTGCCTCTTTAAGGCTGTCCATGTAGTCGAGCCACGGGAATTCCCCTTCGCCGACGATAACCATATCGACGCCGCGAATTTTAAGACATTCGTCGGGGACGAGAATGGCGTGATAACCGCCGATTCCGACGGGGACGTCGGGGAATTCGTCGTCGAGCCAGCCCGCCATTTCGGTTATAAAAGGAATAGCGGTGGTACGCGCGGAGAACCCTATTACGTCGCAGTCAAACTCGGCGACTTTTCGGACAAACTCCTTTTTATCGGGCATATAGAGCATATGGTAAAGCCTGACACCGTAACCGTTCTGTTTCAGCACGGCGGAAATCGAGGCGAGCCCCTCGCTGTAGTTGCCGAGCTTGTTTTTGTTGAACTTGTCCTCTTCGAGGAAATCGGGGTAGATTAAAAGGGTGGAGAGTTGACCGCTCATAGCTTGTCCTTTTTTAAAACATTTTACGCCGTAATTATATCATACGTCAGCGCCGTTTGTCTATACCTGTTTTTTTTACCGCGAAAACGGCGGCGAACCCGATTGCCGTTCCCAAAACGGCGCCCGCCAACACGTCGCTCGGATAGTGAACCGTCAGGTATATTCTCGAAAAACCCACGCAAGCCGCGAAAACGACGGCGCAAACCCCCCATGACCGCCTTGCGCCGAACAGCGTTACCGCCCCCGCGAAGGACTGCGACGCGTGCGACGACGGGAACGACGAACCGAGCGGTTCTTTCACGACGAGGGGGAAGTCGTGCGTTATAAACGGGCGTTCCCGCATAAATAACGGCTTTACCGCCAATTCGGTCAGGGCGAGCGTCAGCAGAACCGCCAAAGCCAGCGCCACCCCGTAAATTCTGTAATTCTTGAAGAAGCATAACGCGCCGGCCGCTATCAGCCAAATTACCGCGCCGCCGAGGAACGAAAAGGCTTGCGCGGTTACGTCCGCCGCGTCGTTTTGCAAATGCTCCCTCACAAAATTAAGAATAGTCAAATCCATTTACTTTATCAATCTTTTCTTGTAATTCCTCGAACGTCCACCCTATGCCCCCCATTGTAACAAGGTTTCTGAGCATATACCAGCGAAAATCGGAACAGTCGTTTTCGGCGGGAACATCGGGGATTTCCTCGCCGAAACGCGCCGCAATCTCTTTGAGAAACTCTTTGGCGTTCGGGTCGCCGAATAAACTGTTCACATCGGAATACATCGTTACCTTCGGGTTCGGTTTATCGCCTTTGACGGCGATAACGCGGCTCAATCCGCCGGTTCGCACAACGTATTCGCCGCCCGTAACCGTGAAACCGCCGGCGTTATCATCCCAGCGGGCGAAAGCGCGGCGGTCGAGCGTAAGCGTTACGGTTCGGCTTTCCCCTTTTTTCAGCGCGATTTTCTCAAAGGCCTTGAGTTCCTCGTGGCGGCGCGCCCCCGGTCGGGCGTTATTTTCGGCTATGTAAACCTGAACGATTTCTTTGCCGTCGCAATCGCCGACGTTAGCGACTTTTACCGACGCCTCAACCCCGCCGTCTTTTTCGGCGACGGTCAAGCCGGAATACTCAAACTCGGCGTACGACAACCCGTGCCCGAACGGAAAAAGCGGCGCAATCCCCGTTTCGGCGTACCAGCGGTAACCGACGAGGATTCCCTCGCCGTAATTTACGGTTTTCCCGTCGCCGGGAAAGTTCGGGTAAGACGGGGCGTCGGACAGGCGCATAGGGAAGGTTTCGGCTAATTTGCCGCAGGGATTTTTCACCCCGAACAGCAAATCGGCAATGGCGCCGCCCGCCGCTTCCCCCCCGAGGTACGCCATAAGAACGGCGGCGGCGCGGTTGTTCCCGCCGCCGTCGAACGCTCTCGCGAACGTCATTCTCACGGGTGCGCCGGCGCAGACGACGACGACCGTATTGGGGTTGACGCCGATGATTTCGTCTATCAGCTTAGTTTGCGCGTAAGGGATATCCAAATGTTTCCTGTCATAGCCTTCGGATTCGTCTCCGTCGGGCAGCCCCGCGATGATTATAACCGCGTCTTTGCCGTCGGCGGCTTCAACCGCTTCGGCTATAAGAGAAACGTCGCCGGGTCTGTCGAGGGAATACCCCGCCGCGTAGGCCGCTTCGGCGTATTCCGCGATTTTATCAAGCGGTTTGTCGGTTTCATAAGGAACGACGCGTGAGCTCCCGCCGCCTTGAATACGCGGCTTTACCGCCATTTCCCCAATAACCGCGACGCTCGCGCCCTTTTTCAGCGGCAAAACGCCGTTATTTTCAAGCAGCACCATACATTCGGCGGCGACGTCCCTCGCTAACGCGTGGTGCGCTTTGCAATCGCAGGGAACGGGGGCGCGTTTCGAGTCAAAGACAAACCTAAGCATACGTTCGGCGCAAACGTCGATTTCCTCAACGGTAAGGGTTCCCGGAAAATCGGGAACGGTGGGGGCGAAATAGGTTTTTTCCCCTTTGACCGCCTTTAAGATTTCCGCGTCGTTTACCCCGTAGGAACCCGGCATTTCCAAATCCAGACCCGCCCAAACGCCCTGCGCCCTGTTATTGACCGCGCCCCAATCGGACATTACAATCCCTTCATAACCCCATTCGCCGCGAAGTATATCGGTAAGCAACCGCCTGTTCTCCGACGCGTAAACGCCGTTTATTTTGTTATACGAACACATCATCGCCTTGGGCTTCGAGTACGTTAACGCGTATTCAAAGCTCGCTAAGTAAATTTCACGCAAGGCGCGCTCGCTCACCCGCGCGTCAACCCAAAAGCGATAATCCTCTTGATTGTTGACGGCGAAATGCTTCAGGCAAGCGGAAACCCCTTGGCTTTGCAGACCGTTTATTACCCCCGCCGCCATTTTCCCCGATAAAAGCGGTTCTTCCGAAAAATATTCAAAGTTTCTCCCGCACAGGGGGCTGCGTTTTATGTTCGCGCCCGGTCCGAGAACGCACCCCAACCCGAACGCGCGCGCTTCCATCCCTATCGCGGCGCCCTGTTTTTCGGCGAGTTTTGTATCCCATGAACACGCCAAAAGGGAAGCCGTCGGAAAGCAGGTCGAGGGGTGGCTCCTGTTTATGCCGAGTTCGTTTTTCTTTTGTTTGCGAAGCCCGTGGGGTCCGTCCGCCATCGACACCGCGGGAATACCGAGACGTTCCGACCCCCGCGTAGTCCAAAAATCGGAGCCGGACAGCAGACCGACTTTCTCCTCCGCGGTCATCCGCGAAAGCAATTCACTGATTTTTGACATAAAACCTCCGTTATCCCGCGCTATGGAAAATTATAGCTTAAAATCTTCCGAATTACAATATACAATATAAAAAAGCGCGATAATTTTGTGCGTTATCACAATTAAAGGCGTAAATATTTTGTTAATTTTAACGTTTTTGACACATTAAAAGATTATAAGCCGCGCGGACGAAGAAAAATTTTGAAAATTCATCGAAAACCGTTGACAAACGCGAAAAACCGTGATATAATGACCGTAGTTTTTTCATAGGACTTACCTCCGCTCGTAAAGCGTGCGTTCCGGCTTGCCAAAACCGGAGCGTGCGCCTTTTTTTTTTTTTCGCGCGAAAATTTTTTGAAAATTTTCTTAAAAACTATTGACAAACCGAAAAACGTGTGTTACAATGACGATGGTTTTTATTTTTGAAACTTCCTTTCTGTCTCATTTTGAGGAAACACCCCGAAGCGCTGTTTTCGGGGCGTTTTTCTTGCCCTTTCTTGACAAACCGCTTTTAACGGGTTATAATATGGGTATGCCATAACAAAATATAAGGGGGACGCGAAGCTATGATAGAGATGTTCAGGGCCGAAGTGGAGGGCGACTTCAAAAAAGTCTGCGATATAGTGAGGGAAGGCGAGCGGGTTATCGTTCGCCGCCCCAGAAGCGGGAACGTCGTGATTTTAAGCGAGAAGGATTATAAAGAAATGAGCAAGGCGCAACGCAACTTTGAATATTTCAACAAATTGGACGAATCGTTTCAGCAAATCGGCGAGGGCAGGTTAGTGGAGAAAACGATGCAGGAGCTTGAAGCGATGGCGAGAGAGGACGTGGCGCGATGAGAATCATATTTACCGAAAAGGCGCTCGCCGCGTATACCGCGTGGCACATATCGAACAAGAAGATGGTGCGTTGGATAAACGCGCTGATTGTGAGTATAGAGCGCGACGGGTTCACGTTCGGGCGCGGCAAGCCGGAAGTCGTTAAAGGCAGGCGCGCCTACAGCCGCCGCATCGACAACGACAACCGCTTGGTTTACACCGACGACGGATACGGGAATCTGATTATCACCTCATGCAAGGGCAAATATTACGAATAGACCTCTTCGGAGGTCTGATATGAGTCGCTAGCTCAGGCGGCAGAGCACCTGCCTTTTAAGCAGGGAGTCCCGGGTTCGATTCCCGGGCGACTCAGGATGTCGACGTAACCGCCGTGTGGCGCCGGAAAGCGTTAGGCGATTTCGTATAATGGATATTATACGAAATCGGATAGAGGGGGATTAGATGACAAAGTATAAAGAAGACTTTATTCGCTTTATGTCGGAATGCGGCGTTTTGATGTTCGGGGAGTTCACGTTGAAAAGCGGAAGAAAATCCCCGTATTTCCTCAATGCGGGAAATTATTGCACCGGAGCCGAACTTTTGAAACTCGGCGAGTTTTACGCGGATTGCATTATGGAAAACGTTCCGGAATTTGATACGCTGTTCGGTCCGGCGTATAAGGGCATTCCGCTTTGCGTCAGCGCCGCAATCGCCCTTAACGCGAAATACGGTAAAACCGTAAACTATTCGTTTAACCGCATAGAAGAAAAAAAACACGGCGAAGGCGGCGTGTTTGTGGGAAAACAACCCGCCGACAAAGAGCGGATTGTCATTATCGACGACGTAACAACTTCGGGAAAAGCGTTGCGCGGGGTGTTACCGTTGCTGAACGCCGCCGCGAACGTGGAAGTGGCGGCGATGGTGATAACCGTCGACAGAATGGAAAAAGCGTTGGATTCCGACATTTCGACCGTGCGGCAAATTTACAGCGATTTCGGAATCAATGTGTTTTCGGTCGTCAATATAAACGATATTATCGAAGCCGTTGAAAACGGGGTTATCGACGGGAAAGACTTTATCCCGGCAATGAGGGAATACCGGGAAACCTACGGCGTCAAGGCTTAAAAGCCGCGTCATATGGAATACGACTTTATTTCCCCGCCGCTAATCAGGAACTGGCAATAAAGTATGGTGCTGTTCACATTATACGGCATATTTGAAATTACGATTTTCGTACCGTCGTGAACGGGGCCCCTGACGACGACTTTCCCCGTGTTGCTCGATTCAATCGTCATTTTCAATTCGTCGCGGCGTTTTAACAGTTCGGGCATTTCAATGTCAATCATTGAAATCTGCTGCGGCAAGGACTTGAGCAGTTCCGTCTGCTCCGGTTTAAGCGATTCCCGCCTTTGTATTTTCCTTTGAATGTGTTCCGAGGTTTGATGCAGCTTTAACTGTTCGTCAAGTTTTACGGCGATGAGTTTTTTCAGGTTCTTATACTCGTCCACGACGGCGGGGTCGGGTCCGACTTCTATAAGCGTGTGCACGCCCGACACGGCGCCGACGACTTTCGCGGATATTAACGAGCGCGCCCTCACTTCCCCGCCTAAGATAACCCCTTTTTGGTCGTCGACGATAACGCTTTCGCTCGCCGAAACGCTGCTGTGCAAAATGGCCCCGGAGGTAACGCTCCCCCCCGAAACGACCGTACATTCCTCTATGAATTTCGATACGACGTCCCCGCCGGCTTTGAGCCAGCCGCCGCTGTGCGCCCCTTTCGTCAGGATAATTTTGCCGCCGGCTCTGATGTTCGCGGCTTCCACCACGCCGTCCACGAATATATCCCCCGACGCCTTGACGGAATATCCCTCGCGCACGTCCCCCGTTATTTTAACGGAACCGTTGTATTCGACATCCCCCGTGCCGGAACCCACGTCGCCTTTGATTACATACAGGTTATGCAGAACAATCTTGTCCCTTAACATTTCCACGTGACCGTTTACCCGCGAAATGAGACGGCATCCGTCGTCGGATATTTCGGCGTTTTGAACGGCTTCAAACTTCAGCTTGACCGGTTCCGCCGAAGGTATGACGTCGCCGCACACGTCCGTTCCGGGTTCGCCCTCGTAAGCCGGCGTCAAAACGGCCAAGACGTCCCTTTCCGCCACATGGACGATGAGGTTCAAATGGTGGAAGTCAATGACGCCTCTTTCATCCATCGCCGGTTTGAATTCCATGCTCCTGTTGAACAGATATTCGATGCCGGCGTCTTTGCTGGTCTCGGCGGGGGTGCCTTGAGCGACGGGAATAACCGTGCAATACCGCCTGTTTTGCAACCACTCGTCGATTACCTCGTCCATAACCCCGTACTTGACGCCCGCGTCCGACAGCTTTTTAAGGAAATCGCCTTTAGCGAGCCGCTTCCCTTCGTCGGAGGCCGCGTAACACTTCACGCTGGCCTGCATTTTGTTGTCGGATATAAGAACCGCTATTTCTTCGTTCACAGGCGGAATTGTTTTGCCGCTGATTTTTATTTCCTGTCTGGACAACTGAAAATCCAACGCGTTTTCCAACGCGTTTTTATTTATGTCGCCGACGTTGACTTTTTTCAGATAATCGCTGACTTCGGAAAGGTTCAGCTTCGCTCCGCCGTCCGTCGGCGGATACAGGATGATATAAATCCCGTCGCTCTTTAGGTTAAGCTGAAAATAAGCGTTTTTGGCCATATCGATACCCTTCTTTTCTTTCATTGCGCGAAGACGCGCTCACACCGAGCGAAAACGCTGATAATTCCGCATAATTGTAGCATATTTTCCCGATTATGTCAACAGGTTCTAAATCCTTTTCCTTAAAGTAAAGCCCTGACGCGATTCTTCCATAATATAGCCTTTTTCGTTAATTTCGCCGCGAATTTTGTCGGCCGAGACATAATCCTTCGCCTGTTTCGCCGCTTGGCGCTTTTCCGCCAAAGCGATTATTTCGCCGGGAATTTCTTCCTCGTCGGCGTAAACCAACCCGAGAACGCCGTTAATCTCGCCGAAAAGCCCGCGGTATTCCTCGACGTCCCGAGCGGGGGCTCCGCCGCTTAACGCCGCGTTGATATCGCGGACAAACTCGAACAACGCCGCAATTCCGTCGGCGGCGTTAAAGTCGTCGTCCATGGCGTTAATAAATTGCGAGCGGCGTTTTGAAACAATTTTTTCGGCATAATCCGACGGCGGGGCGCCGTCCGGGTTAGCTTTGTCCCTTAAGGCGGCGTCCATAAGCCTCGCGCAGTTACGCAGCCGTTCGACCGACTTCGCCGCGCTTTCAAGCGTTTCGGCGGAATAATTCATCTGACTGCGGTAATGGGCGGAAAGGAGCATGAACCGGACGGGTTCGTACCCGTATTTTTCAGCCGCCGCCCTCGTTAAAAAAAAGTTGTTCTTGGATTTTGACATTTTCACGTTGTCTATGTTAAGCATACCGTTGTGAACCCAGTATTTCGCCAAAGGCTGACCCGTCGCCGCTTCGCTTTGGGCGATTTCGTTCTCGTGGTGCGGGAAAATCAAGTCCGCCCCGCCGCCGTGAATATCTATGGTGTTCCCGATATAATGGCGCGACATCGCGGAACATTCGATATGCCAGCCGGGTCTGCCGTTTCCGAAAGGCGATTCCCAGTAAGGCTCGCCCTCCTTCGCCGCTTTCCACAGCGCGAAGTCGAGAGGGGCCCGTTTCTTTTCGCTTTCCGCGTCTAACCGATTGCTCGCGCCCTCGCGCAGTTCCTCCAAAGAATTGCCCGACAGCTTGCCGTAACCGCTCGTCAGCTTATCCGTTGAAAAATATACGTCGCCGCGAGATTGATAGGCGAAGCCTTTTTTAATTAAAACGCCGATTATGTCAATAATAATGTCTATGTTCTCGGTTACCTTCGGGTGGGCGTCCGCGTCGAGGACGTTCAGCCCGCGCGCGTCCTTATAATATTCGGTTATCATGTTCTCCGAGTGTTCAAAGGGGGAAATCCCAAGCTCGTTCGCCCTCTTTATAATCCTGTCGTCCACGTCGGTAAAGTTCTGGACGTAAAACACGCCGTAACCGCGGTATTTAAGATACCGCCTTATCACGTCGAATACGCATATCTGACGCGCGTTCCCCAAATGCGTGAGGTTATACACGGTCGGACCGCAGGCGTAAACGCCGACGCGGCCCGGATTGACCGTAACAAATTCTTCTTTTCTTCGGGTGAGGGTATTGTAAATCAGCATTGTCGGTCTTCTTTCTTTTGCGGGCCGTAAATGTTATAAGGAACGCCGTTCCCCGTGATTTCCCACAGCCTGTCCACCTGCGCCTTAAGGCAGTTCAGTTGCTGTAAAACGGGGTCGGGGAAATGGATTTGGTCGAGGCTGTCGTCAAGGGCGCCCGTTCTGACGCCGTCGCGCCTGACTATTCTCGCGGGGACGCCCACAGCCGTGGAATTGGGCGGCACTTCGCCGAGGACGACGGCGTTGGCGGCGATTTTGGCGTTATCCCCCACTTTAAAAGGACCGAGAATCCTCGCGCCCGCCCCCACCATTACGTTGTTCCCGAGCGTGGGGTGGCGTTTTCCCACGTCTTTGCCCGTCCCGCCGAGGGTAACGTTTTGATAAATCGTGCAGTTGTCGCCTATTTCGGAAGTTTCGCCTATTACGACGCCGCTCCCGTGGTCGATGAACAGCCCTTTGCCTATTTTCGCGCCGGGGTGTATTTCAATTCCGGTGCGCCTAAGCGCCCTTTGCGAAATCCAGCGCGCTATGAAAAAACATCCCCGCTCGTACCATCGGTGCGCCCTGCGGTAAGCGCGGACCGCCTTAAAGCCCGGGTACAGAAAAAACACCTCCAGCCTGCTTTTGACGGCGGGGTCGCGCTCCATTACCGCGTCTATATCCTCTTTTATCCGTTTAAACATAATTGACCCGTTACTTCACGTAATAATAGCAAATAACAGCGAGAGCGAGAGAGATTATACATATTATCCAGTTGCGGACGACCAATTTCTGAAAGTCGTCGGGCTTTTTTTTATCCGGCTCTTTTTTCATTATCCCCGTATAACGGAGTTATCCCGCAAGGAGCGGCCCCGCTATTTTCCCCTTTCATGATTCTTGATACGAATACGGATTTGCCCTTATGATATCACATCGCGGTCTTTTTGTCAACCAAAGCGGGAAACCGTGATTTGCCGTATTGACAAACCACGCCGTTTGTGATACAATAATCGGCGGCGGAACATACGCCAAGGAGGGTTTAAGTATGCGCGGCAATCAAAAATTTTTCAAATGTAACCACTGCGGGAATTTAATAGGGCTTATCGCCGACAACGGGGTTCCGTTGGTCTGCTGCGGCGAAAAAATGGCGGAACTTGCCCCGAACACCGTCGAGGCGAGCGCGGAAAAGCATCTGCCCGCCGTAACCGTTTCGGGCAATACGGTAAGCGTGAGGGTCGGCGGCGCGCCGCACCCGACGGACGACGGTCATCATATCGCGTTCGTTTATCTGGAAACCGAACAGGGCGGCCAGCGCAAAAGCGTGAAAATCGGCGCGGAACCCGCGGTCGCTTTCAGCCTGACGGACGACGCGCCGGTCGCCGCTTACGCCTACTGCAACCTTCACGGCTTATGGAAGGCGGAAATCAACCGCGGCAATTGAAATAAATTCAATGTCGGCCGCGGCAATTCCGCGTTTCATGTGGAATTGCCGCGACGGTGCCCGCGTAGTATTTCCATGCAGACGACGTCGTGATATTCCCCGCCGAGGTAAAACGCCCGGCTGCGTCTGCCGTATTCGCGGAATCCCGCTTTGGCGTAGGCTTTTATCGCCCTTTCGTTAAAACTGAACGCTTTAAGGTCGATATTGTTGAGATTGAGCGTGTTAAACCCGTATTTTACGGCTAAAATCACCGCTTCCGTGCCGTAACCCTTTCCCCTGTTTTCTTCCTCGCCGATAAACAGCCCGATTGTCGCCGTTTGATGTATATGCTCGATATCCGTGAAACCCACGTTTCCGATAAGCTCGTCGCCGTTTTTTTTCACAATCGCGAAATGGTACGTCTTATCGCTTTTTAAATTGGTTTCAAGCCAGTCTTTTTCAAACGCCGACGTAATTACAAAAGACGTCGTGCCGTGCCCGTCCGTAACGTTCGGGTCGTTCAGCCAACGGGCGTAGGTTTCCGCGTCCTCGGCGTTTATCGGCGAGAGATAAACCCTTTCGCCTTCTATCTTTTTAAAGTATTTCACAATCAAGTCCCTCTAAAAACCTATGAATAATCGTTGAGATATGGTATAACAAAAGAAAAAAGCGTGATGTCGGGGGATAATGCTTAAACTATTGCGTTTCAAAAATTTGCATCCTGCCGCTGCTTTGGACTTCCTCCGCCAAATCACCGTTAAATCTATCAACGCTATAAAAAGCCTCCAGCATCCATTCATAATCATTCCATGATTCGTCAATCCCAGGGGTGAGCAATCTATTCAATTTCACGGTAAAGGTTATCTTCCGCTGTCCATAATCGATGTTCAGGGCGTTCTCGCCATAACCACTCGCGAAGAAGCGTGATTCCTTCAAGACCCCCGGATTGTCGGAACTCGAACCGGCATTGAAATAAAACACATCATAACCATAAAAGTCTTTGAATGCGTAGACACTCAAGCTATAATATATCAAACTGTCCTCGGTTATGGCGTAATCCTCGCGCAGGTTTTTGTCATAGACGGTGATTGTGATTGTGTCGCCGGAAATGCTTTTGGTGAATGTGAAATCCTCCGCCCGCACATCGTCGGCGTTGAAAACCCCCGACGACCAGCCGCCGCCGCCGTCATTTGCCGAGTCGTCGCCGTCCGCAGGGTCGTTGTCGTCCGGCGTCGGGTCTGTCGTATCGCCGCCGTTATCGGGCGTTGGGTCTTGGCTTGTCGCTCCGCCTTGCGTTGGCGACGGCGCGGGTGCGTTCGTGTCGCCGTTAGCGCAAGCGGCGAGGGTAAACGCCATTACAAGCGCAAATACAAGCGTTAAGATTTTTGCCGTTCTCATTTTGGTTTCCTCCGTTATTTTAGATTTATTGGCGACGTTTTTACCGCCGCCGGCGAATTTACCGACAAAGACAAGAAAGTATTTCACAATTAAGAACCGCCTTTCAAGTTTTTCCTGCAAGCGATATAGTCTTCCAAAATCAACGCCGCCGCCGCCGCGTCAATCGTTTCCCGGCGCCTTTTCCCGCGGCGGTTGTTTTCGTTCATAATGTTTGCGGCTATGACCGTAGTCAAACGTTCATCTCTCATAAAAACAGGAATGTTTGCGCTTTTTCGCAGTTTTTCCGCGAATAAGGCGCATTTCGCGCTTTTCTCCCCCCTGCTCCCGTCCATATTGACCGGGTCGCCCACTATTATTTCCTCCGCGCCGTTTTCGGCGGCGATGGAAACGGCTTTAACGATAAGCCTGCCTAAATCCTTTTCATGAACCACGCAAAGCGGCGAGGCTATAATTTCGTCTTTATCGCAAACGGCGAAGCCCGTTCGCGCCTCGCCGTAATCTATCGCCATGATTTTCATAAGCCTACCCCGCGTAATCTTTTAAAGCCGTTTAAAACAGGCCGCGCCCGCGGTCAACGGCGTAAGACTCGAACCGCAAAGAGAACTCCGGCGCGTACTTCGCGCAACTTTACGGGGTGCTTCATACGAGCCGAGGTTCTCGCCTGCGGACAAGAGGACTCGAACCTCCACGGTCGCCCACCGGAACCTAAATCCGGCGCGTCTGCCAATTCCGCCATATCCGCGCACGGACAGACCGACGGTTCCGAAACCGCCGACTGTCATACTGTTCACTGTTTAGAAATACAGTATCAACCGTTTGTTTTCCACCTTTTCAGCGTCGGTAATATTTCCAAAAGCGCTTTTCTCGCGTTATCCTCCGTAACGTTTTCATCGACCATGAACTCCACGCAGACTTCCAACATTTCGCCCATTGTCAAATCTTTATTAAATTTTCCGTTATTATAGCAATAATTGCAATAATCCCCGCTTTTACTCCCGTCCTCGTTAGTGCCGTAATGCTCGTCGGTAATTCCCATGGGCATGGCGCAGCTTTGGCAGAACCTGTCCTCTACCATAAAAATACCTCCGTTTGTATTAAACAGCTTCTTTAACGATTATACCGACCGTTCCCGGCGCGCATAATACCGCGTTGGATTCGTCGGTGTCAATATGCGCCGCGTTCGCGAAGTCGCCGCGCACCCTTGCCACAAAGTCGCCGAGAACGGCGCGCCTGCCGTCGGTATTGAATTTCACGCTCAAAATCTGACCGTTTTTAATTCCCCATTCCTCGGCGGTTTGAGGCGTGAGATGGACGTGCCTCTTGGCTACTATCACCCCTTCGGAAATTTCAACCTGCCCTTTCGGTCCTGTTAACACGCAACCGGGAGTTCCGCTTACGTCCCCCGATTCCCGAACCACCGCGCCCACGCCTATCGAACGGGCGTCCGTCGCGGACAGTTCGACTTGGTTGACGGAACGTACGGGTCCCAGTATGGAAATATTCTCAATCTTATTTTTCGGTCCGACGACGGTAACCCTTTCCTCGCAGGCGAATTGCCCCGGCTGCGACAAATCTTTCTTTTTCGTGAGTCCGTATCCTGCCCCGAACAGGATTTCAAGCGTTTCTTTCGTTACGTGAACGTGTCGTGCCGACGTTTCGACAATGATATCCATTTTTAGTTCCTCCTGTTATTTTTATTGCTTAATTATACTATTTTTTTCTGAAAAATACAAGCGGTTTACCTTATTTTTTTATTCAACTTAGGTTTTATCCACCGAAAATAAGCGTACATGACGTATTTCAGCGAAAAATCATAGAAAAAAAACGCGGCGTTACCCATCGCCCAGAAAACGTAAACGGCGTATTTCCCGAAACCCTCCAGCCCGTCGAGGAAATCCTTCGCGCTTACCCCGAACAGAAATATCACGGCGAAATACGCCGTTACCGCCGCCGCGTTAAAAACCGCCAATTTAACGGCCGCGCGGAGGATACGGATTTTTATTTTCTGCGCGCTTTCTCTCAGCAAGGGATAATAACCGAAAATCAAGATAAAAAACGTCTTGGCTTCCGGTTCGGGCGTGAGGAACAAGGTCAGCGCCGAAGCCGCAACGTAGGTCATAAAAGCCCATTTGCGGTTAATTTGCCCGCTGACGCTCCAGACCAAAACTCCGGAAACGGCGGCGAGCGCGTAAGCCGTGGACGGTATGACCGCCGCGAACATTATAATGGAAATGAGGGCGCATATTATACCGCAATAAGCTATGTTGAAGCTGGTTTCAAAACCGCGATTTTTCATGGTTACCGTTCCCGAATTTAAACGACCATACAGTCGAGTTACAAGCACGAAAGCGGCAGGGTCAGCCCTTGCCGCTTTTATGGTGTTCATTGTAATTCGCCGACGCCCGCACCCTCACGACGCTACTCCGCACCCTCGCAACGCCGCTGCTTCGCACCCTCGCGACGGACTGAATTTTACATCGCCATCCTCGCGAGCGAAAGGTTTATCGGGTTTTGATAGCTTTGCATCCTCTGATAAACCTCCAACCCCCTTTGCTGGGCGGCGTTCAACTTGGAACGGTTGCTCTCCGAAGCGGAAACAAGACTTTCCTCCGCTTTGGACGCCGGGCTTTCGTACTTGGCAAAATCGGACGAGTCAAACAAAACGGAAGAATCGACCGCGCCGTCCGAATACCGCGATTCATCCTCCGCCGCGTCGTCGGGGGAAGGCAGACTGTTCTTGATAAGGCTGATTGCCTTAAAATCGGGCTTTTCCTCAGCCGCGAGCCTGTTCACCGCCCTCGCGTAATCCCTCGCGTAGTCGGGCTGCGCTTCCGCCGCCCTGTTATTCCCGCGCTCCGCCTCGGTGGATTTTTTATCGGCGGCTCTGTAATCCGACGCCTCTTTCTCGGCGACCTGCCGATTTTCATAGACGCCGACGCCTTTGTCATAAGAATCATAATTCCTCGGGCGGTCGGCCGTTTGGACGGTTCCGTCCTCTTTCTTACCCGCGCCCGCGTCTTTCAGCTGCGGGTTCCTGTCCTGATTTTCCGCCGCCTTGTTGACGTTGGTTAAATTCATCAGATTAAAATAATCAGGCGAATTTGATAAACCCCAGACTGACATATAAAACCCCCCTTTCTAAAAACATCGCGCCTCGCTTACTCCGTACTTCCTCTTTCTACTGCCATTATATCACTTTCGCCGGAAAAGTTGTGAACAAATTGTAAATTTTTTCCGCGTTCGCCAACTTTACGCTTACGCAGAAAACCTCCATCGCCGCCCTTAATTCCTCAAGCGACGGATAAGTGGGCGCAATCCTTATATTCTTGTCCTCGGGGTCTTTCCCGTAAGGGAAAGCGGCGCCCGCCCCGGTAAGAACCACCCCCGCCTCCTTACACAAAGCGACCGTGCGTTTCGCCGTGCCTTGCGCGCCGTCGAAAGAGATGAAATACCCGCCCTTCGGCTTATGCCACGAGCCCAACCCGTCGGGCGAAAGCTCTTTTTCCAGAATATCGAGCGTCAGGTCGAATTTCGGCTTCAAAACGTTTTTGATTAAGCCCATATGCGCCTTTATCCCGTCCAAATCACGGAAAAATTGAACGTGCCGAAGCTGATTGAGCTTATCCGAACCGATGGTCTGAAAGCCCATATGCTTCTTTATATAAGCGACGTTGCCGGCGCTCGCGGCGAGAACGCCCACCCCCCCGCCGGGAAAAGAGATTTTCGACGTCGACGCGAAGATATAAACCATGTCGGGATTACCCGCTTTTTTGCACTCGCCGAGAATGTCGGCAAGACTTTCGGGTTCGTCGGTCAAATGGTGGACGCAATAGGCGTTATCCCAAAAAATCCTGAAATCCGGCGCCTTAGGCTTCATGTTGGCGAGGCGTTTCACAACCGCGTCGGAATAGACTATACCGGTGGGGTTGGAATACATGGGGACGCACCAAATCCCCTTTACGCTTTCATCCTCCGAAACCAGCCTTTCCACGGCGTCCATATCCGGACCGTTCCCGTCCGTCGGGACGCTTAACATCTCTATGCCCATCGTCTCGCAAACGGAGAAATGGCGGTCATAACCCGGCACGGGGCATAAAAACTTGATTTTCGATTTTGACCACGGGTCAAAGCCGTCCGCCGCGCCGAACAGCATCGCCCTCGCCACCGCGTCGTACATCATTTGCAGGCTGGAATTACCGCCGACGATTACCTCGCTTTCCGAAACGCCGAGCATTTGGGCGAACAACCTCTTCGCTTCGGGGATACCGTCAATAATCCCGTAATTGCGGCAGTCCGTCCCGTTTTCGGAGATATAGTCCCCCGCCGGTAATTTCAGCATTCCGTTCGAGAGTTCAAGAACGTCGGGACCCGGTTTCCCGCGCGACATATCGAGTTTTAACCCCTTCGCCTTAACGCCGGCGTATTCTTTCTCCGATTTTTCCTTTAAGCCGAGAAGCCGTTCATTGTTTAAGCCGCCGCGCATGCTTGCCGCCCCCTTTCGCCGTATTGAAGCTCCGCCTTACGCGGCGCCGCCGTCCAAATCGTCGAGGCTCGAATAAGGCTCGTTGATAAATTCCGCCGACACGTTCCCTTTCTCGTCGGTTGAAATGTTGGCGTGAACCATTGCCAATTGGTCTTCCAAAACGATTTTGTCCAAAAAGGTGTCGACCGCGACGGAATAGACATATCTGAGCGTTACCGTGCCCGAACTGCCGCCGAGCGTTATTTCAAACGACGAAGCCTTGTCGAAGTCGACGACGGCCATTTGCGTTTTGTCTTCGGAAACGATGCTCTTCACCGCCTCGTTTTCCCTTCCGGCGACGGGGACGACGGCGACCTCGTCAATCGTCAGCCCCTGCGCCACCGCCTCAAGGTCCGCCTTCCCGAACGTGAACCTCGATTGCGTCTGTTTTTCGGCCAGTTCAATGTTTATATACGCGCTTAGGCGTATTTCGTCCCCCTCTTTATAAACGGAGTAATAGAACACGGGATAAAACTCCGGATTGCCGGCGGCGAGGGCCGCCGTCATCATCTCGTCTTCCGTAAATTCCGTCATGGTGAGCCCGGAAAGCGCGTCCGCAAACGCTTCTTCATCCACCACGGCGACGTAAAGCCGTTTCAGCGCGAAATGGTTTTCCGCCGCGGTCTTATCGGGAAAATCGGCGACGTAAGCTATATCGGGAACGGCAAATTCCCTCCAGCAGAAGAACCCCGTAACGGCGGCGACCAGCACAATGAGGACGATAAAGACTATTCTCCGCATATCTACCCTCCGAATTCTTACACGGCGTATAAATTAAACCCCCACCCGGGGACGCACCGCGCTTTCCTCAGATACATCTTGTAACGCGGGTTAAGCGAGTGGATTTTCAGCGGCAAGGCGTACATATCCTCGGCGCGGTGATACAGCGCGACGGACATTTTGGGGCGGTATTTTGAAACGACGTTCGCGGCGCCCGCCAAAATTTCGCCTTCCGCGCCTTCCGCGTCTATTTTTATGAACGTGGGCTTATCCCCCGAACCCGCGCACAAGCCGTCTATCTTAACCGCCGCGACTTCGACCCGTCTGCCCCTGCCCGGATAAACCGCGCCGCCGCGCCCCGTCTTCGCCGTAAATTCAAGCGTCGCGTCCTCGCTCCACGCCGCCGCGTTCACGGGGATGAAAACCCCGCTGCCCAAGGCGTAGAACCTGCGCCTCAAAGCCATGAAATTCTTCGCGTCGGGTTCGATGGCTATTATTTTCTTGAATTTTTTGCCGGTAATCCGCAAAAACAGGTCGACCGTATCCCCCTTGCACGCGCCCGCGTCAACAAAAAATTCCCCCCCGCCGCTTTTTATCCCGAGCAGGGAAACCGCTTCATCCTCAAGCGAACATATTTCGTCGAGGATTTCTATTCTTCCGCTTATCCTGTATTTCAGCCACCCGTCGAAAACTTCCCTCGATTTCGCGTCGGAGAGCAGCTCCCGCGATTTGGCCAATTTCTCCCCGTGTTCGCTCAAATATTCGGCGTCGTATATGTCTCCGCCGACGACGGGGACGTCCGGCGCGAACGTTTCATACTCCCGGGAAAGGGCGTACAGCCCCTCCAAAACGTCCTCTTTGTCGGTTCCGAAACAGATAAGGACGATAAAATCCTTAAAACTTTTCTTCACTTCGGAAATCGGCTTCACCTCGAACCCGCGAAACGTCTTCCCCCGTGTGAAACCGTCGCTCGCCGCGACGGCGCCCGGCTTAACCCCGTATTTTTCCGCGACGGCAAGAACCTTATCCGCGCCGTCGCCCGTTCCGTAAAAGACGACGGGCTTCGCCGCGCTTCGCAGATATTCCCACAGATACGGTTCCTGTTCATTCAGCATATTTTTCCCTTACGACAGTTTCCGCTTTCTTCAAATGTATGTTGAACCCCAAATCGCGTTTCGCCTCTTCTTCGGTATCGTAAATGAAAGTGGACCAGTCCCACCAGAACACCCCCGCGAAGTTAGGCTCTTTCATAAAAACGTCGAGGCAGGTTTCGTAAAAATCCGCCTGCTCGTCCTCTGAAAAAGGAAATTCCTTATGGCTGAAATCCCACGGCATCGAGGAACACCCCTTCGCCGAGCGGCAGCCGATTTCCATGAAAACAAGCCTTTTGCCCGCCTTTTCGGATAAGGCGGCGAGACCCGCCCTCACCTTTTCCCATTCGGCGAGCATTTTTCCGCGTTCGGCGCCGTTCACGCCCACCTGATAATAGGCGGATGTGCCGATATAATCCAAAACGTCCCACCACGCCAGCGTTTCCTCGCGGTGGTGGTTGACGTTGTAAACCAAAGCCCCCGAATAAACGGAGCGGATTTTTTCTATCAGTTCCCGCCAATAATCCTCTTTGCGCTCCGTCCCGGACATTTCACAGCCGACGCACAGCATCTCGCATTGAAGCTCCTCCGCCAATTCGGCGTAGTGCGACATGAACGCCGAATAGCTTTTGAACCATTCCCCCCAGTAAACGTCGACCCCGCGCATATTCAAATCCGGGAACCCGATGTAGGCGCGCCACATCCCGTCCGCGGAATTGAGCATGGGCTTCAGGCAAACCTTTATCCCGCGCTCCCGCGCCTTGCCGACGGCGAAAGCTATATCCCCGTCGGTGGGCGTCGCCGCGTAGTCGAAGGATATATCGGTGGAAAAAAAGTTTTTCTGGCGGTTGACGACGGCGAGGCAAAGCCAGTTTATACCGACGCCGTAAAGAAGCTCCTGCGATTTGACCGCCCCGGGCGAGCGGAAATCGCCCCGCTTCCCGGCGTAGCCGTAGGTGAAGCCTTTAATGTCCATAACGCACCTTGTTTAAAATTACGCCGCCGGCGGTCAAAACTTCGTCGCCATATTCAGCCTGTCGTAAGCGAACGACATCGCCGTCTCCCTTGAAATCAAATCCTGCCGATACAAGTCGATTATGGCGTCGTCCATCGTGCACATCCCCGCGCTTTTGCCCTGTTGAAGCGCCGTTTCAAGCTGATGGCACTTATTCGAGCGAATCATGTTCTTGACCGCGTCGTTGCCTATCATAACCTCCAGCGCGGCGACCCTGCCCTTGCCGTTCTTCAGCGGGAGGAGCTGCTGCGATATAATCGCTTCCAGAATCTGCGACAGTTGAACCAAAATCTGGTGCTGGATATTGGGGGGGCAGGCGTCCACTATGCGGTTTACGGTGTGGATGGCGCCGCGCGTATGCAGCGTGGCTAAAACGAAGTGCCCCGTTTCCGCGGCGGTTATCGTCAGCTGCATGGTTTCATAATCGCGCATTTCCCCCACCAAGATAACGTCGGGGTCTTCGCGCAGGGTGTGCTTGAGCGCGGTCTGGAAGTCTTTTACGTCCCTGCCTATCTCGCGTTGGTGAATGGTGGCGGTCTTCGGCTCGTAGCGGTATTCCACCGGGTCTTCCAGCGTGATGATGTGGCAGGGGCGGTGTTGGTTAATGTGGTTGAGAATAATCGAAAGGGTCGTGGTCTTCCCGCTTCCGGAAGTCCCCGTAACCAGAACAAGCCCGCTCTTCTTGGTAGCCAGCTCGTTGAGGATAGGCGGCAGGTTAAGCTCCTCAAGGGTGGGGATTACGCTGTTCAGCAGACGAATGGCGCAGGCGAGCCTGCCCATTTGGCGGTAGACGTTGACGCGCTGCCTGTTCCCGTCGCTAAGCTCTATAACGAACTCGACGTCGTTGCCGGCGTTCAGGTTCTCTTCCTGGTCGGCGTTCAGCAGGGACAAAATTAAGCGGTTGTTGACGGGGATGTCGCTTAACCCCTCTATTTCCGTCAAGTCGCCGTTGATGCGGAACACCGTGGGGGTATCCACCGTCATGTGAATGTCGGAAGCCTTACGCTCCCTCGCGCTGGTTACAAATTCCTCAAAAGTCATGATAAAAAATCCTTTCTTAGTTTATGGTTTGAAAATACCGCTTAAAAGGTTACCCTTTGATTTTAAACGTAACGCCGCTCGTCGACAGATGCACCTCGTTGCACAGATTGGCTATCCTTTGGTTCACGTTTCCGAGGATTTCCCTGAACCAACGCTGCTCCTCGTCATTGGGGACCGGGCAAAACCCAATCTCGGTCGAAATAATCGTAAGGTTTCCGTTCGACGACCTTACGGCGTTCATCAGCTCCTCGATTTCCTTAATCGATTCCCGCTCGATTTCCCGCCTTAACTTGTGGTTCATTTCGTCGAGGTTGGGGCATTTGCCCGCCACCACGCGTTTGACAAACGCGCTCAAATCGTCGAGGATTGAAAACTTGCGCCCCTCGACCATTTTGGCGAGGTTATCCGCGGAGAGCCTTATATCCCATTCTATGTTATGCTCTTTGCAACTGTAATCGATTCTCTTGGCGGTGTCCTCGTCGAGCTCGTCGGAAACGACCATGTACAAGACGTTGTCGAACGGCGCGTAATTAGTTATCGCCCACCGCGATTTACCGCCCGTCCCGCCCGTTATAAAAGTTATTTTCGCCATTGAAAGCACCCTGCCCTTTCAGATTTTTGTATAATTATAGCATACATTACGGAAAAATAAAATACTTTTGGCAAAAAAAATTCGCCGTTTTTTTAAAAACTATTGATTTTTTCAAAAAAGTATGTTAAAATGTAATTCGTTGAAATTTTTCATTAACAAAACGGGGGTGAAATTTTGCCTAATATCAAATCCGCCAAAAAGAGGGTCTTGGTTACGAAAGCGAGGAACGAGCGCAATAAGGCGCGCAAATCGGAATTGAAAACCGGTTTGAAAAAAGCGAGGGCCGAAGGCGCGACCGCCCAAACCGTGAAAATCACGGTCAAGAATATCGACAAAGCGGCGGCCAAAGGGATAATCCATAAAAACAAGGCGGCGCGTTTAAAATCCCGGTTAGCGAAAAAGCAAAGCGGCTTTTCCGCCGGCGCATAGGAAATATTGTCAATCCCCGTCTTACATCGGCGGGGTTAATATTTTTCGGGGCTTATATTTTTGCGGAAGGGCTTTTCTATGGGGAAACTGTTCGGGTTACTTTTAAAAAAATGGCATATCATAGTCGTCGTGGTATCCCTGCTCGCGGGGCAGGCATACTGCGAACTGGCGCTCCCCGCTTACACGGCGGACATCGTCGACGTGGGAATCCAGCGCGGCGGCATCGAGGCCCCCGTCCCCGAAAGGATTACGCGGGAGGAAATGGAGAAGATTCTGCTCGTCGCGGGGGACGATATCGACGCGGACGACGTTTTAAGCCGTTACACGTTGAGCGGCGGCGTTTACGCGCTGAACGGGGACGTCCGCGAAAAATCGAAGGCGTATGAAAATCTCGGGAACAGCCTTTCCCTGTCCATGCTCATCATTTATTACGCCGAGAATATGCCGGGCGTATCGGCGGATTCCGGCGACGGCGGCGGGGGGATTTCGGCCGAGATTGAAAGCTATAAGGAAAAAATAAGGGACGGCATGGTTTCTTTAGGCGCGGACGAGGGTCAGGTCGACAAAAACTTTTCCGAAATCATGGAGATGCTGAAAACGGGGGACGTCGATTTCACCCACCCTTTCGCCCAAATAATAATCAAAACGGTAAAGGAGCAATTAAAAACGCTCGACCCCGCCATAATCAAAAACGCGGCAATCCTCCAAACGCGGGAAATACATAAAAAAGCCGGCATAGACGTCGATAAGGAACAGATGGACTATATGTTCAAGTCGGGCGGGATTATGATTTTATTCGCTTTCGGCTCCATGGCGGCCGCCGTGCTGACGACGTTCCTCGCCGCGAGGGTCGCCGCGTTTTTTGCCCGCGAAACGCGCGGAATGACGCTGCGCAAGGTTTTGCGGTTCGGCAACGGCGAATTTGACGACCTTTCCGTCGCCTCCCTCATTACGCGGTGTACGAACGACGTTCAGCAGACGCAGATGTTCCTCGCCATGGGGCTGCGTTTGTTGATTTTCGCCCCGATAATGGGCTTCGGCGCACTTTTCAAGGTCATGCGAAAGGAAAGCGCGATGGGCTGGGTAATCGGTCTTGCCGTGGGGGTCATCTTCCTAATCGTGTTCACCCTTTTCTTTATCGCGGTGCCGAAATTCCACCGCGTGCAAAAATTGGTGGACAACTTAAACCGTATTTCCCGCGAGATACTGACGGGTCTGCCGGTAATCAGGGCGTTCTCCAGCGAGGAGCGCGAAAAAAAGCGCTTCGACGCGGCGAACGCGGATTTAACGAAAGTCAACATTTTCATCAACCGCGTAATGGCGACGATGTTCCCGACCATGATGTTCATCATGAACGGGGTGTCGGTTCTGATTATATGGGAAGGCGCGAAACAGATTGACGCCGGGGCGATGCTCGTGGGCGACCTGATAGCCTTCATCAATTACGCGATGCAAATCATCATGTCGTTCCTCATGCTTTCGATGCTGTCCGTCGTGCTTCCGAGGGCGGCTATCTCGTTTAAGCGCATAGGGCAGGTCTTGGATAAAGAAATCAGCGTCCTCGACCCCGAAACCCCCGTGAAATTCGGCGGCGCGGGCGGCGAGAACCTTCCCTTGCTGGAATTCAGGGGCGTTTCGTTCCGTTATCGCAACGCCGAGGAAAACGCGCTCAGCGATATCAGCTTTGTCTCAAACGCGGGCGAAACCACCGCGATTATCGGCTCGACGGGTTCGGGGAAATCCACGCTGGTTAACCTTATACCCCGCTTCTTCGACGCGACGGAAGGGGAAGTGCTGGTCTGCGGCGTGAACGTCAAGGACGTAACGCTCGCGGACTTGCGGGGAAAGATAGGCTATATCCCGCAGAAAAGCTCTTTGTTCTCGGGGACTCTTCGCTCGAACATATCCTATTCCGACGGGGGCATGGACGAGGGGCGCGTTACGGCGGCGGCGAAAATATCGCAGGCGGAGGAATTTATCCTGACCAAGGAAAACAAATACGACGAGCCCGTTTCGCAGGGGGGCGCCAACATTTCCGGCGGGCAGAGGCAACGGATTTCAATCGCGCGCGCCATCGCCAAAAACCCGGAAATCTATATCTTCGACGACAGCTTTTCCGCGCTGGACTTCAAGACCGACGCCGCCTTGAGGAAAGCGCTGTTTGAGTCGGGCGTCACGAAGAACGGCACGGTTATCGTGGTCGCCCAGCGGATAAGCACGGTTATGAACGCCGACCGCATAATCGTTCTCGACCGCGGTCGCGTGGCGGGCGCGGGGACGCACCGCGAGCTTCTCGAAGCCTGCGAACCCTACCGTCAGACCGCTTATTCGCAGCTGTCGAAAGAGGAACTTGAAAGGGGGGGCGCGTAATGGCGGAACCGGAAAGAACACCGCAGAGAAGGCGGCGAATGGGGCCGCCGGGCGCGCCGCCCCACGCCGTGATGAACGTGGAAAAGGCGAAAAACTTTAAGGCCACGCTTAAAACGCTTTTCGCGTATCTTTCGCCGTATAAAATCGCGCTGGCGTTCATTTTCGCGTTCGCGGCGGGGAGCACGGCGTTCGCCATCGTGGGGCCGAAAATCCTCGGGAACGCCACGACCGAGCTTTTCTCCGGGCTGATGAACAAGTTAAGCGGCGGCGCGGGAATCAATTTCTCGAAAATCGGCAGGATTTTGCTCACCGTACTGGTTTTGTACGTTACGAGCGCGCTGTTCTCGTACGTTCAAGGTTGGCTGATGACGAACGTCGCCCAAAAGCTGACCTATAACCTGCGCAAGGATTTAAGCGAAAAAATACACCGTATGCCGTTTAAGTTCTTCGACAGCAAAAACCACGGCGAAACGCTTTCGATTATCACCAACGACATCGACACCCTTTCCCAAAGCCTTAATCAAAGCGTAACGCAGATGATTACGTCAATCGTCTCAATCGTCGGGGTGTTCGCCATGATGCTGTCAATAGACGTCGTTATGACGCTCGTCGCCCTCATAATCGTGCCCGTGTCGCTTATCCTGATTTCCGTTACCGTGAAGATTTCGCAAAAGCACTTCAAGAACCAGCAGGAATACCTGGGTCATGTGAACGGGCAGATTGAAGAGGTGTTCGGCGCGCAGAACATCGTCCGCGCGTTTAACGCCGAAGAGCGGGTGATGGAGCAATTTGACAAGGACAACGGTATGCTGTACCGCTCGGCGTGGCGGTCGCAGGCTTTTTCCGGGCTGATGATGCCGATAATGACGTTCGTGGGTAATTTGGGCTATGTCGCCGTCGCGATTATCGGCGGGTATTTCACCATCCGCGGGAGGATAAACGTGGGCGACATTCAGGCGTTTATCCAATACACGAGGCAGTTCACCCAGCCTATGGGGCAAATCGCGCAGGTAAGCGGCATGGTGCAGTCGACGGTCGCCGCCGCCGAACGCGTTTTCGAGTTCTTGGGCGGCGAGGAGGAGACCGACGGCGCCGAAAGGGAGCGCGCGCCCATACCGCCTTCCGGCATAGCGGGCGACGTGGAGTTTAAAAACGCGCGGTTCGGTTACGACGAGGGCAAGATTATAATAAACGACTTTTCCGCCAAGATAGACGCCGGGCGGAAAATCGCGATTGTCGGCCCCACCGGCGCGGGCAAAACCACGATTATCAAGCTGCTGATGCGCTTTTACGACGTGAACGGCGGTTCCATCCTCGTCGACGGGCGCGACCTGCGCGATTATGACCGGAGGGAAATACGCTCGGCGTTCGGGATGGTTTTGCAAGACACCTGGCTGTTCAACGGAACCATAATGGAGAATATCCGTTACGGGCGGCGAAACGGCGAGGCTTCCGACGATGAGGTTATCGCCGCCGCCAAAGCCGCCCACGCGCACCATTTTATAAAAACGCTGCCGGGCGGCTATGACATGGAGTTGAACGAGGAGGTTACCAACGTTTCGCAAGGGCAAAAACAGCTTTTGACAATCGCGCGGGCGGTTCTCGCCGACCCGAAGATATTGATTTTGGACGAGGCGACAAGTTCGGTGGACACCCTCACGGAAACGCGCATCCAGAAGGCTATGGACGACCTTATGCGGGGGCGGACGAGTTTTATCATCGCGCACAGGCTTTCGACGATTAAAAACGCCGACTTGATTCTCGTGATGCGAAACGGCGATATAGCCGAACAGGGCGGCCACGACGAGTTAATCGCGAAAAACGGGTTTTACGCCGAGTTGTACAACAGCCAGTTTGAAAAGGCGGTGTAACCGCGTTTCACGCGGAATTGCCGTGACAGAAAGGCCCCGTCGCTTGACATTAACCGAAAAACGTGATATAATGCCGCCATAAGACGACAAAGGAACGGTATCGCGATATGTTGAAAATCACGGGCGAAAGCGAACTGCTTTCATTCGACGACGAAAAGGGGCGTAAGGCCTTTCACCATACCGCCGCGCATATTTTGGCGCAGGCGGTCAAGCGGCTTTACCCCGCCGTCAAATTGGGCATGGGGCCCGCCGTCGAGAACGGTTTTTACTACGACTTCGACACGGAGAAGCCGTTTGCGGGCGAGGATTTGGAAAAAATCGAAGCCGAGATGAAAAAAATCGTTAAAGAAGGTTTGCCCCTCGAATACTTCGAGCTTTCGCCGGACGAAGCGCTGAAACTCCTCGAAGGCGAGCCGTATAAAATCGAGCTTGCCGGGGAACTGCGCGGCAAAGCCGAAAAAATCAGTTTTTACAAACAAGGGGAATTTACCGATATGTGCGCGGGTCCCCACTTGACCGACGTAACCCCCGTAAAGGCGGTTAAGCTGACGAGCGCGACGGGCGCCTACTGGCGCGGCAGCGAAAAGAACAAAATGTTGTGCCGCGTTTACGGAACGGCGTTCCCGAAAGCGTCGCAGCTTGAAGAATACTTATCCAAGCTGGAAGAGGCGAAAAAACGCGACCACAATAAATTGGGGCGGGAACTTGAGCTGTTCGCCACCTCAGACGTTATCGGGCAAGGGTTGCCCGTTCTGTTGCCGAAAGGCGCCAAAGTCCTTCAGATTTTACAGCGCTTCGTGGAAGACGAGGAGGAAAAAAGGGGATATCGGCTGACGAAAACCCCCTCTTTCGCCAAATCGGATTTGTTTAAAATCTCGGGGCACTGGTACCATTACCGCGACGGAATGTTCATAATCGGCGACGAAGAGAAAAACGGTGAAACGTTCGCGCTGCGCCCCATGACCTGCCCGTTCCAATATCAAGCGTACCTGAATCGTTCACGTTCTTACCGCGACCTGCCCATGCGCTATAACGAAACCGCGACGCTGTTCCGCAACGAGGCGAGCGGAGAAATGCACGGGTTAATCCGTATGCGGCAGTTCACGCTTTCGGAAGGGCATATAATCTGTGCGCCGGAGCAAGCGGAGGAAGAATTTTTCGGCGCCCTCGACTTCGCCAGGTTTCTGCTGAAAACGCTCGGTCTGGAAGAGGATATAAGTTTTCGGTTCTCAAAATGGGACGAGAACAACCGCGAGAAGTACATAGGCGCACCCGAACAGTGGGAGCGCACACAAAACTTCATGCGGGGAATCCTTGACAAAACCGGTCTGGATTACTACGAAGCCGACGGGGAAGCCGCGTTTTACGGACCTAAGCTCGACATACAAATCCGCAACGTTTTCGGGAAAGAGGACACGTTAATTACCGTCCAGGTCGATTTTCAACAAGCCGAAATGTTTGGCATGACATATGTGGATTCCGACGGGGAGAAAAAATATCCCATCATCATTCACCGTTCGTCGATAGGCTGTTATGAAAGGACGCTGGCTTTGCTAATCGAAAAATACGCGGGGGCGTTCCCGCTTTGGCTTTCCCCCGTCCAGGTGAAAATCCTGCCCATCGCGGACAGGCATAACGGCTTTTGCGGGGAAATTCGCGACGAGTTAACCAAAAACGGCGTCCGCGCGGAAATCGATACGAGGAACGAAAAGATAGGCTTTAAAATCCGCGAGGCGCGCATGGCGAAAATTCCGTATATGCTCGTCGTCGGCGACAGCGAAACGGAAAAGAGGGAGGTTTCCGTCAGAAGCGGGAAGAAAGGCGATTTGGGGGTTATGACGCCGGAAAGCCTTATAAACGCGCTTCGTGAGGAAATCGACAGCAAAGCGTTGTAAATTATTCATAATAAAGCGTTTCCGCGCACGGTATAATACGGCAAAACGCCGAAATTAAATAAAATTTATCCTCACCATTGATTTTCCGCGTGAAACGTGATATAATGTCAGGTAAGTGCGCAAATTCATAAGGAGGAAAAAATAAAAAAGACGGATTTTCGGCGGATTTTCCCCGCGTTGTCGTTGTCGGCGATCGCGCTGCTGTTACTGGCTGTCGCGTTGCTTTTGAGCGTTTTTTCCGCCGCCGATGAAAGAGGGCACGAAGGAAATGAGGTAAAGGCTTATACCATCACCGAGCCGTATGTGTTCCCCGTCGTCCCCGGCGACCCGGGGTGGTATGAGTTTACGACGAGCGAACAAAAAATTGACGCGTCTCAAGTTCCCAACGATATTTTAAGGAACATGACTACGGGGGCGTTGGTCGAAACCGTTCTGAATTGCCCTACCATATCTCATATCTATTTGCTTCAGTATGAAAGCGGTTATCGGTTAGCGTGCGGGTTGTTCAACAGTTTGAACGAGCTTGACGGCAGACCCGACGCCGTTCGGAAATTGAACGAAAAAATTGAAGAGTTGTCGTCTTTGGCGGGAGACCGCGAAAACCCGAAAGACGAGGCGGCGCTCGTCAAGTTGCTTTGCGCCGAAATCATTGTAAAGGGCATGACCGGGCAACTGCCGGAAAATTCGGTAAATCCGCCATCGCGGTATACCACAACGTACATCAGAACCCCCAACAACACGAATGTACTTGTCTATGAAGATCTTTCATGGTCAGACCACAATACCACTGAGTCTTCCGCGCGAGCGGTGTTCAACAGCTACCTCAGTCAGTATCCGTCCGCCGTGGAAATTACGACCGTAAACCCGAAGTATAACTGTCACTCATATGCGTTTTACGGTACTTCCACAAATAATGCGTACTGGATAAACAACGCGACCGCGTATATTACGGACGGCAGTTATGTATATTCGGCAGCTGCTTCGGGGCGTAAAGTTTACTACCATGCGTCTGTGATAGCCAACGAACATTCCGGAATTGTACAAAGGATAACCGGCGGCGTGGTGATAGTGAGGTCTAAATGGGGTTATGGGGGGGTGGTGGAGCATCCTGTGAACGATTGCCCGTACAATGCGTTTGCAACGAGCAAAACCTATTGGGCTCTGGCTTGAAAAGGTGGTTATTTGGCGTTTTCGATTAGAAATCGGTATAATGTATTGATAGGAGGGTATGAAAATGAAAAAGACGGATTTTCGGCGGATTTTCCCCGCGTTGTCGTTGTCGGCGGTCGCGCTGCTGTTACTGGCTGTCGCGTTGCTTTTGAACGTTTTTTCCGCCGCCGATGAAAATGGGCACGAAGGAAATGAGGTAAAGGCTTATACCATCACCGAGCCGTATGTGTTCCCCGTCGTCCCCGGCGACCCGGGGTGGTATGAGATTGCGGAAGCCGGGCGTCAGCTCGACGCGTCCCAAGTTCCCGATGATATTTTAAAGGACATGACTACGGAGGCGTTGGTAGAAACCGTGTTGGGTTGCCCGATGATAAGCTTGGTTACTTTGTCTCCGTATCAGGACGGTTATCGGTTGACGTGCGAAAAGCTTAACGGTTTGAGCGAGCTTGACGGCAGACCCGACGCCGTTCGGAAATTGAGCGAAAAAATTGAAGAGTTGTCGTCTTTGGCGGGAGACCGCGAAAACCCGAAAGACGAGGCGGCGCTCGTCAAGTTGCTTTGCGCCGAAATTATTACGGACGGCATAAGGGGCGAGTTGCCCGCCGATTTTGAGGACGGGGTTAAGCAGGAATAAATCCGCCATTTAAGGAGGGACAAATGGAAGAAAACAGAAACGACGCGTTTGGAAATCAGCAGCCGTATCAGCAGCCGTATCAGCAACCGGCACAACCGTATCAGCAGCCGCCGTATCAGCAATCGGCACAACCGTATCAGCAGCCGTATCAGCAACCGGCACAGCCGTATCAGCAATCGGCACAGCCGTATCAGCAGCCGTATCAACAATCGGCACAGCCGTATCAGCAATCGGCGCAGCCGTATCAGCAGCCGTATCAACAACCGGCGCAGCCGTATCAGCAATCAAGCTACGTCCCCGTTACGGCGGGTTTCGGCGCGGTAAGAGCGAGGTCTAAGGCTCCGGTTATCGCGTTGGTAGCGGTATTGGCGGCGGCTTTGTTGGGCGGGGGTATATTCCTGCTTACGCGCGGGGACAACCCGATAATCAACCTGAAAGGGCAATCGTCTTACGAAAGGGCGGAGCGCAGTTTTGTCAAGAACGGGGTTACCGCTTATTCCGCCTTGAGCGGCCTGACCGAATCGTCCGACGGCGGCGAGGTCGTCGTCAAATTCACGCCCGAGGAATACATTTTGAACTTCATGCGCGACGATTTGTATATGGACGTTCCGCAGACGATTAACCCCACCACGGTTATATTAAGGTCGGCCGTGGACGGCGGCGACGTGTTCGCCGGGCTGACTTACAAAAACGGCGAAAAGGAAATCGTTTCGGCGGATATGTGGCTGAAAGGCGACGAATTTGTATTGTACATCCCGAAATTAGCCGAAAAGTATTTGAAAGCGTCTATAGAATCGGCGGGATACGACGTCGATTATTCGGGGATTTACTCGGCGGCGTCCGTTAATATGCCGTCCGACAAAGAGTTCGAGAAAATCTACGACGCCGTGTGGGACGAGTATTTTAACCTTACGAAAGACGCCCCCGTCAAGAAAAACGCGGAGGTAAGCCTCGGCGGCATTTCGTTGAAGTGCGACGCCGTAGAGATAGAAATCACGGAAGAAATGGCGTACAAACTCGCCCTCGCCTTATTGAAGGCCGTGGATAAGAGCGACGGCGTCAAGACCTATATTAACGACTGTTTCAATCAAGTATACGATTACGGCTACTACGGTTCCGCGGGGTTTGAAATTGACGGCGTTATTTCCGCGGGGATAGACTCGCTTGAAATGCTGATTGCCGACGCAAACGGTTCCGAAAGCATCATCGTGATGGTCGTTTACTCAAACGGCGGGAATATAGTAAAGCGTGAAATCTTCCCGAGCGGCGACGACGGCGTGGGCTTCACCTACACCGCTTTGGAGAGCAAAGGCAAATACGAAACGGAAGTGGTTTTGAAATCCGGCGAAACGACGGTTAAGCTTACCGATTCCGGCGAAAACCAAAAAGGCGTCTACACGGGCGAAACGCGGCTGAATGTCAAATACAAAGATACCGAATGGGACTACGACACCTGGGAATACCGCGAGGTTAGCAAAGATGTGGGCGTGTCCGCGTCATACTCGGGGCTGACGTTCGATAAGGACGACAGAATCACCGGCGGCGACATTACGATTACTTCCGGCGCTTTAACCGAGGAACTGGGCGATGTCGTCGCGATTAAGATGTCGTTCAGGGAAAACGGGTTCAAAGGCAGTTTGGAATTGGGATACGTAAAGGTCGCGACGGTCGAGCTTACCTATTCCGAAGGTTTTTCGGGAAAGCCGTACCCCAATCTGACGGGAGATAACAGCGTCGATATGGACGATACCTACTCCGACACCTATTACGACTTGAGCGAGCAAGCCGGGCGGAATCTTTTGATAATCGTAGACGACCTTGACGACAACGGCGTTTATGACATTGTGGGGTACGTCCTTAAAGACGTCTTCGCGTTGTACTCATCCTACGGCTATGATTATTTTTGATTAACCGTAAATAACGCTTGACAAGGATAACTTTTTGATGTATACTTGTTATCGTGTTTTGTATGTATGTTATCCTGTGCTTTAACGCAAAGGGAGGGAAATAAATGGCGGAAGTTCGTCTTGGGAAAAACGAGTCTCTGGAAACCGCGTTGAAACGCTTTAAGCGTTCGTGCGCCAGGGACGGCGTTCTTGCCGAGGTCCGCAAGAGGGAACATTATGAAAAACCCTCGGTCAAGCGGAAGAAAAAGTCCGAAGCCGCTCGTAAGCGCAAATTCAAATAGGCAAATAAGCGGACGAGAGTCCGCTTATTTGCTTTTGCGAAGAGGTTCGTTATGCTGTTTAAACCCACCGTATGGCTGAAAAACGTTCTGCAAATCGATAAAAAACTGCTTTTCAAATATAAAATCAAGGGGTTGATTCTCGACCTTGACAACACGCTTTCAACGCACGGCAGCCCCGCGGCGGAGTTCGGCGTTACGGAATGGCTGTCCGCTTTGCGCGGCTTAGGCGTGAAAGCCGTCGTCGTTTCCAACAACACGGCGAAGCGCGTAAAGCCGCTCGCCGAAGAGTTGGGGATAGGGTTTGTCGCGTTCGGGTGCAAGCCCTTGCCTTTCGGTCTGCGAAAGGGCGTCAAACTGCTGGGGTTGCCCAAATCCCGCGTGGCGCTCGTCGGCGACCAAATTCTCACGGACGTGGCGGGCGGGAACTTATACGGGATAAAGACCATTTTGGTGGAACCGTTTTATTTAGAGGACAAGCCTTCGTTCCGGCTTAGGCGCAAAATCGAAAGCGCCGTGTTCAAGCGCGATTTTTCAAAACTGGAGAAAAGATAATGGCTGTAACGTTCGCCCCGGGAGGGAAGCCTGACAGTTACGGCGACCGCAAATTTCCCGAAGCCCTCCCCGCCTACCTCGCCGAATTTGGTTTGAACGGCTTCGAGGTCGAATGTGGCAGAGGGGTTAATATCGCGGAAAACGCCCGTAAACTCTTGCCCGCGCTCGCCGAAAGGCACGGTATGCGGCTGTCCCTGCACGCCCCGTATTTCATATCCGTTTCAAGCGTAAAAGAGGAGATAAGGCTTAAAAGCGTAACGTATATTCTCGAAAGCGCCCGCGCCGCCAAAAAAATCGGCGCGAAAAGGATAGTGGTACATTCCGGCTCATGCGCCGGGATAAGCAGGGGGGAAGCGTTGGCGCTCGCCGCCGACACGTTTAAGGAAGCGCGGAATGCTTTAGACGCGGAAGGTTTGGGCGACGTCGTTATCTGCCCGGAAACGATGGGGAAAATCAACCAGCTCGGCGACCTTGAGGAAGTGTTGGAGTTGTGCTCGTTCGACGAAAGGATGATGCCCTGCGTGGACTTCGGGCACTTAAACGCGCGAACCCGCGGCGGAATAATAACCGGCGGCGACTACGCGGCGATATTCGATAAAATAAAGGATAAGCTGGGCGCGGAAAGGCTTCATAATTTACACATACACTTCAGCAAAATCGAATACACGGCGGGCGGGGAGAAAACGCACCTGACGTTTCGTGACGACCGCTTCGGTCCGGAATACGAGCCGCTTATGGAAGAGATATTCAAACGCGGGGCGGAGCCGTTCGTCGTGTGCGAATCGCGGGGGACGCAGGCGGAGGACTGCGCCGTCATGGCAAATTATTACAGGAGGCTGTCGAAATGAAAATCTACGTTATCAACGGGGCGAACTTGAATTTACTGGGAACGCGGGAACCGGGCGTTTACGGAACCGAAACGCTTGAAGACGTCTATGTGTTCATCGAAAAAAAGTGTAAAGAGTTGGAAATAGACTGCGAATTTTATCAGTCGAACTGCGAGGGGAACATTATAGACAGACTGCATGAGGCGGGGCGAACCGCCGCCGGCGTCATACTCAACGCGGGGGCTTACACCCATTACAGCTACGCGATTAGGGACGCCATTTCCGCGCTGAAAATCCCCGTAATCGAGGTTCACCTGTCCAACGTCCACACGCGGGAGGAATTTCGCGCCCGTTCCGTAATCGCGCCGGTTTGCAAAGGGGTTATCGCCGGGTTCGGGAAAAACAGCTATATATTGGCGTTATACGCCGTCAAGGAGATGTTATGAATGAGATAATCGCCGATTCTTTGCCGGATTCAAAACAGGCGGCGTTAATCACGTCGGAGGTCGGCCGCCGTTATGTGACGGGGTTTAAGTCGTCGTCCGGCGTCGTCGTCGTCACAAAGGAAAAGAGCTATTTTTTAACCGATTCGCGATATTACGAAAAAGCCGCGGAGACCGTTAAGGACTTCAAGGTCGTTTTGCTGAACGAGCTGAAGGAGCATTTGGAATATATCTTTATGAAGCACGGAATAGAAACCGTCTCAGTCGAGAACAAAACCGTAACGCTGGCGGAGTTTGAAAAATATAAAAAGATGTTCCCGCAGACGGAATTTGACGCTTCGCCTTGGCTTTCAGACTTAATTATAAAAAAACGCGCGGTTAAAAGCGCTTCGGAACTGAAAAAAATCGAAACGGCGCAAAGGCTTGCCGAACGCGCTTTCGGAAAACTGATTACAAAGCTGAAAGCGGGCGTAACCGAAAAACAGGTCGCCGCCGTTTTGAACTATTATATGATGGAATTGGGGGCGGACGGCGCGGCGTTCCCCACAATCGCCGCTTCGGGGAAAAATTCCGCCGTTCCGCACGCCGCCCCCACGGATAAGCCGTTGGAAAACGGCGATTTTCTGATAATCGACTTCGGCGCGTCGGTAGACGGCTACAGTTCGGACATGACGCGAACGGTCGTCGTCGGCAAGCCCACCGAAAACATGAAGCGGGTTTACGACGCGGTATGGTCGGCGAACACCGACGCTTTAAAGGCAATCCGCGCCGGAGTTACGGGGAAGCTGCTTGACAACGTGGCGCGCTCCACGCTGGAGGCGTGGGGGTACGAGAACTTTTTCGGGCACAGCCTCGGACACGGGGTCGGGCTGGAAGTTCACGAAGCGCCCGCCCTTTCCGCGAAATCGGATTCGACGCTTAAAGAGGGCATGGTTCTCACGGTAGAGCCGGGGGTGTATATCCCGCATAAGTTCGGGGTACGGATTGAGGATATGGCGGTGGTTACCAAAAACGGATGCGTCAACCTTACGAAAACGCCGAAAACGCTGATACGCGTTTGATACCGTCCCCCGTTTTAATCGGAAATCAGTGTGAGAAGAACCGCAAATCAATGGAGAAATTTGACATAGCCATAATCGGCGGCGGCGCGTCCGGCTTGGCCGCCGCCGCGCTCGTTTCAAAATCGGGTAAACGCGTTCTCGTCGCGGAACGCGGCGCGCGCGCCGGACAAAAGCTGCTTATGACGGGGAACGGGCGGTGCAACCTTTCACATTCCCCTCTTGAATTGGGCGCGTATCACGGCGACGCGGAACTGGCGCGCGCCGTCCTCGCGAAATGGGAGGGGGCGGAAAGATTTTTCGCCTCGCTGGGGTTGGTTTGCGTAACCGACGGGGACGGGCGTGTTTACCCCCATTCAAACGCCGCCGCTTCCGTTTTGGACGCGCTAAGACTCGCCGCTTTCCCGAACGCCGCGTTCATGCCGGGGACGACCTGCTCCGATATAACCCCGATTGACGGCGGGTTCTTGATAAACGGCGGGATTTTCGCGAAAAAGCTGATTTGGGCGGCGGGCGGCGGCGAGACTTCAAACTTCGGGCCGCTCGGAAAGATAGGTCATACGATAATAACGCCCTTTCCCTCGCTTTGCCCGATAATCACCGATAAAGCCCTGACCCGTCCGCTCAAAGGGCTGCGGGTGCGCGCCGTTTGCCGCGCCGAGGCGGGCGGGAAAACCCTCAAATCCGAGCGGGGGGAAGTGCAGTTCAACGACGGTTCGCTGTCGGGAATATGTGTTATGAACCTTTCCCGCCTTGTCCGCGATTACGGGAACAGGCTGACGGTTTCGTTGGACATCGCCCCCGATTTCACGCCGGGGGAATTGAGGGAAATTATAAACAAACGCGCCGGCTGCGCGCCGGAAGACCGTTTCACCGGGCTGTTCCGCAAGCGGATAGGGGCGGCGCTCGCGCAGCGGCGGGGCGACGCGGTCGGTTTAATTAAGGACTGGCGTTTTCCGGTAACGGGAACAGCCCCGCTCGGCAAAGCGCAGGTTACGGCGGGGGGCGTCCCCGCCGCCGAACTTAACGGCGATTTGTCGTCGAAGCTCCATCCTAATTTGTTTATAATCGGCGAGGCGGTCAACGTTGACGGCGATTGCGGCGGATATAACCTGGCGTGGGCGTGGGCGAGCGCCGCCGAAGCGGCAAGGGCGGCGACGCGCCGGCAAGATTTGCCGTAACGGTTGACTTTCAGACGATAATGTGATATGCTTATACCGTACAGCGGAAAAGCATGAGGAGGGAATCATGAAAACTTGCGCGAACTGCAAAAACCAATCCTATAGGGTTGAATCGAAATTTTGCCTTAAATGCGGGGCGAAGCTGCCCGACGCGGAAGACGCGCCTTACCAAAACATCTGCACGAACATCGACTGCGATTATCACAAAACCAAATTCATTTACCCTGACGACGCGCGTTTTTGCGATATTTGCGGAAGCCCGACGGTTTACGCGGGATAACGGTTCCGCGCCGTTGCGGCGGCGCCCGCCGCGCGTTCGTATGAAAGTCCGCAGGACGGCGCGTTCCTGCGGACGCTTTCATAAAAACATAATCCGCCATGAAGCGGGGGTCGGTTAACTTGCCATTAAATATTTTGCTGTCAGTCGCCGGGTTTTTTATCCTGATAAAATGCGCCGATTTTTTTGTCGAAGGCGCTTCGTCTTTCGCTAAGAATTTAAAAATCCCCGCGTCCGTAATCGGTCTGACGATAGTGGCTTTCGGCACGTCCGCGCCGGAACTCGCCATTTCTTTCAATTCGCGCCTGTCGGGCAACGCGGATATGCTCTTCGGGAACGTGATAGGGAGCAATATAGCCAACATACTCGTTATACTGGGTTTGGCGGTTTTGATAGTCCCTTTTCAAATCTGCAACGACGTAATAAAAAAAGAAATTCCCATATTGCTGCTGGTAACGTTAGGTCTGTCAACGCTGTTTTTGGATAACCTGTTCGACCCCTCCCGGGCGAACTCGCTCACGCGGGCGGACGGCGTTACGTTAATCCTCTTTTTCTCCATATTCGTCTATTATTTAATCACGCTGTTATCGGACGGCAAAAACAAAAACGCGAACGAAACCCCGAGATATAAAACGCTCAAATCCGTTATAATCATAGCGTTGGGGCTGACAGGAGTTATTTTGGGGAGCGGCTTGGTCGTGGACAACGTCGCCGCCTTCGCCGAAAGAATAGGGATAAGCCAAAAGATAATATCCGTAACGATAATATCAATAGGGACTTCCCTTCCGGAATTGGTAACCACCGTAATGGCGGCAAAAAAAGGCGAAAACAACATGGCTATCGGCAATATAGTGGGTAGCAATATATTCAACGCGTGCATAGTGCTCGGTCTGCCCGTAATCGTTTTGGGCGAGGCGGCGACGGCGGCGTTTAACGCCGTCGATATGACCTTTATGTCTCTGTCCGTCGTACTTTTGTGGATTTTTTCGTCTACCAACAGAAAACTGAAAAGGTACGAGGCGGTTATCTTTATGCTTGTATACTGCGGATACGGCGGTTATATACTCATGCAGTGAGAAAAGGCGGCGTAAAGCCGCCTTTCCCGTTTTAAAAGGCAAATAGCGTCAACTGCTTGCCGTCAGCTTGAATTTTATCTTCAACTCTTCCTTTTCGCCGAACTTATCGTATCTCACGACGGTAACCTCCACCATGTCCCCCGCGCTCTTGAATTTGATAATCCCTTGCACGTCGGCAATGGTCGCGACGTCCTTCCCGTCGATTTTGATAATCACGTCGCCGCGCGTCAACCCGCTTTCCGCGGCGGACGTCCCCGGCGTCACGCTGTCCACGTAAAGCCCCTTTTCCACGTCCACGCCAAGCGTGAAAGCGTTTTGAGAGTTGACTTCCTTAGCGGAAATGCCGAGCCTGGCGCGGCTGGTAACGGAGCCGTTTTTGACAAGCTCGTCGATAATCGGTTTCGCCTCGTCTATTGAAATGGCGAACCCCAAATTGTCTATCTCGCCGTTATAAACGATTTTCTTATTGACTATGCCGACCACGTTCCCGTACATATCGTAGAGCGGGCCGCCGGAATTGCCCCCGTTAACCGCCGCGTTCGTCTGAATGGAAGGCAGTTCGTAGGTGTTGTCGCCCAAACCGCGCTGAAGTCCCGAAACTATCCCGTCCGTCAAGGTTTTGGAAAGCCCGGCGGGGTTTCCCACGGCGCAGACGTCCTGCCCTATTTTCAAATCGCCGCTGCTGCCGATTGCCGACGCCTTGAACGGTTCGTCGCGTTTGATTTTCAACACCGCCAAATCCGTGGGGTTATCCATACCTAACACTTCCGCCTCGTATTCGTAAACGATTTCGGGGTCGGCATAATCGTTGACGACGACATAAACCTTGCTTGCGTTAACGACGACGTGCGCGCAGGTTATGACATACCCGTCCGTGGTGTAGATAACGCCGCTCGCCACCACGCCGTCGTTCCCGTATCCGCCGTTCCGGTACGA
This sequence comes from Oscillospiraceae bacterium, assembly GCA_031253495.1. Lineage (GTDB taxonomy): Bacteria > Bacillota > Clostridia > Oscillospirales > Ruminococcaceae > Ruminiclostridium_E. Next base: position 33,896 of record JAIRWC010000012.1, on the reverse strand, counting down.
AATCTTAATCCCCACGACGGAATCGCTGACCTTTTCATAAAGCTCAATCTTGCTTAACAGCCTGTCGTTTTCGCTCGGCGGCACGAGGACGTCGGGTTCGGCGATTGATAATTCCTCCGTCGTCGCGCCGGCGTTCCTGTCGGAAAGCACGGGTCCGTTTTCGCGTTCGCCGCCGTTTAAGATGCCGTTAATGCCGTTCCAAAGGTACGCCCCGCCGAAGCCGGACGCGCCGCCCAAAACTATCACCGCCAAACACGCCGCTATAACGGTTCTTAACTTACCCTTTCTCCTTTTCGGCGTTTGGCGCGACCCCGGCGCGGTCCGCGGAAAAACGGGAACGCGTGAACGCGGCTCCGACGGAAATTCCGTCCTTGCGTGCGCGGCTTCAATCGCGTCGTTGACGTAACCGTATTCGTATTCCATAATTAACTCCTTTCGTTTTGCCGGCGAACCGCCGACGACCTTTCTTGTCTTAATAATACCCCGGCATTGTGTAGACGGCGTGAATTTTCTATTAAAAAAATATGTTTTTACGCTGAACTTTACGGGCGCGGGCGTTATCCCCGCCCCCTTACCGCTTTCACGAAATTCTTCTTGCCCTTTTGCACCTCGGCGTAACCGTCAATTTCGATAAGCGCGTTGACGTCGGTAACCTTGACGCGGTTGACGCTTGCCGCGCCCTGCTCGACCGTCGTTCTCGCCTCGCGCTTGGAAGCGCACAGCCCCGCCTTCACCAACAAATCGAGAACGGCTATCTTCCCGTCGGAAAAGTCGCTTTCGGCAAGCGTAACCGTCGGCATATTGTCGTTAGCTCTCCCCGCCCCGAACACGCTTTTCGCCGCGTCGCGCGCCTTTGCCGCCTCGCCCTCGCCGTGAACCAGCGCGGTCACTTCAAAAGCCAAGCGTTCCTTGGCGGCGTTGAACTCCGCGCCGCTAAGCGTCTTTTCCATTTCCTCGATTTCGCCGACGGGGATAAAGGTCAGCATTTTCATAAGCTTGACGACTTCCGCGTCGTCGACGTTGCGGAAATACTGGAAAAAGTCGTAGGGGGGGCATTTCTCGGCGTCAAGCCAGAGCGCGCCTTTTTCGGTTTTGCCCATTTTCTTGCCGTCTTTGGTGGTGATAAGCGCGAAGGTCATCGCGAACGCCTCGCCCTGTTCAACCCTGCGAATCAAGTCCGCGCCCGCGAGAACGTTCGACCACTGGTCGTCGCCGCCGAGCTGCAGCCTAACCCCCTTCGTCCTGTACAAATGCAGGAAGTCGTAGCTTTGCAGCAACATATAGTTAAACTCAAGGAACGACAGCCCCTTGCCCTCGAACCGCGATTTAAAACACTCGGCGGTCAGCATTTTATTGACCGAGAAGTGCCTGCCTATGTCGCGCAGAAACTCAAGGTACTTCATGTCGGCGAACCAGTCGCCGTTGCGGACGATTTCGGCTTTCCCTTCGCCGAACTCGATGAACCGCGACATTTGCTCTTTGAAACACTCGGCGTTGTGCGCGATTTGCCCGTCGTCGAGCATTTTTCGCATATCGGTTTTGCCCGTCGGGTCGCCGATAACGGTGGTGGCCGTGCCGAGCAGCGCGATTGGGTAATGCCCCGCCCGCTGTAACCTCCGCATCGTTATTAACTGGAGCAACCCGCCTATGTGAAGCGAGTCGGCGGTCGCGTCGAACCCGACGTAGAACTTCACCCGCTCTTTTTCAAAAAGCGCCTCTATTTCTTCTTCGCGGCTGGTCTGCGCGATTAACCCGCGCCGTTTAAGCTCTTGGAAAATGGTCATGCTTGTTTGTTTCTCCTTGCAAGATAAATTGCCATACCGTCCTAAGCGCCGGTTACGATTATCAGCGTTCCTTTTTTAACCCCGACAAAACTTTCCTCTCCGATAAACTCGTTGCTCACGCCGACGGCGGCGTCAAACCTTAACTCCGCGTCGTCAAGCCCGTACTTCAAACCTTTCAAACTCACGCCTTTTGCCTTTTCCCCCGCGGGGAAAATTGAAATTATCCCCGTTTTATCCGCGCCGAAAGCCGCCACACCGTCGGTTACGGCGGCGATAATCTCGTTTTTGCCGATTATCCGCGCCGTGAAGCCCCGTCTTGACAGGTTCGCCAAAAGGGATATGTTCGCTAAGGTATGGTCCAACCTTCCGCCCAAAGCCCCGTAAATATAAAACCGGACATAACCCCGCCTTATCGCTTCGTTCACGGCTAACGCCGCGTCGGTTTCATCTTTTTCCGAAGGGGCGCGGACGACCTCGACGCCGCCGGGAATTTCGCTTATCGAATCGCAGTCCCCGACGATTAAATCCGGCGTTATCCCGAATTTGGCGAGATTGTCGCACCCGCCGTCGGCGGCGATTGTATATTCGCCGGCAAAACAGGGGTGAAAGCCGTTAAACTCCCCCGCCCCGACGATTGCGCACGATTTCATAACGCCGCTTTCTCCGACAGCTTTTCGGCCAAAACCCTCATCTCCGAAAAATCGCCTTTGTCAATTACGCAAAAAGACGTATGCAGATAACGGCAGGGACAGGATAAAGCGACCGTCCTTACCCCCCCGAACGACTTATGGATGGCGGAGGCGTCGTTGCCGCCGATGATTTTCGTCTTGGTTTGGCATTTTAAATTGTTTTCCTCGGCCGTTTCAAAGGCGATGTTATATAATTCCCTATCATAAACCGCGCCTTTATCCATGTAAGAAACGACCGTTCCCATGCCTAACCGGCAAACCGCGTCGCTTTCCGGAACGCCCGGCGTATCGAGCGCCGTCGTCGCTTCCAAAACCGCGCATATATCGGGTTCAAGGTTAAAAACGGCGGCTCCGGCTCCCCTGCACCCCACTTCCTCCCGTACGGTAAAGGCGAACGAGCAGTCGTATTTTAAATCCGAACGCAGCATATCCAACATAATCGCGCACCCTAAACGGTCGTCAATCGCCTTCGCGCCGATACGGTTGTTTCCGAATTCGGTAAATTCCCCGGTAAAATAACAGTTATCGCCCCTTTGGACGTATTTCTCCGCTTCGCGCTTATCCGCCGCGCCTATGTCAATCAGCAAATCCCCGATTTTCGGCTGCTTGCTTTTTTCATCGCCGTCAAGCAGGTGAACGGGCTTTCCGCCGATTACGCCGACGATATTGTTCTTGAATACCACCCCGCGCCCGAAAACCGCCGACGGCGAAATCCCGCCGACGGGCGCGAACCGCAAAAACCCCTCTTTCGTGATATCCGTAACGACGAACCCCACCTCGTCCATGTGCGCGGCGAACATAATTTTCTTGTTCGGGGTGCGTTCCCCTTTTTTAAATACGAGAACGTTGCCTAAGTTATCCCTTTGGACGACTACCCCGTCGGAACCTATTTCGCCGATTATAAAATCGGCGACGTCGTTTTCGTCCCCGCTCACGCCGTTCAAGGCGCATAATTTTTTTAACAGTTCGAGCATTATAACCTTCCTCGCGAGTATAATTCAAAATGCTTTGCGTTTTGAACTTAAACGGAGTTAAACCCCTCGATATAAGCCGCTATTAACTGCCCCGCCGCCTCGACGTCGGAAAGCGCGACCGTTTCGACGGGCGTGTGCATATACCGCAGGGGAACGGACACCAGCGCGGTTTTTACCCCGCCCTTGGCAAGGCTGATTTCGTCGGCGTTCGTCCCGCCCGTGTCGCGGTTCATTATTTCAAGCTGATAGGGGATTTCCCAATCCTCGGCGGTCTTTCTCAACCCGTCGAACATTTCGCGGTCAAGCGAGGGGGCGAATCCGAGCATGGGACCGCCGCCCGGCTTTCCGCATTTATGCTCTTCGTTCGGCGAAATCGCCGGCGATATCCCATAACTGACGTCCGTTACGATGGCGTAATCGGCGTCGGCGTTATACGCCGCAACCCGCCCCCCCCTGCATCCTAATTCTTCCTGAACGGTGAAAGCCACGGCGATATTAAACCCCGGGCTGCCGTTTTTCAGCAGCGACAAAGCGTATAAAACCGCCGTTACGCCCGCGCGGTTATCCAAAGCCCGCCCGCTGACTTTACCGCCGAGCAGGCGGGTCAATTCGCCGTCAGCCGTAATTTTGTCGCCGGGCGAGATTATCTTTTCGAGCCCTTCCCTGCCGTAACCCGTATCAATCCGGATTTCGCCGGCTTTTAAAGCCGCTTCTTCATTTTTATTCCCGGCGTGCGGCGGCGAAGAACATATCACGCCCTTAACGGGTTCTTTCCCGTGAACCGTAACGGTCAGCGCGGAAAGCGAACGGCGGTCGACGCCGCCGCAAGGCTCCGCCTTAACGAAGCCTTCCTTGTCGATATGGGTAACGATTAACCCGATTTCGTCAATGTGCGCGTCGAGTAAAATCACGGGTCTGCCGTTGTTGCGGTTACCGATGAAGCCCGTAACCGAGCCGTGGCAATCGAAACCCACCGCGTTGGCGTACTCTTTCAGAAAATCGGACGCGACCGACGCCGCCGAATTTTCGCCGCCCGAAACGCCCGCCGCGCGGGTAAGCCTCTTAAGAACCTCGAAAACGTCCATCAAATCCCAACCTTATGATTTTTAAATCTTGGAATACCCGTGGTCGTTGATAATAGCGTCAACCTTCTGCTTTTCGCGGCACATCGGACATTCCGCCGAGGGGAGCGTAAAATAACCCGGCAGGTCTTCGGCGGTGAACAGCGAGTTAACGTGAATACCGCCGGCCTCCTCTATAGCGCTGAAAATCGCCGCCACAGCCACCAAAATCCCGCTGTAATACCGCAGGCACTCGACGCTCCTCTCAATCGTCCTCCCCGTGGAAGCGGAGGAAATAAGGAGGAGAACCCGTTTGTTCCAAATCATGTTTTGGGTATTGTCGCGGAAAATCATCTGCTTGTTTGAATCAAGCTCGGGCGTTATTACGCAAATGTCGTTGCCGTGATTGACGGAATGGCTGTGGTTTTCCGAAAGCTGCTCGGCGATTAACGCGCCGGGCATACGGGTGCCCTCAAGGCAGATAATCGTGTCAATTTGGGTGCTTACATATTCCGCGGAAATAACCTCGGCGGCTTCCTTGGCCGTTTTAAGGCGGCATTTTACGCTGTCCATATCCACGTAATAATTCACGTGGGAATGGTTGGTGGCGAAGTGCCCCGGAATTATTCCGATTTTGATGTGCCTGTTCTTCTTTGAAGCGATTTCGCTCATACGGGTTTCCATGTCTTACCTCCGGAATTTATCAATTTTTAATATGATAGCATATTTTACAAATAAATTCAATGGGTTTTTGGTTTTTTATCGCCGAACGAACATCTTGCTCACATAAGGCGCCTTTAACAGCGCCGCCGCGCCCGCGACCGTGAAAATCAGCTCCGGAAGCATATACAAGCCGTTATAGCACAGCGAGTACAATACGGGGTTCCAACCGTCCGGCGCCCACTGCCCGAAGATGATAATCCCCGATATAAAATGGCACAAGAAACGGAAACCCGTTACCGCCGCCGTGCCGGCGAGCGCGCCCGCGACCGGTCCCCCTTTGTTTACAAACGCCCCCGCCAGCCCCAATCCCGTATACGCCAGTAAATAATCCAGCGTAACCGTCCCGATTAACGCGGCGGGGGTTAAAGCCCATCCGAACAACATGCCCGCGTCGGCGGCAAACTGAATCAGCGAATACGCTCCCGCCGCCAACAGCCCCGTCTTTGCCCCGTGCCTTATCGAAATCAGCACAATCGGCAGCATTGACAGCAAAGTTACCGAACCGCCCATAGGCATCGGAATAATTTTCACAAAACTTAAGACCGTCGCCAAGCCGAGCATTACGGCACATTCCGCCAGAACCGCAACCGTGATATTTTTTTCGCTTTTCATAATAAAAAAGCCCCCTTTCATTTGAAGGAGCCTTGTCGGAGAGACGGCGGAGCCGCTTTAAAGCTATTTCCCTACGGCGGCATTATCCGCGTCAGGTTATAGGTCGAAACGTCAATCCGTTTCCTCTCAGCCGAAATTCGCCGTTCGTGCCGTCGGCGCAACCTAAACGGCGCGCCCCTCGTTTTCAATCCGGAAAACGGCGGTATCAGCTCCCTTTTTAGCAGTTTAACATAATTTCCCCCAATTGTCAACAGACCTCCCCGGAAACCGCCGCTTTTCCGGCGCTTGACTAATATCGCGATTTATGGTATCATATAAAAAAACGCCGAATACAAAATTAAGAAAGACCGCTTACAATGATTGAGTTTAAAGAAGTCGAGGTTAAGGACAAGGCGTGGGCGGACGGGCTTCTCCGTCTTTCGGGTTATCGCGGGTGCGAGTATTCGTTCGGGAGCAATTATATGTGGAGCCGCGTTTATGATATAAAAATCGCGCGGTATAAGGATTTTTACCTCATAAAAAACAAATTCGGCTTTACTTTTCCCGCGGGGCGGGGCGACGTCGGCGAAATCGTCGGCGTTCTGCGGGAATACTGCGCGAGCGGCGGTAACGCCCTTTGCTTTTCCAGCATGAACAGAGAGGTTATGGAAACGCTCAAAGCCGCGTATTCCGATGAAATCGAGATAACGACCAACCGCGACTATTACGATTATGTTTACGATTTTGACGCTTTGGCCAATCTTTCGGGGAAAAAGCTCCACGCCAAGCGCAATCACCTTAACCGATTCTATGAGAACAACTGGGCTTTCGAGCCTGTCACCCCCGAAAATATCGGCGAATGTGCCGAAATGAGCGAGCGTTGGAGCGAGGAACGCGGCGTTAATTCCGACAAGGACAAAAAAAAGGAATTTGAAGCCGTAACCCGCGGATTGGAAAGTTTTTTCGATTTGGGCTTTATCGGCGGGCTGATACGGGTTGACGGCGAGGTTCGGGCTTATTCGTTCGGGGAACCGCTGAACGGCGACACCTTCGTGGTTCACGTGGAAAAGGCGTTGACGCAAACGCGGGGAATATACGCGGCGATAAACCGCGAGTTCGTTAATTACGCCTGCCGCGGGTTCAAATACGTCAACCGCGAGGAGGATATGGGCGCGGAAAACTTACGCAAGGCGAAAATGTCGTATTGCCCCGCGTTCATGGTCGAAAAGTTCAGGGTCGCGTTTAAGACGTAAGGCGAGGCGTCGGGGCGGGGCGGCGGGGCGGGTTATGTAAAATTACGGAGGTATATTATGGTTTACGCGTTTTTGGCCGACGGGTTTGAAGAAGCGGAGGCAATCGTCCCTATTGACATTATGCGAAGATGCGGGATAGAAACGGCGACGGTCGGCGTCACGGGGGAATATGTTACGAGTTCGCGGAACATTACGGTGAAAGCGGATATTACGATTGACGGGCTTAATTGCGAAAACGCCCGCATGGTTTTCCTGCCCGGCGGGATGCCCGGCACGGAAAACCTCAAAAAGAGCGAAAAGGTTATCGGGGCGCTCAAGTATTGCGCCGCTTCCGGAATATATATCGCGGCGATTTGCGCCGCCCCGTCCGTTCCCGGAATGTTGGGGCTGCTCAAAGGGAAAAAGGCGACCTGTTACCCCGGTTGGGAGGATAAGCTGACGGGGGCGGAATACGTCGATAAACCCGTGGTTTCGGACGGAAAGTTCATTACCGGGAACGGGGCGGGCGCCGCGTTCGAGTTTGGGTTCGCCATCGCGGAAATTCTCGCCGGAAAGGAAAAGTCGCGGCAGGTTTTCAAGGCCATGCTATGCAAATGACCGCGCCGGAAAAATCCCGCCTGCGGGAAGAGCTGATTAAGGCGCGCAAAGCCGTTTTGCCCGCGGAGAAGGAGTTAAAGGACGCGGCGGTGTTTGAAAAACTGCTCGCGCTCCCCGAGTTTGCCCGCGCAAAACTGGTTTTGACCTACGTATCGTCTCCCATAGAAGTGGATACGAGGCGATTGATAAGTTACTGCGTTGAAAAAGGGATTGAAGTCGCCGAGCCGAAAACCGAAAACCGGGATATGTTTTTCGTTTTGATGAACAGGGATGTCAAGGTCGTCGATTTCGGCGGCAGTATTTGTATCGTTCCCGCGTTGGCGTATAACGCGGGGAATTATCGCGTCGGCTTCGGCGGAGGGTTTTACGACAGGTTTTTGAGCGGATACGACGGTTTTTCGGCGGGGCTGTGCTACCGCGAGTTTATACGCGAGTTCCGCGCGGAAGGGCACGATTGCCCCGTTGACGTCGTTATTCATGATTAAGGGGGGATTTTGTGCGCGGTAAGGAAACGCCGCCCGTCGAACCCGTTCCCGCCGGGGAAAACGGGGAACGCGGCGCCGTAAGGGAACACGAGGCTTTTTTTACAAGCGAAGAGCCTTTCGCGGAAAAAGAAGGGGAAAAGCCGAACAATTTCGATACCATCCGGATTGATACGGTAAAAACCGACGTTCCGAAGGATTTTAAGGAAGAAACGGGCGCGCCCCCGCAAAGGAGAACGCAATCGGCGCCCGTCGGCAAAAAACAGGCCGTCATAAAGATGCGAGAGGAAGCGGAGAAGAAAAGGCGGCGTAAAAAAAGGGAGCACGCCCGGACGTTTACGCACATTTTCGGGAGCGTGCTGCTGGTGGTGTTTATCGTATCGGCGTCGGCTTTCATAGCCCAGTTTATCGTTCGCGCCGCGCTGGATTTCACGGGAATAACGACGGACGTCCTTGAAATCACGGTGGAAATCCCCGAAGACGCGCTCACGGAAGAAATAGCCGGCATATTAAAGGAAAACGGCATTATCGGGATGCCGGACCTGTTTTGCTTTTATTCGCGCGTAACCAAAAAAGACGGCGGTTATCTGCACGGGCTGTTTACGCTCAACTCAAATATGTCGTACGGTCAAATTATCGGCGCTCTCCAAAATAAGACGAGAATCAGCGAAACGGTCAGGATACAAATCCGGGAGGGGATGACCGCGCGTGAAATCGGTTTGCTTTTGGAGGAAAACCGCGTTTGCAGGGCGGCGGATTTTGAAATCTTTTACAGAATGAAAATCAATACGTTTAATTTTGAAAAACGCGTTTTGCAGAGCACGGCGAAGTTTAATCAGCTTGAGGGCTACCTGTTTCCGGATACCTACGACTTTTACGTGGCGGACGAACTCGCCGAAAACTCGGACACCGCCGATTACGCCGAAATCGCCGCGAAAACGATTTACGCGAACACCCAAGAGCGGATTACGCCGGAAATGTACAAGAAAATCAACGAAATGGGGTTTACGCTCGACGAGTTTATTACCCTCGCCTCAATGGTTCAGAAAGAAGCCGGAACAGTCGGGGATATGTACCTCGTCGCGGCGGTGTTCCTCAACAGGCTGGACAATTCCGACCGCTTCCCCTATTTGCAGTCGGACGTAACGGGCTTATACGCGAGAGACGACATAAAACCGTATGTGAACGCCCAAAACGCGGGGATTTACGAACCGATAATGGAGGCGTACGACTCTTACGTTTCCGCGGGGTTGCCGCCCGGTCCGATTTGCAACCCGGGGATGGCGGCGATGGAAGCGGTTCTTTCCGCGCCGGACACCAACGCCAAATTGTCGGAAGAAGGAAAAAAATACTTTTATTTCTGCGCGAACGTGGAAACGCTGGAAATGTTTTACGCCGAAACGCTTTACGAACACGAGCTGAACCTTGAACGCGCCGGCATAGCGTAGACGGTACGGGGTGATTTATGAAACCGGAACTCCTTTCCCCGGCGGGCGACCTTGAATCGCTTGACGCGGCGGCGCTGTACGGCGCGGACGCGGTGTATGTGGGCGGTAAGGCGTTCGGGTTGCGCGCGACGGCGGGATTAAGCGACGGCGACCTTGCCGAAGCGGTTCGGCGCGCCCGTAAAAACGGCGTTAAGGTTTATCTCGCCTGCAACATAATAGCCGAAAATTCCGACGTTCGCCGTTTCCCCGATTTTATCGAAAAGGCCGCGGCGCTCGGAATCGACGCCGTCATAGTATCGGACTTCGGATTCTTCGACATTGTGAAAGCCCGCGCCCCCGGGTTGCCGATACACGTCTCGACCCAAGCGGGGGTAACCAATTACGCCGCCTGCGCCGCCTTGCACAGGCTCGGCGCGAAACGCGTCATACTGGCCCGCGAGGTTCCGGTTGAGGAGATAAAAAAAATCCGCGACAAAACGCCGCCGGATTTGGAAATCGAGGTTTTCGTCCACGGGGCGATGTGCGTGAGCTTTTCGGGGCGGTGCCTTTTATCCGCTTACATGACCGGAAGGAACGCCAACAAAGGGGAATGTTCCCACCCTTGCCGCTGGAACTACTTCCTCACCGAGGAAACGCGCCCGAACGAGTTTTTCCGGGTTTTCGAGGACGACGCGGGGAGTTACATACTCAATTCAAAAGACCTCTGCGTCATTAAGCGCGTCGGCGAACTGAAAAGCGCGGGGGTTTCCTCGTTTAAAATCGAAGGGAGGGCGAAAACGGCTTATTACGCCGCCGTGATTACGAACGCCTACCGCGCCGCCGTCGACGCCGCCGAAAAAGGGGAACCGGTTCCGGATTGGGCTTTGCGCGAGGTTTTTACGGTGAGCCACCGCCCCTATTGCGAAGGGTTTTATTTCGGGGAAAAAGGCGCGCAACACCGCGAAACCGGAGATTATGAAAGGGATTGCGACTTTATCGGGACCGCGGACGGTTACGGCGGCGGCGCGCTTGAAATAACCCAGCGCAACTATTTCACCGCGAACGACGACGTCGAGGTCGTAATTCCGCAAAACCCCCCCGAAAAACTTCGCATAAGGGAAATGTATTCCTCAAACGGCGAAAGGACGGAAATCGCCAACCGCGCCATGGAAAAACTGCGTATTCCTTATGAAAAGGCGTTTCCGAAAGGGACGATGCTGAGGAGGATAAACAAACCCGCCCGTTCGCCCGCGGCGGAAACCCTTTCAAAAGGAGGTCGGCCATGTCGTTTTCCGGAAAAGTCAAACTGAAACTGAGCGGCGTCAGAGAAACCGGGAAAGTTTATAAAAACGCGTATAACTACGGTCTTTCATACGGTTTGAAGAAAACCGGACCCGTCGATTCCGTTATCGACGCTTCCGTCTACTCGAGCGACGACGAAATCGCGGGTATATTTCTGCGCGGCGTGTTCGTTTCCTGCGGGCACGTAACCGCGCCCGACAAGCGGTATCACCTTGAACTCGTCTTACCGAGCGCGGATAAATGTTCAGAATTACTTGATTATATGAACGAACGCGGTATAAACATGAAGATTTCCGAACGCAAAGGCAAAAAATTCATATATAGTAAAAACAGTGAACAAATCGCCGATTTTCTCGCTTATATCGGGGCGTCGCGCCATTCCATGGAGGTAATGAACGCGAAGATACTCAAAGAGGTTCGCAACAACGTCAACCGCGCGGTCAACTGTGAGGCCGCCAACATAGAAAAAACCGCCAAAGCGGCGGGGAAAAGGCTCGCCGACATCGAATACGTCTTTCGCGTCAAGGGGAAGGATTTTTTACCGAAAGAACTGTCGGAGACGGCGGTTGCGCGGCTGAACAACATAGGGATGTCCCTTAAGGAAATCGGCGAATCGCTCGAACCGAAAATCAGCAAGAGCGGGGTCAACCACAGGTTTAAGCGTATAAGCGAAATCGCGGAGAAACTGCGCGAAGCGGAAAAAGTCGAAACGAACCCTTGATTCACCGTTTAAAAACGGCGAACCGGGCTTGCGGCGGCGCACCGCGGCGGAATCCCCGTTTCCCGTTTAACGACGCCGGCGCACCGCGGCGGAATCCCCGTTTCCCGCGATTGCGGTATCAACAGTATTTTTTTACTTCGGGCGGCAAACCGTCCGCGTCGGCTGAAATGGTAAGCGTTACGACCGTCTCGCCGGAAACCTTTTCGATTTTTCCGAGCATCTCCCCTATCTTCGACAAATCCCTGCCCGCTATCCGCAAAATACCGTCCACGAATATGTGCGTGCAATCGTAGTCGGACGCCAATATCCCCCCGATAAACCCGAACATCGCGTCATAACCCTCGATTTCGTTGTTTTGGTTTTTATAGTTGCCGATTTTATAATCCTCGACGTTAATCAGCCTTACGCTGTAGTGAACGCTTGAGTTCAAAGAGCTGCCGATTTGAACCGCCACCACGTTCCCTTTGCTTTCATTCCGGGCAGTTTTGATTGCCTCTATTAACAGTTTGGTTTTACCGGAACCCTTTTTGCCCGGAATTAACTTAACCATGCGCGTTTACCTCCGTATCGGCGAGCTTCGCCTCCAACGCGGATTTTTCCGCCTCGTAACCCGGTTTGCCCAACAAGGCGAACATATTCTTTTTATAGGCCTCGACGCCGGGCTGGTCGAACGGGTTAACCCCGAGGATGTAACCGGATACGGCGCAGGCTTTTTCAAAGAAATACAAAAGATAGCCCAATTCAAAATCGCATAATTTAGGCGATTCAAGCACGATGTTCGGGGTTTTGCCCTCCGTGTGCGCCAACAGCGTCCCCTGGAAAGCCTTTTCGCGGATTTCCGACATATTCCGCCCCGAAAGGAAGTTCAGGCCGTCGGCGTTTTCGGCGTCGTCTTTCAGGAAGAAATCCGAATCGGTCTCCTTAAACCGCAGGACGGTTTCAAAAATAATGTTTGAACCGTCTTGAATATACTGCCCCAGCGAGTGCAAGTCCGTCGAGAACACCGCCGACGACGGGAACAGACCTTTCCCGTCTTTGCCCTCGCTTTCCCCGAAAAGCTGTTTGAACCACTCGTTCATCATCGTGAACGAGTTTTCATAAGCGACGAGCATTTCTATGTTAAATCCCTTGCGCGCCAATATATTGCGCAAAGCCGCGTATTTATAACAGTCGTTCTTGTTCAGGTCCGGCTCGGAAAGCTCTCTGCGCGCCTCTTCCGCGCCGGCCATAATCGCGCCGATATCGCACCCCGCGACGGCGATAGGCAGCAACCCCACCGCTGTCAGCACCGAATACCGCCCGCCCACGTCGTCGGGAATCACAAAGGTTTCATAGCCTTTTTTCCCGGATAACCCCTTAAGCGTGCCCCTCTCCTTGTCGGTAACGGCGTAAATCCGTTCCCTCGCGCCGTCGGAGCCGTAACGCTTTTCCGCGAGTTCCTTAAACACCCTGAACGCCAAGGCGGTTTCGGTGGTCGTGCCGGATTTCGACACCACCACGACGGAAAAATCCCTGTCTTCCGTCAATGACAGAATTTCGTTCATATAGGCGGGGCTGATACTGTTCCCCGCGAAATAAATCTCCGGCTTAAACCGCGAGTTGTACAAAGAACCCTTCAGCGCCTCGATAACGGCGCGCGCCCCGAGGTAAGAGCCGCCTATCCCCAAAACAACCGCGACTTCGCTGTTTTTCCTGATTTTTTCGGCGGCGGTTTTTATCCGCGCGAATTCCTCTTTGTCATAATCGGAGGGCAGGTTAAGCCAACCCAAAAAATCGCTCCCCGCTCCGGTGCCGTTATGCAAAGCGTCATGCGCCGCCCTGCACGCCCCGGCAACGTGGGAAAGCTCGCCCTCGTTTATGAACCCTTTAAGGTAAGCGGAATTAAGTTTGACAGCCATAATCTTTACCCCCCGTTTTTGTAATCTGCCGTAACTCAATTATACATGAAACGGCGGGGTTTTTCAAGTTGTTTTTTCGCTTTGTTTGAAATTGTGCAATATCCACAATAACGCGGATATATTTTTGTGCAATACCGCCTAATCGCAAACTATTCCGCCGAATTCTCCTCGAATTCGTCTTTTCTGACTGAGGAAAAATTCGGTTTGTTTTTATAATGCGCGGTTTTGGTATATTCGCGGTAAGCGTCGGTTAACTGGTTGGCGGTAATAAGCTTTATATCGGCTTCGCCGCCGTCTTTGGGCGAAGACCTCCCCCCGCTTACCGTCGCAATCGCGGAAGCGCGGATAACCTCGACTTCCCGCTTGGTTTTCGCGTCTTTCATACGGCGCTCCAATTCCTCGCGCCGGCGCATAATCATCAACGCTTCCCTGTAAAGCTCGGGCGCGTGAACCCGCAAAATCTCCATTTCCTCGAAAGTCAGCTTTTTCCCGGTTTTTAACTTGTACGTAACGGACGACAAGCGTTTTTTCGATTCTTCCTCCTTGGCGCGCCTCATGGCTTCCGAAACGCTTTGCCGCTTTTGGTCGGCGTCTTTTATCGTTTTCAGAAAGCTTTCTTTATTCGTCGCGCCCCGTTCGCCTTGCACAGTCATAACAAACCCTCCCCCGCGCGCGTATATTCCGAATGTAATATCGGCGGAGGAACCGTAAACTTTAGCGATATCGTTTACTCGAAAGAGTCTTCCTCGTCGCGCTCCTTAAAAAGGACCGTCAACCGCTCCATCTCTTCTTCCGACAAAGAAATCCCCTTGCCCATCCTTTCGCCGTCGGGCGACCACGGGCGAATGTCGAATTTCGGCTCGTTGCCGTTCCAGCTGACCATGTTGAGCTTTGTCTGCCAGCCTTTCGCGTTCTCGGAAATAACGCCGAGTTCTTTCGTTACCTCATAGGTAAATTCAGCCATTTTAGCGTCTCCTTAATTATTTTTTCGTTCTCATTTTAAAAGGTTATAATCCGCGGCGACGACGTTGTCGAACAAAGCGAAATACTTGGACGTTATTATTTTGTTAACGTGGTGCCTGCCGAAAAACCACCGTTTATACTCGGTTTTTTCATTTATGTCGTCAAGGTAACGGTTCGCCTTGTCGACATCCGGTCTGTTCAGCGACAAAAACTCGGCTATTCGCGTGGGCGGCTCGTAGCTGACTACGTAATCGACCTTGAAATCCGCTTTTTCCAAAGCCCTCATCGCTTCCTCATAATCCTTCGGGGACGGCTTTTCGTCGGAATCGTTGTTCTCCCGGCCGACCGCCGGGCGTTCGCTTTCGTCGCGGTAGCCGCCGCCGAACGCCAATACCCGTTTTCCCCCTATCTCGAAGACCTGCCCGCGCATTAACAGGCGCAACTTCCCGCTGATTTTACGGGTTTTCCCCCCGCACCAGTATTCTTCCCCATACTTTTCAAGCTCGTCGAAGTTTTCGTGGGCGCCGTCCACGAACAGCACGTCGTACCGCCGCTTTCCGAGCCATTTGAGCGCGCGCTTTTCTTTTTTGCCCCCGTCCCAAATAAAACCGAAGTCGCCGCAGATTATCAGCGCGTCGCGTTTCTTGATTTTCCGGAAAGCCGGATGTTTAAACCGGCTTAAATCGCCGTGCGTGTCGCCTGTTACGTAAATCATCGCAATCCCTTCTGAAAAAAAGTTAAAATTTTATTACAATTTCAAAAAAGGCTTTTATTTTTATGAAATCTCTGCTATAATGTATGGGATAATACGGGGACTTTCACGCTTTTCACAGCTAATTATATATAATTCGGGGGGATTTGTCTATATGTTCCGGAGGAAAAACGCGAATTTTTTTTCGGCGGGCGTTTTGATTATCGCGATTTTATTGAGCAACCAAGCGGTTTTCACCGTTTTTTCCGAAGAACCCGACGAGGGCGGGGGCGAGAATACGACGGCCGGCGAAACCGCCGATATAAGCGCGGGCACGGACGACGTTTTCGTTTTGGGCGGAATAAAACCGGACGGCGTTTTGAACAGCGGCAGCGTTTACGCGGTCAACACCGACACGGGGATACCCGTTTACGCCAAGAACGAAAAGAAAAAAATGGTTCCCGCCTCCACCGCCAAGATTATGACGGCGCTCGTAACGCTTGAAAGGGTGAACGACCTCGACGGGTCGGTCAAGGTGGTTTCCGCCTGTCTTGACGAGTTCCATTCGGGCGACCCGAACAAAACGGACGTCGCGACGGCGGGAACCGTTTTCGGGCAGGAAAACCTTACCTACCGCGATTGCCTTTACGGGCTCATGCTTTACTCCGGGTGCGAAACGGCGAACATCCTCGCCTATAACGTGGGGGGCGGCGATATGGAAGCGTTTTTCGGCATGATGAACGCCAAAGCCGACGAACTGGGGTGCGTCAACTCCAATTTCGCCAACGCGCACGGCCTTTACCAGCCGGATAACTGGTCGTGCGCTTATGATATGTATCTAATCACGCAGTACGCGATAGACAATTATCCGTTTTTCGCCGCGCTCGTCAAAGAATCCGAATACCGTATGCCGCCGATACCCGCCGAACCCGACGGTTATACGATAGTCAACAGGAACGTGCTGTTGTTCAACGACCCCAAAAACCCGTATTTTTACGATTTCGCCACCGGCGTGAAAACGGGGAGCATAGATTTTTTTTATGAAAGGGACGGCGCGGGCAACTGGCAAAAATCCGACGGCGGCACGGCTTGTTTGGTATCGAGCGCGACAAGGGATAAATTCACCTACATTGTCGTAACTATGGGCGCCCCGTTCTATTACGGGCCCTACGCCGACGACGACGGGAACAATCTGAAAAACCTGCAATACGCCTATTTCGACCATCAACTGCTGTATCGGTGGGTTTTTTCGACTTTTGAATACCGCTGCGTGCTGTCGAAGAACGAACCCATACGAAGCGTCAGGGTCGCGGAAGGGCAGGACGTAAGCGAAATCAACGTCTTTCCTCAGATGGAATCCGATTTTTGGACGCTGCTGCCCAAATCGCTCGACATGGAAAGCGCCATACTCCGGATAATAGACGCGGAAGAGGAAACGACCGCCCCCGTCGGCAAAGGGGACGTTTTCGGCAGCATCGAACTTCGTCTCGCGAATAAAACGCTGGGGAAATGGCAGTTGGTTACGGTTGACGCCGCGGAACGCTCTCAAGCGGCGGAAATAACCGAAAAATTCAACAACGTGCTGGGGCAGTGGTGGTTCAAGCCGCTCGTCGCGTTACTCGCGGTTATGACGGTAACGCTGGTTGTTCTCGAATCCGTGCGGAGGGCGCGGCGCGAGAAAGCGAGGAAGAAAAAGCATCAAAACAAAAGGATAAGGCGCTGACGGTCGCTTAAACTCAAGCGGAAAATCAGAACGGAAATTATCACAAATAATCACGCGGGGCGAACGCCGCCCGCTCGTGAAAACAAAAGGGGCTGTATGTTGGAGTTGACGTATGACTCCCGATTTATCGGGGCTTTTACCGGATTTGGGGTAGGAGACGCTTTCGGTTATCCGTGCAGGAACTTGACGTTTGAGGAGATATGCCGCCGATTTGAGAAAAAAGGCTGTCTGCGCCTCGCGGTTAACTCAAAAACCGATACCGCGCTTTTCACGGACGCCACGCAGATGACGCTTTTCACCGCCGACGGGATTATTTGGGCCTCATCCGCGCAGTCCCTCGGCGGGGGGGGCGTGGATTATACCGCCCACGTTTTTTACGCCTATCAGTATTGGCTTTACACCCAAACGAAAACGGTGGCGGGCAGCGAATATTCATGGCTGTTCGACAAACGGGCGAACCCGTACAGGTCCGGCTTGATTAAAACCAAGGGGCTGTACAAAAAACGCTTTTCCTCTTCCGTTAATATCGACGCGCTCCTTGAAGCGAAAAACCTCGGTTACGGAAAAATCGGCGGAGCGAAGAACAACAACGGCGACAACGGCGCGGTTAAGCGGGTTATGCCCGCGGGGCTGTTCTTTAATTACGACGCCGTTTTGGCGTTTCGCGCGGGGGCGGATTTCGCCGCCGTAACGCACGGCAACCCCACGGGATACCTCGCGGCGGGGTGCTATTCCGCGATAATCGCGGAGCTTGTCAACGGCGCGAGGATAGACGACGCCGTTGAAAAAGCGATGATTATCCTGCAATCCTACGACGGTTGCGACGAATGTTACAAAACTCTCGAACTGACGCGCGAGCTTCTCGCCGACGCCGACGTCCCCCCGCTTGACGCCGTCCGGAGGATAGGCGGCGGCCTCCGCGCGGATGAAGCGTTGGGAATAGCGGTGTTTTCGGCGGCTCTGCACGAGGACGACTATAAAAACGCCGTTCGCTTGGCGGTAAACCACGACGGCGAAAGCGACGTTTGCGGCGCCATGTGCGGCGGGCTTCTCGGCGCGTATCACGGCGCGGGCTTTATCCCGAAAAACTGGGTGAAAAAGCTGTCCTACCTCCGCCTCGTGGAGGATACGGCCATACGCCTGCTCGAACAGTCGTATTTCAACGAACCGGCGGCGGCTATACACCCTCAGGGACTCGAACCCAGGACCCACTGATTAAGAGTCAGTTGCTCTACCAACTGAGCTAAGGGTGCGCGGGCGGCGGCTTGGATTAAGGTTTGTGTCGCCGTAACGCCGCAAACATTATATCACGCCGGCAAACGTTTGTCAAGGGTCGCGATTTGGCGGAACGGAGAATTTTTTTTCATAAAGCGCGCGGGAGGAATGAGTTATGAGCTGTGTTATCACCGTTACGAGGGAATACGGGTCCGGCGGCAGGTTAATAGCGAAAATGCTGTCGGAACGGTTGAACATCCCGTTCTATGACAGGGAAATCATACGGCGCACCGCGGAGAAAAGCGGGTTCACCGAGGAATTTGTGCGGGAAGCGGAGGAAAAGAAGACCGTCAGCTTGCTTTACAGCCTTTATATGACGAGCTTGCCCGTTTCCGACCAAATTTTCCTCGCGCAGTCGCAGGTTATTCTGGAAACGGCGCGGCAGGGTTCCTGCGTAATCGTGGGCAACTGCGCCGATTATGTATTGAGGGACGAGAAGAACTGCCTTAACGTGTTCGTCTACGCGCCTTTGGACGAGCGCATAGCGCGCGTTCGCGACGAATACAAGGAAATCGGCGAGGACATCCGCACATATGTCTTGAAGCAGGATAAAAAAAGGATGACCTACTATAACTACTTTACCCAGAATAAATGGGGATATTCCCACAATTATCATATTTCCGTCAACAGCGCGCTGGGGCTTGAACCCTGCGTGAACATCGTTACGGAAGCGGCGACCGCCATGGGCGTTTGAACCGAAAGGATATAAATGAAAAATATTATTTTGGCTGTCGCGGCGTTATCGGCGGCGATTATGTGCCTCTCTCGCGCGGGCGCGGCGGCGGAATTGTCCCCGTTTGAGGGCGTCCCGACGGATGGGCCCGAATCGGCGAACGACGACCTTGAAGACCTTGAAGACCTCGAGGAAACCGAGGAAGAAACGACGACAGAGGAAGAAACGGCGACCGAGGAAGAAACGGCGACAGAGGAAGAAACGGCGACAGAGGAAGAAACGACCGCAAGCGGGGAAATAACCGTTATTGAAACGAGCGCCGAACCCGTTACGGAAACGAGCGCCGAACCCGTTACGGAAACGCCCGCCAACGTTTCGCCGCCTGTTTCCGCCGAGCCGGAGCCCTCGACCGCGGACGAACCCGGCGAAACCGAAGGCGCGGAATCCGTAACCGAACCCGAAGACGAGGAAGAAGGCGACCACTCGGATTCAACTTCGGCGGGCGCGGTTTCGGCCGTTCTTCCGGTCGCGGGGGGCGCCGCCGCCGCCGGAGCGGCCATAGCGGCGCCTTTTCTGATAAGGAGCGCGAGGCTGAGGAGCATATACAGGTATTAAACCGCGCTTGACAATTTACCCGCGCGGGGGTATAATCATTACAGCCGCCGGCAAAAAATTTTTAAGAACCGAGGTAAAATGGTGCCTAAACGTATGAGGGCCGCTAAAGCGTTAGTCAAATGCCTTGAAAAAGAGAATGTTAAAACCGTTTTCGGGTATCCGGGGGCGGCCGTTTGCCCGTTCTACGACGAAATGTCAAGAACGGGTATCGAACATATTCTCGTCCGCCATGAAGCCAACGGCGGGCACGCCGCGAGCGGTTACGCGCGGATAACCGGCAGGCCCGCCGTTTGCGCCGCCACGTCGGGGCCCGGCGCCACCAACCTGATTACGGCGATTGCCACCGCTTATATGGACAGCATCCCGATTGTGGTTATCACGGGGCAGGTCAGTTCCGAACAAATCGGCAGGGACGTCTTCCAAGAAGCGGATATTACGGGGGCCGCCGAACCTTTCGTAAAACACTCGTATTTGCTGAAAAACGCCGCCGAGCTTCCCGAAACGGTGAAAAAGGCGTTCTACATCGCCTCGACAGGCAGACCCGGACCCGTATTGCTGGATATTCCCGTCGACGTGCAGCTTGCGGAAATAGACTTCGACTATCCCGAAAAGATTGAAATACGCGGGTATAAACCGAGCTTTTTCGGGAATAAGCCGCAGATTAAACGCGTAATCGACGCCGTTCGGGTTTCGCAAAAACCGCTTATTTGCGCGGGCGGGGGCTTATTCGGGAACGACGCCCATATTTTAATGAGAAAGTTCGCGGAGACCGCCGATATTCCCGTGATAACCACGATGATGGGGATAAGCGCCATTGAAAGCAACCATCCGCTTCATCTCGGAATGATAGGTATGCACGGCAAAGAAATCGCCAACGACGCGCTGAACAACTGCGATTTGTTGATATTACTCGGGGCGAGGGTGAACGACCGCGCCGTTCTCGCCTTGAAAAACGCGGAAAACCTTAAGGTAGTCCACATAGACGTCGACCCCGCCGAAATAGGGAAGAATATTCCCGCCTCAATCCCCGTGGTCGGCGACGCGCGGGCGGTTTTGGAACAGCTCTTGGAACTGCTCCCCGAAAAAAAGCACGCCGAATGGAACGGCTATTTACGCGACAGAAATTCGGAATATTCCATCCGCGACGTCGCGCCGGACGATAAGCCGGGTTGCGTCAACCCGAAAACTTTCATAAAAAAACTAAACCGCCTTATCCCGGACGATACGGTTATCGTGTCGGACGTGGGGCAAAACCAGATATGGACGGCGAACAACATCGAGCTTGGCGAACGGGGGCGTTTCATCACGTCGGGCGGCATGGGGACCATGGGGTATTCGCTGCCCGCGGCAATCGGCGCGAAAAAAGCCGCCCCCGACCGCGAGGTCGTCGCGATTTGCGGCGACGGCGGCTTTCAAATGCAGTCAATGGAGCTTGCCACGGCGGTTCAGCATAACGTCGGCGTTAAAGTCATTATAATGGCGAACAACCGTCTCGGCATGGTCCGCGAGGTTCAGGAAAAATTGTACGGCGGCAACCTTACCGCCGTTTTCCTCGACGGGAGCCCCGATTTCGTCAAATTAGCCGCCGCTTACGGCATAAACGGCGAATACGTCGACAGCGGCGGCGAAGCGGAAAAAGCCCTTATTACCCTGCTCGCCTCGAAAAAGCCTTACGTTTTACGGGTAAAGGTCGACGAAAACGAAAGGAGCGTTCTGTGAAGCATACCATCTCCATCCTCGTGGAAAACCACGCGGGCGTTCTCGCGAGGATATCGGGGCTGTTCGCGCGCAGGGGCTTTAATATACACAGCCTTGCCGTCGGCGTTACCGAAAACGAAAAGGTTTCGCGCGTTACCATAGTCGCCGAGGGGGATAATTACGCCCTCGAGCAGATTGAAAAGCAGTTAAACAAATTGATTGACGTGATAAAAGTCCGCTCGGTCAAAGGGAACGAACTGCTCTCGCGGGAGCTTGTCCTGATTAAGGTGAGCTGCGCCCCCGCGCAACGCCACGAGCTTATTTCAATCGCCGAAATCTGCGGCGCGAAAATTTCCGACGTTTCAAAAGAAACGATGACGCTGGAACTGTCCGCGAACGAGGCGAGGATAGCGACTTTCGAGGATTTGCTGAAATCCTACGGGATAAAAGAAACGGCGAGGACGGGCGTTATCGCTTTGCAGAAGGGTTCGGGGGCGCTGTAAAGGCGACCCCCCCCCGCGAATGAAAACTAAACATTGAAGGAGAACGCGATTATGGCAAAAATCTACTATCAGGAAGACTGTAACCTTTCCGCGTTAAGCGGGAAAACCGTGGCGGTTATCGGCTACGGGAGCCAGGGGCACGCTCACGCCCTCAATCTCAAGGACAGCGGCGTCAAAGTAACCGTCGGATTGTACGAGGGCAGCAAATCGTGGGGAACGGCTCAAAAAGCCGGCTTTGAGGTCGCCGCGACGGCCGACGCGGCGAAGAGGGCGGACGTTATCATGCTTTTGGTCAACGACGAAAAGCAGGCGGACTTATATAAGGAGAGCGTCGAGCCTAATCTCGCCCCGGGGAAAACCCTCGCTTTCGCGCACGGGTTCAATATCCATTTCGGGCAGATTATCCCGCCTTCCGACATCGACGTGATTATGGTCGCGCCGAAGGGTCCGGGGCACACGGTCCGGTACGAGTACGAAGCGGGAAAAGGCGTTCCCTGCCTTGCCGCCGTTTATCAAGACGCGTCGGGGAACGCGTTGGACACGGCGCTCGCCTACGCGGCGGGCATAGGCGGGGCGCGGGCGGGCGTGTTGCTGACGACGTTCAGGCAGGAAACCGAAACCGACCTGTTCGGGGAGCAGGCGGTATTGTGCGGCGGCGTTACCGCGTTGATGAAAGCGGGGTTTGAAACCCTCGTCGAGGCGGGTTACGCCCCCGAGAACGCTTATTTCGAGTGTATCCATGAAATGAAGTTAATCGTTGATTTAATCTACAAGGGCGGGTTCAAATTTATGAGGAGCTCGATATCCGACACCGCCGAATTCGGCGATTATGAAACGGGGAAGCGCATAATTACCGAAGATACAAAAAAAGAAATGAAGAAAATCCTTTCGGAAATACGCGACGGCGCCTTCGCCCGGAACTGGATTGCGGAAAACAAGACGGGGCGCGCCCACTTCAACGCCTGCCGAAGACTGGAAAGCGAACACGAACTTGAAAAAGTGGGGGAAGAACTCCGTAAAATGTACAAATGGGAAACCGGCGATTAACGGTTTTATAAAAAGCTGATGATTATTAAAGGCATAGGTTCCGTCGCGTTTTCAACCGAGCGCGTAATCGGGGCGAGCCACGTTACTCCGGACAATCGGCTGCGTTATTCGGCGATTGTGGATTTGATGCAGGACTGCGAAGGGTTTCAGCTCGATTCAATGACGGAATTTCGCGAATATTTTAAAGACAACGGGATAGGGATATTTCTCACCTCGCGGCAGATTGACATAAGGCGGCTCCCGCTTTACGGCGAAAAACTCGCCGTTGCGACCGCCGTGTACGAGTGCAAGACGGTTTACGGGTTCCGCAATACCAATATACGGGGGGCGGACGGGGAAATTTGCGTCTGCAGCCACGCCGCGGGCGCGTTCGTGGATTTGGAAACGGGGCGTCCCCGCCGTATTCCCGCCGAGATTATAAACGCTTTCGATATGCGGGAAAGGTTCGACATGGAATACCTTCCGCGTAAGATAGCCGTCCCGGGCGGCGGTTTTAAGCGGCTCGGGGAATTAAAGATAACGCGGTATCTCCTCGACGCTTACAACCATGTCAACAACGCGAGGTACGTCGATTTGGCGCTGGAATTCCTGCCGGCTGATTTGAGCGTTAAGAGGATAAGGCTCGAATACCGCGCCCCCGCCGCGTTAAACGACCTCGTTTCGGTTTTCTCCCGTGAAAGCGGCGGCAAAATCACCGTGGATTTACGCGGCGGCGAAACGTCGTTCGCCGTCGCGGAATTAACATTATAAAACGGAGGACAAAAAAATGGCAGAATTAAAAGGCTCAAAAACGGAAGCGAATTTAATGGCGGCGTTCGCGGGGGAATCCCAGGCGCGGAACAAGTATACCTACTTCGCCTCAAAGGCGAAGAAAGAGGGCTACGAGCAAATCGCGCGGTTTTTTCTTGAAACCGCCGAAAACGAAAAGGAACACGCGAAAATCTGGTTTAAGCTGTTAAACGACGGGGAAATCCCCGGCACGGCGGAAAATTTAACCGAAGCGGCGGACGGCGAAAACGAGGAATGGACGGATATGTACCCGGGATTCGCGAAAATCGCGGAGGAAGAGGGTTTCGGCGAAATCGCGCGTCTGTTCAGGGCCGTCGCCGAGATTGAGAAAAAACACGAGGAACGTTACCGCAAACTGCTTGAAAACCACAACAACAAAATCGTTTTCTCGCGTGACGGCGACGCCGTTTGGCAATGCCTCAACTGCGGGCACATACACGCGGGAAAGCAGGCGCCGCTCAAATGCCCCGTTTGCTTCCATCCTCAGGCTTATTTTGAAATAAAAGCCGAGAATTATTGAGGAACGGTTTCCCGTTGAGGTCAATCGATGAAGCGCGTTATAAACGATTTAATAAATTATTTTAAGCGTTTGGACAAAATACTGCTCGCGCTTTGCGTAATCGCGAGCCTGTTCAGCGTTTACCTCCTTTACACGATTAACCTCAACGGGATTAACCCCGGCAAGGTTTCGCCGAGAACCTGGAAAATTCAACTTATCACGATGGCGGCGGGAATTGCGTTCGCCCTTGTCATCGCCTCGATAAATTACAGGCTTTTATCGAGGCTGTGGTTTGTGTATTCCGGTTTGGCGCTGTTGACGTCGCTGCTTTTGTTCACGCCGCTCGGCGTGCGGACGGAAGGCGCGACCGACCTTAACTGGCTTGACTTGGGCTTTATACAAATCCAGCCGTCGGAATTTCTGAAAGTCGCTTTCATTATGACCTTCGCCACGCACCTTTGTAAAGCCGGCGACAAAATGAACCACCCGCGGCATTTCGCGCTGCTGTGCCTGCACGGAATGGTTCCCGTCGGGCTGGTGATTATACAGGACGACACCGGAACGGCGCTTATAATACTTATGATGTTCTTGACCATGATGTTCGCGGCGGGGCTTTCGTGGAAATATATTCTCGCCGGATTGGTGGGGTTTCCGGTTTTGGGCGTCGTTTTCTGGAACTTCTACGCGCAGCCGCACCATAAAATGCGCATCCTCGTTTTAATCGACAAAGAACTCCAGCAAAAAGAGGCTGTCGGGTTATACGACCAGCAAAGGCGCAGCTTAATGGCGCTCGGTTCGGGCGGGCTGACGGGTCAGGGTCTTTCCGGCGGGAATTATGTGTACATCTTCGCCATCCATAACGATTTTATTTTCGCTTACATAGGGATGACGCTGGGGTTTGTCGGCTGCGCCGTAACGCTCGCGCTGCTTTTGTTAATCTGCGTGAAAATTATCGCGGCGGCGGGCGCCGCCAAGGATTTGATGGGTAAGCTGATTTGCGTGGGCGCGTTCTCGATGATATTTTTTCACTCGGTAATAAACGTGGGGATGGTTATCGCGGTAACGCCCGTCGTCGGGGTTCCCCTGCCGTTTATCAGCGCGGGGGGGAGTTCGACCTTGGCCTTGTATTGCGCGGTGGGATTGGTGTTAAGCGTTTGGGCGCACAAAGAAAAGAAATATCACATGTTTTATACGGAGACGGATTGATGGCACAAATTTTAAAGTTCAAGGGCGACTATAACGGGCTTGACACGGCGCGCGCGGAAGAAAACCTTTCGTTTTACGGGCACAACTCCGACGTTAAACACGACGAACGCGCCGGCTTTCGCGCAAGGAACGTGTTTTTGTCAATGCGTTTTTTTCTTATGTTGGGAGCGATTTCGTTAACTTTCATCGGGGGGAACCTATCGGGCGGGATTATGCTTTCCCTGCTTACGGTAACGCACTGCGCCGCCGAAATTTTAAAAGGCGTAAAATGCGACGAAAAACTCGCCGAGCTTACCCGCTCGTCGGAAATCACCGTAAGGGCGGTGAGGGACGGCGGCGTTATCTTGTTGAAAAGGGAGCATATCGTACAGGACGATTTAATAGTGCTGCAAGGCGGGGAGAACGTTCCCGCCGACGCGCACATTCTCGAATCATACGGCGTTACCGCGGACGAAAGCGCGTTTACGGGTTCGCCGCTCCCCGTGAAAAAAGCGGCGGGCGCGGACGGGAAAAACGAGCTTAAGCAAAGTTGCGTGTACAAAGGCACGAGAATCGTTTCCGGCATACTTATAGCCCGCGTATTCGCGACGGGGCAGGACTCGAAGGCGAACCGCGGGCACCGTTCCGCCAAAGACGGCTATTACACCGAATTCGAGGCGGCGTTCAACAAACTTATGCCGATTTTCACCTGCTGTGCGGCGGTGGTTCTGATAATCACCACGGCGTTCAAGTTCATAACCGCCGTCCCGCCCGAAACGGACATAATAGGTTATTTCACCGAAACTTTCCTTCCGGCGGTATCGTTCGCTTTGTGCGTTTTGCCGGTCGAAGCGGCTTCAATCGTGCGGATTTATTACATAACGGGGGCTTTGAGGCTTTCGCGCAAGTACGGCGAAATCAAACATCTGCGCGCCCTTGAAACGCTCAATTCCGTAACGGCGGTCTGCGTCGGAAAAGACTCGATTATCGCCGCCGACAACACCCCGCTGGTCGGGGAGAGTTCCGCGAACAAGGAAATGCTGACGAGAATATCGGCGCTTTCCTGCGGGACCTCGCCCGCCGATTCTTATGAAAAAGCGATTTTTTTGAGCGCGGCGTTCAAACATATAGACGTTAAGGAAATGCACGAAAACGAGTTAATCAAAAGCTACGGCTCCGACGACGAAGCGCGTTATCACAAAATCAACGGCTGTCTTTGGGGGATAGGCGGTTCGCGCCTTTTATGCGTAAAGGGGGAACCCGAGGTCGTACTGTCGTTTTGCAAGCCGCCCACCGAACAGCTCTTCACCATTCAGAAAAAACAGCACGAATACGCGAGGGAGGGGTATCGGGTCTTCGCCGTCGCGTTCGCGAAAATCGAAAACGACCGCGTCCCGGAAAGCCTTTTTGAAATTGAATACACATATCTGGGGCTGACGGCTTTTTCCGGGAATATCAGGGAGAATGTTCAGACGGCGGTCAGGAACTGTTACCGCGCGGGCGTCAACGTCGTTATGCTGACGCCCGACGGCAAGGAAACCGCCTTGGCCGCGGCGGAAAAAATCGGGCTTAAATCCGGCGGCGTCATCACGGGCGAAGAACTTGAAAGGGCTAAATTCGACGGCGATAAAACAGACGTTTCGGAAGTGAACGTCTTTTCCGGAATTACGGCGGGGCAAAAAGGCGAAATAACGAACCTTATGCGTTCGTCCGGCGAGATAGTCGCCGTGTTCGGCGGCGAAAGCTCAGACGTTGAGGCGCTTGAACAGGCGGACGTGGGAATAGCCTTATCCAAGTACACGACCGAACGGGAATGGGACATGGACATGGACACGCTTTCGCAATCCACCACGGGCTCCGCGTGTGAAGCCTGCGACTTTATAATGGAGGGGGACGGCTTTGTCAAAGCCGCCGACACGTTCAGGGAGGCGCGGCAAATGCACCGTAACATCAAGCGCGGCGTTTCCGCCGCCATTTCCGCGCTTATAACAATCGCGCCTTTCGCGCTCGTCAATCTGCTGTCGGGCGGGGGTTTTGTCTTAGACGCCGTTTTCGCGTCGTTTTTGACCGTCGTCGCCGTTCCGGTTATGATGCTGATTTTCATAGACAACAAAGCCGACTTGAAAAGTTGGCTGAAACCCTCCGGCTTTATCGGCAGGGGCGCCGTCAACAAAAATTTCCTTTTCGGCGCGATTATCCAAGGCGGTTCCCTGCTCTTCGCGGAATTGGCGATGTTTTTCGCCATGCCGGAAAAAGCCGTCGTAACCCAGCGCTCCGTATTCGCGGCCGTTTTCTTTTCGGGGATAATCGCCATGGCTTGGGTCGGGCTGTCGTTTGAAAAGCCTTTTTACCGCTTTTTCAACCGAAGAAACAACTCGGTCATATCGTTGAGCGTGTTAATGTGTCTGCTTTTACTGCTTGTTATCTATATGCCGTTTGTCAATTCGGCGCTCGGGCTGGCGCGGCTTAACCCGCTGACGCTCATGCTTTGCCTTGCCGTCGGAACGGTTTCTCAGATTTGGTTCGATTTTGTGAAAAAGAGGTTCAGCCATTGATACGGTGCGTTCTCGGATTAATTTACGGCGCGGTTTACGGAACAGCCCACGTTATCCCCGGGTTGAGCGGCGGCACGTTTTTGGTAATATTCGGTTGCTACGACACCGTATGCGAAGCGTTCGCCCTTAATTTCAAGGAAATAAAGAAACATTTCTTTTTCCTTTTGTTTTTCGGGATAGGCACGGTGGGCGGGATAATCGGGTTCGCCCACGCCGTAACTTTTTTGTTTGACGGGTTCCCCGTTCAGACGAACCTGTTTTTTATGGGTCTCATTTTGGGCGGAATACCGCTCATCCTTAAAATCGCGGCGTCGGGGGAAAAACTTAAAAAGGTCCGCCTGTCGCCGTTTTTGCTTGGATTCGCGTTAATCGCCGCGCTTTTCGTCGTTGAAAAATCCGGCGCTTTTGAAACGGGGGCGGTTCAAACCGCCGATTTCGCTTTTACGCTGAGAATAGCGTTTTACGCCTTTACGGCGGCAATCGCCATGGTGATGCCGGGGATTTCCGGAGCTTTTGTTTTGGTGGCCTTCGGCGTTTACGAAATGTTTATGAACGGGCTGAAAGCGCTTGATTTCACGATAATCGCCCCGGCGGCGGCGGGCATACTGTTCGGAATAGTCGTCGGCGCAAAGATGATTTTGTTCTTGCTTAAGAAATTCAAATCGGTCGTATACGGCGCGATAACCGGCATGGTGGCGGGTTCGGCGCTGCCGCTGTTCCCCGAAGGCGCCGGGCTTAACGCCGCCACCCTCGCCGGAATTCCGTGCTTCGCGGCCGGTATGGCGGCGGGCTTGTTCCTCGGTAAAAAGAACGGCGGGGAACATAATCTTCAAAAATGAAAACCCCTTTAGAGTTTTCGTTTTAAAAGGTTACATCCCCCGCCCGTATCGAAAGCTCGCCCCCTCGCCCCCTCGCCCCCTCGGAACGGTTTTTACAATCCCGCCATTGAAGCGACCTCGTCCGCGAAATTATCCGCTTTCTTCGCTATGCCCTCGCCTTTTTCAAAACGCCTGAACTCGACGACCTTAATATTTTTCCCGACGCTTTGCATATACTTTTCAACGGTCGTCGAATCGTCCTTTACATACGGTTGGGTCAAAAGACACCTCTCCTCAAAGAACTTCTTCATCCTTCCCTCGAGAATTTTTGCGACGACGTTTTGCGGCTTGGGTTTCGCCTCGTTTTCGCTCGTGATGAGCTTTAACTGGGTTTCCTTTTCCTCGTTCACGTCCTCTTCGGGTATGTCGCCGACGGCTATATAGTCGGGGGCGGTCGCGGTAATGTGCAAAAGCAGGTTTTTCGCGCACGCCCTGACTTCCTCGCCGTAATCGTCGGCGCTTATCTTCAGCAAAGTCCCGATAATGCTCCCGCCGCCGTTATGGACGTACGAGAACAGCCCGTCGCCCTCCAATTTGGCGAAACGCCTGATTTGAATATTCTCGCTGATTGTGGAAATCCTCTCCGTCAGGATATCGGCGATTTTTTCGTTCGCGCCGTAACCGTTCGTTTCCTTTAACGCTTCGACGTCGGCGACGTCGTTGTCGATAACCGTCCGCGCCACGAGTTCCACAAACTCGATAAATCTGTCGGATTTCGCCGCGAAGTCGGTTTCGCAGTTTATCTCGACGATAACGCCTTTTTTCCTCGCTTCGTCGACTTCGGCGTAAACGAGCCCCTCCGCCGCTATTCTGCCCGCTTTTTTCGCCGCTTTCGCCAGCCCCTTTTCGCGCAGATATTTTATCGCCTCGTCAATGTCGCCGCCGGTTTCTTCCAGCGCGCGCTTGCAGTCCATCATGCCGCAGTTGGTTAATTCTTTCAACTGCTTTACGTCTTGTGCGGAAATAGCCATTTATTTTCTCCTTAATTTATTCCTGCCCGGTTTCGGGTTTCTTTTCGGGTTCGCCGCCGCTTGCCGCCGCCTCGTCCGATTCGTCCCCCGCTTCGCCCTGTCTCGCCTCGATAACGGCGTTGGCGATTGCCCCGGCAATCAACTTCACCGAACGTATGGCGTCGTCGTTGCCCGGAATGACGTAGTCTATCTCGTCGGGGTCGCAGTTCGTATCGACAATCGCCACGATGGGGATACCGAGCTTACGCGCTTCCAAGACGGAGATTTTCTCTTTTTTGGGGTCCACGATAAACAGCGCCCCCGGAAGCCTGTTCATGTTTTTAATCCCGCCCAAAAATTTCTCCAGCTTCTCGATTTCGAGGTTGAGCTTGATAACCTCTTTTTTCGGCAACAGGTCGAAGGTTCCGTCCGTTTCCATTTGGTGAAGCTGTTCAAGACGCCTAATCCTCCTCTTAATCGTGTTGAAATTCGTCATCATGCCGCCGAGCCATCTCGCGTTCACGAAATGCGAACCGGAACGCTCCGCTTCTTCCCTAATCGAATCCGCCGCCTGTTTTTTCGTTCCCACGAAAAGAATGTCGTCTCCGTTCTCGACCACGCTCCGTATGAACAAATAAGCCTCGTCAAGTTTTTTCACCGTCTTTTGCAGGTCGATGATGTAAATTCCCGTCCTTTCCGTAAAGATATACGGCGCCATTTTGGGGTTCCAGCGCCTTGTCTGATGCCCGAAGTGAACCCCCGCTTCAAGAAGCTGTTTCATTGACACTACCGCCATTTGCGTAATATCCTCCTTTTGTTTCGGTTAATCCTCCGCCGCGTCCACCCGTTTATACGGACCAAAACAACGCGGCGCGCGAACTTGCGGCTTTCAAAGCCGCGTCAAGTATTATATCATAAAATTTTGAAAAATACAACAAAATTATTTCGGTTATCCCGATAAATATTTCATTTAGACAGTTCGCATAATTCGCTTTGGTTTTTGTTAAAATTTTTTGTAAATTTTTCACGAATAATTGAAACGGGCGTTTTTCGTGTAAAGTGTACAAAAGAAAATGACAAAATATTTTATAAAACCCCATAAATCCTAAATATTACAAAGATTACGAAATGGTTACAAAAAGGTTACAAGCGTTTTTTTTGTGCAATAAATACAAAAAACCGCTTTTTCTTTTGTTTGACATAAATAAACTCTTCGGGTATAATAGCCGCAGGCGGTATGTTAACGCGGTTCGCCGTTTAAAAATGAAGAATATCAAGCGGTTGTTTATGTGAAAGGATGATTGTTTTGAGAATAGCGGAAGTCGAGATTATACGTATAAGGCAGGCGGTCAGGCTGGCAAGGCGGCGCAGGGAATTGCGCAGGCCCGCCTTAATCAGCGCGGGGGTTTTCGCGCTCAGTTTCTCCGTAATCCTGCTTATGACCGGCGTGCTCTATTTCAAGAACGATTTTATAATCACGGACGGCGACGACGTTAAACTGGCTTTTACGATGAAAGACGTTCCGGGCGATATATTGGACGATTACGGCTATGACGTCGGCGAGTTCGACAGGGTGTCTTTCAGCGGGCTTTCCGGGGGGAAGGGCAGCATCGAAATAAAAAGGGGCTTCGGCGTTACGGTTGAGGCGGACGGGGAAACGTTTACGGTCGGCGCGGTCGCGGGCGAAACCCCCGAGGCGATATTGGCTTCCGCCGGGAAGCGGCTCGGCGAATACGACGTTATCAAAACCGACGCGGACGGTAAGATTGTTCTTCTGCGCGGTTTCGGCGTGGACATAACCGCGGACGGCGCGACGGTTACGGTCGGGGCGGCGGGCGAAACCGTCGGGGAACTTATTGAAAAAACGGGCGTAAAATTGGGGAAAGACGATATCGTCAATATCGGCGCCGACGAAACGGTCGCCGAGGGCGACAAAATCATAATCAAGCGCGTAACCGCCCGCGAGAGGACTGAAACGAAGCTCGTGCCCTACGATACGGAGACGCGGTACTCGAACCTCGTGGCCATCGGGAACAGCGAGGTTACGGAGGGCGTATACGGCGAGGCGGAAGTGGTTTACAAAGAAAAGCTGGTTGACGGCGCGGTCGTCAGCTCCGAGGTCCTGTCGGAAAAATCCGTTAAGGAACCCGTAAACGAAATAGTAACGTACGGCAAGGCGCTCAGAACGCCTTACAGCAAGCGCGATTTCGCGGAGATAAAACTCGAGGGCGGTCTGCCCGTCGATTACCTTTACGTCATTTCAGGGAAATCCTGCGCCTACACCGCCAATTCCGGCGGAACGGCGAGCGGCAGGAAGCTTCAGGTGGGGACTGTCGCGGTCGACCCGAACGTAATACCTTACGGGTCGCTGCTCTATATCGTCACCAAGGACGGGAACCGCGTTTACGGGGCGGCTGTCGCCGCCGACACGGGCGAGTTCGGGGAATACGGCGTTCTCGTCGACTTGTTCATGGGCACCACGACCGACCATTATACCGACGCCTGTAACTGGGGGGCGAGGGAGGTCGACGTTTACGTAATCAACCAAGGCGTGTATTAAACCTCCCCGGAAATTGAGAAAAGGTTATAAACCGTAACGGACGGAGACGAAACGATGGACAAAAATTCAAAACCCGGCGTCCCTTTGGTAACGCACATTTACACCGCGGATCCCTCGGCTCACGTTTTCGAGGGCAAACTCTATATTTATCCGTCGCACGACATGGACCTTGACGCGCCCGACGACGAAAACGGCGACCAATATCAAATGGAGGACTATCACGTCCTTTCCATGGACGATATAGGCGCGCCCTGCGCGGACTGCGGCCTCGCGCTCCACATGAACGACGTTCCGTGGGTGAGCGGGCAGATGTGGGCTCCCGACGCGGCTTTCAAAAACGGCGTGTACTACCTTTATTTCCCCGCGAAGGACAAAGAGGGCATATTCCGTATAGGCGCCGCGACAAGCGGGAATCCCGCGGGGCCTTTCACGCCGGAACCCGATTATATCCCGGGGAGTTACAGTATCGACCCCGCCGTGTTCACCGACGACGACGGAGAATCTTATATGTACTTCGGCGGGCTTTGGGGCGGACAGCTTGAAAAATGGCAAGACGGCGTTTTTAACCCCGACGCGCCGCCGCAGGAGGGTTCGCTCGGCGGCGTTTTGTCCGCGTGCCCCTTCGTCGCGCAAATGAACGGCGATATGCTGACCTTTAAGGATAAGCCGTCGAAAATAAAAATCCTCGGCGAAGACGGAAAGCCCTTAACCGCCCGCGACGAAGACAGAAGGTATTTCGAGGGCCCTTGGATGCATAAGTACAACGGGGAATACTATTTTTCCTATTCGACGGGGACGACCCATTATTTGGTTTACGCCACGGGCAAAAGCCCTTTCGGCCCTTTCACGTACAAAGGCAGGATTTTAGAGCCGGTTATCGGCTGGACCACGCACCACTCGATAGTCGAGTTTAAGGGGAAATGGTATTTGTTCTACCATGACAGTTCTTTGTCCGGCGGGGTCAGCCATAAGCGCTGCGTGAAATACACGGAGATAAAATATAACGCCGACGGTTCCATCCGGACGGTTAAACCCGGGTGATTTCATTTAAACGAAACGGCGCGGCTGTTCACGGCCGCGCCGTTTTGTTTATAAGTTGCCCGCGCAACGAATTTTGGCACCAAGCGACTTGAACAAAACCTATAATGAAACAAAAAAGGGGGTTTCATTATGGAACTGATTATCGACAAAGAAGAGATTACGGGGTTAATCCTAAAAGAACTGCGGGCAATCGCGTTCGGCGAGGGCGTGAAAATCAACCATAAGCTCGCCGCTATTCGTGTGCTGGTGAAATTCCTGTCGCTCGAAAAAACGCCGGAAGAAGAGAAAGGCGTAGTCATTATCAACGATATGGGCAAGCCGGCCCGTTCGCCGGAAAAAGACGCCGAAGAGCCGCCCGGCGACGTCAATACCCCGCCGTTAAACCGCGAACAGCGCCGCCGCCTGCAAAAACGTTTAAAGCGGGAAAAACGCCGCGAAGCGGAAAGCCCCGCGAGCGGTTCGCCGCCGCCGTAAATTTGAAAATTTTTTTTATTTTTCAAAAAACGCTTGCAATTGTTTTCGTTTTATAGTAAAATATATATGAAATATATGTTTTATAGTATGAAGTTTAAAGGTTGAAAAATAAGAACCTGTATTCAGTAGGCAAAATGTTCATATTTTTAAGCGGATTTTTTGTCAGACAAGGCAATTTTGACGCGAATATCAGTGATATTTAAGGAAAAATTAACGCAGTATGACGAAAAATCGGCGAAAATATGGGCGTTTTGACTGCTGAATACAGGTTCTAA
>JAIRWC010000013.1 GCA_031253495.1 Oscillospiraceae bacterium | reverse complement strand
GGTTGCAAATGGCGTGATCTGCCGCCCGAATTCGGGAATTGGCACACCATTCATGTAAGGATGCTGCGATGGAGCGAAAGCGGCGTATGACAAGCTCGATTTTATGTTTATGGGGTACTGTGTTTTCGCCATGATTGCGGAAGCACTCAGACCATATTAGTGTGAACAGTATCTAATTAATACGGGTTCTAAATGCAATAATTGTTGACATTTGCGTTATTATATGTTATAATCGCCACATAATTGTAAATCGGAGGTTTTCGGTATGTTTACGGTAGAGCGATTACAGGCGTTGAAGAAAGGGAACATCAGCGTCGACGCGGAGAAGTCCGGGCGGCGTATCCCCGAAATGTTCAAAAGCGCGACGACGGCTCAAAAGAATGAAATCATTGAACTGTCGGGGCTTTCGAGGTTTGGCTTTTACAAAGCCTCGGCCTCGCCGAAGGTGGTGATTGCGTTGGCGCAGGTGCTTAACGTTTCGCCGCATTATTTGACGGGGGAAACGGATGTTAAGGGACCTTGCGACGCCGCGGTGCTTGCGGAATTTTTCAACGAGTGCCAAAGCAACGCCAAAAAGCCGGCGAAACGCAAGACGGCCGCGAAAGAAAAGGCGGTGAAACCCGCCGCGAAATCCAAAAACAAGAAATCCGTGAAAAAGCCGGTCGGAGCGAAGGCGGCGAAGACGGCGAAACCGGTCGGAGCGAAGACGGCGAAGACGGCGAAGCCGATTAGGGCGAAAGCGGCGAAGGCGGCGAAGCCGGTTAGGGCGAAAGCGGCAAAGGCGGCGAAGCCGGTTAGGGCGAGGGCGGTCGCGGCGGAAGCGCCGGCGTCCGCGAAAGTTAAAAATCTCGCAAGCCTCGACGACGGCGCGGCGTTAAAGCTCTTGGAAGCGTTGTCCATACGCGCCGAATACGACGCCGAAGCGGCGGAAACCTACGCGGCGGTAACGGAGCTTTTGATTAAATAACGCGAGACGGCTGTTAAAGCAACCGCCGGGGGTTGCCGTCGGCGGTTGGTGTTTTGCGCGGCTAAATAAACTGCAAAGCGTCGAGTATAATCCCAAGCAGCATGATTATCGCCAGTATGAGCGCCCCGTATCTTAAAAAGATTTTCAGTTTTTCCCTGCTTTTATTATTCATTTAAATGCCTCCGCGCGCGGCGTTTTTTTTATTATACAATGAAATTCTTTTAAACGCAAGCAAATTTATAATTTTTACGCGGCGTTCGGGGTATTGAAAAACGTTAAAAAATATGTTATTATGTTCTTTAAGGACATTGATAACGGAGAAATACGCATGGCATCAGCAGACAGCGCGTCTAAAACCGGGTTAACCGCCGCGGGGTTTCTCGCGGAGATAAAGAAAGAACGCCTTTCGGGGCGGGAGTTTCTCGCGCTCATCGGGCACACCGGAATAAGCAATGAAAGCTACGCCGAAATAAAAGACAACCCCGGTCTCACTTACGCCCGTCTTGTGGCAATACTGGAAGCTTCCCCGCTGACGGGCGAGGATTACGCCGCCCTGCTCAAAACCTCGCGGGAAAGGCGTGAAAAACGTGAGCTGTTCAGGAAACGCGCCGCTTTGGAAAAGGATTTGAACGCGATTATCGCGTCCAAAAGCTCCGACGGCGCGCCGCTTTCGGATAACGCGGCGGCGGGCGCGAAAACCGCGCGGGATACGGGCGACGGCGTTACCGAGGAAATAACCCTGTCGGACGCCCCGGAAGAAACGTCCCCGGAAGAAGCGGGTTACGACGACCTGTGGGGGGACGAGCCGACCGAATACGGCGATTATAACTCCGGCGACTACGCCGAGGAATACGGCGAATACGGCGGGAGCGAGGACTTTGACGCAAACGCCCCGCGCGAAAATATGGCGAAGAGGGTAATATGCCTTATATCGGGCGCGGTTTTGGTGTTCGCGAGTTTTTTTATCCGTTTCGTTTTGACGGGGGATTGGTTTTTGCCCGTTAACGGGTTGACCCCCGCGGGGAGTTACGAGGCGCTTTTCGCTGTTCAGGCGGGGCGGGGCGCGGGGCAAGCCGAGCGCGTTCCGGCGGAAAGGGTCTATAGGGCGGAAAAGTTTTCCGGCGGCGGGCAAAAACCGGTTTCCCTTTGCTCTAACTCCGAATATATTTTCAAAACAAGAGGAAACGCGGTTAACGCCGTAAAAATATCGGGCGGGGAAATGTACGCCGCCCCCGGGTATGAAAGAAACGATATGGAGTTGATAGGCGTTTTCCTGCTGAAGGAAAGGCTGTTCGCCGTTTATTCGGGCGAGTATGAAATCAGCTTCGAGTATCAAACCGAAAGCGAAACGGGGGAAGACGGCGAAACAGACCGCGCAAACGCCGCGAAAACGTTTAAATTCCCGCAGCCTTGCGTAACCGTCGCCGTTTTTGACGCGATGAGCTGGAACGCCACGCCGATTGCCGAATATACGCAAGACGGCGAGTTTTTTGACATAATAATACGCGCGGGCAATTTCTTTTTGATTACGGATTACGCCGTAAGCAACGACGTTTACGACGGAAAATACGACGGTTACATACCCGCTTATCGCTTAAACAGCCAAAGGAGCTGGGTGTCGTTGGAAAATATTCTCATGCGTGAACCGCCTTATTCAAACATGACCGTGATAGGCGGCGCGGACGCGGCGTGCGAAACGGCTTTCGCCTGCGCGGCGACGGGCGGTTCCGCGAATTTCGTCTACGAGGGCGAAAACTCGCTTTTGCTGGTATATAACGGCGGCGGCGAAGCCGAGGCGGTCAGATACGGCGTTTATGAAACCAATTTGAGCGCGCCCGCCTCGTTTAAGGTTAAAGGCTCGGTTCCCGAGGGCTTCGTTGACGACAGGAACGGCGTTTTGCGCTTGGCGGCGATTACGGGGGAAGACAAGGGGCAATCGGTAACGCTGCATATCTTTGAAAGCAACGCCAAGCCCGTCAGCGTGGAAAAAATAGCGGCGGGGGAAACCCCGAAAGGCGCGGCTTTCGACAAGAACAGGGCTTATATAATCGCCGAACAGCTTTATGTGATTGACACGTCGGCGCCGGGCGAGCCGAGATTTTTGGACGAGACGGACTCGCTGATTTCCGCGGAATACTATTACGGTTGGGGGGAAAACTCGTTCTTTTCCGTAAGCGTCGAGGCGGACGACGAAGGAAACAGGCGCGGCGTCCGCGTTACGATGTACGATTATCGGGAAACGGGCGCCCCCGTCGAAGCCGCGGCGGTTCTGATAGCGCCGTCAATCGCGGAATACGGCGAATATATGAAAACTCCGGCGGAACACTCGCGCGGGGCTGTCGCGGCAAACGCGGACTCGGGCATAATCGTCGTCCCGATTATAGATTTTAACGGAATAGTAAGGATTGAAAAATTCGTCATACTCGGTTACGACGCCGAACGGGGCTTTGAAACGAAAGGCAGCAGGGTGGACGTGGACAGCTTTTCGGATACCTTGTCGGCGGTTATTTCGGAAGGGTATGTCTACGCCTTTTGGGACGACGCGATAAAATCGCTGACGTCCGACGCGAAACTTTTGAGGAGTTTCACGGTTGAATAAGGAGCGGCTGTTTATGGGAAGAATAATAAACCTCCTCGGAAACCGTGCGCGAGCGGGGTTGCGGACGGATTTTTCGTCAGACAAGGAAATTTTGACGCGGCGCGGCGGAAAATCAACCGCAAAACCGCCGCGACACAGTTTCCGAAGAGGTTTAATATCAATCCTTTTATTGCCGGCGATAATAGCGTCGGTCGTTTCGGCATGCGGCGGCTCGGCGGGAACAAAGCCGGGCGGCATGACGTATTACACCCAAATCCCCGGAATAACCGAAGCTGAAATAGCGGAAATTGAAGCGCTTAAAGAGAGCCGGGCGGGGAAAGGCTTTTCTTACGGGCATATTCTCACCACGGAAGCGTTCGTTTCGCCGGACGGAACGTACGCGGGCTTTACTTACAGGTTTTGCGAATTGCTGACGGAGCTTTTCGGGATTGGCTTTATTCCGGAATACCATGAGTCGTGGAGCGATTTGAAAACGTCTTTCGACAGCTTCGCCGTCGATTTTATCGGCGACCTTTCCGTTACGCCGGAAAGGCTGGAATTGTATTCCATGTCGCTCGCCATAGCGGAACGCTCGCTTTTGGTTTTCACTATGCCGGACAGCGGAATTAAATCCGAAAGCGACGTAAACGGGCTGAAAATCGCGTTTATGAAAGGTTCGGTGTCGGACGCCGCGATTAAGAGAATTTACGCCGCGAGTTACGAAACCGTCGAGGTCGACGACGAGGGCGACGCTTTGGAAATGCTCATCGGGGGCGAAGTCGACGCTTTTATTGAAGAATCGGTTTTGGAAGCCTTTTTCGAGGAATACGGCGTCGTGTCGAAAAAGCTGTTCCCGCTCGTATACTCGCCCGTTTCGATGTCCGCCGCCAACGGCGAGTTGGAGCCGATAATAAACGCTTTAAACAAATATATCGAAGCGGGCGGCATAGACCTGCTTTATGAGATTTATAACGCCGGCGACCGCGAATACGTCAAGTATAAACTGAATAAAACCTTCTCCGGCGAAGAAAGGGCTTACATCGCGCGTTTCGGCGAGGAACCGCGGCGTAAAATCGCTTTCGCCGCCGAAGCGGACAATTATCCCGTCAGCTTTTACAACGGCAACACGGGGAAGTTCGAGGGTATCGCCATTGATATTCTCCGTGAAATCGAGGACATGACGGGTCTGGAGTTTGAAATCGTTACCGGCAGGGACGACGAGTGGAACGACATATACGAGCGGCTTTTGAGCGGTGAAATTTCAATGGTTTCGGAGCTTGTGTATTCCGAAAAGCGGGCGGACGACTTTATTTGGCCCGATATACCGAACGTAACGTCGCGTTACGCGCTTTTGTCCGAATTCGATTACCCGGAGGTTACTCCGAGGCAGATAGTCAGGGCGAAGGTGGGGGTGATGAAGGATTCGATTTATGAGAGCAAATACAGGGAATGGTTCTACGACAGCGACAATTTGACCGTTTACCCCACGCAGTTTGAAGCGCTGGCGGCGTTGGAAAAAGGTGAAATCGACCTGCTCATGGCTTCCGAGTTGACGCTGTACACGCAGACGAATTATCTTGAAAAACCGGACTATAAAGTAAACTACGTTTTCAGCACGGAATGTCGCTCCATGTACGGCTTCGGCAAAAATGAAACCGAGTTGCGCTCAATCGTAAACAAAACGCTCGCCTGCCTGAACACCGAAAACATAGTGAAAAACTGGACGGCGCGCGTTTTCGACTATTCGACGAAGTTAGCGAACATTCGCGCCGATTATCTGATGACGTTTTCCGTGATACTGTTCGCGACGCTGATAGCAGTCGTGATAATGTTTATAAATTCCAGACGTTTAAGCAAAAATCTCGCCCGCCAAACGAACGAGGCGAGGATAGCCTCCAAAGCGAAGGGCGAATTTTTGGCGCGTATGAGCCACGAAATAAGGACGCCGTTAAACGCCATAATAGGAATGTCGGAAGTCGCCAAGAAAAGCGTTTCGGATAACGCGAAAGCCCTGTCGTCCGTCAACAGGATAATTTTTTCGTCGCGGCATCTGCTGGGAATTATAAACGATATTTTGGATATGTCCAAAATTGAGTCAGGGAAGCTGGAAATCACGCGCGAGCCTTTCTCCGTCATGGAAGCCTATAACGAGGTTTACGGCATTATATCGCAGCGCTGCCTTGAAAAAAACATCAAATTCACCTGCGATATAAACGGGCGCGACGACATGACGGTCGTCGGCGATAAATTAAGGGTCAACCAAGTTTTAATCAATCTGCTCGGCAACGCCGTCAAATTCACCGAACAGGGCGGCGAGGTGGTTTTGAGCATCAAGATTTTCGGGGAATCCGACGGTGAAATCAACGCCCGTTTTGAAATTTCCGACAACGGCATAGGTATGACGGAAGAACAGCGTCGGCGGCTGTTTCAACCTTTCGAGCAGGCGGACGCGACAATCGCGTCGCGTTTCGGGGGGACGGGGTTGGGGCTTTCAATCAGCCAGAACCTTATAAAAATGATGGGGGGTGAAATAAAGGTTGAAAGCGCCCCCGGAAAAGGGACGAAGTTTTATTTTGAACTGATGTTCCCGAAAGGCCGGGCGGAGGAAAGCGTTCGGGAGCAGAACGGGAACGCGGACTTCAGCGGCAGCAGGATACTGCTCGCGGAGGATATAGAGATTAACAGGTTCATAATAAAAGAGCTTTTGTCCGAAACGGGAATGGTTATAGACGAAGCCGAAAACGGGGAAAAGGCCGTGGAAATGTTCGGCAAGTCGGCGAATGGGTATTATAATTTGATATTGATGGATATTCAAATGCCGGTTATGGACGGTTATGAGGCCGTCAGGGAGATAAGAAAGCTGAAACGGGGCGACGCGGCGAGCGTTCCGATTGTGGCGATGACCGCCAACGCGTATAACGAGGACGTTCGGCGCGCCATTGAAGCGGGGATGAACTCTCACCTCGCGAAACCGATTGATATAGACGCGGTAATGAAAACCCTAAAAAAATTCTTGTAAAAAAAGGAGAAACCCATGCCCCAAAAAACGCTTATGCTTGGGAACCACGCGGTTGCGCGCGGACTGTACGAGAGCGGCGTAACCGTGGTGTCGAGTTATCCGGGAACGCCGAGCACCGAAATCACCGCCGCCGCCGCCAAATACAAGGGCGAGATTCACGCCGAGTGGGCGCCCAACGAAAAGGTCGCCGCCGAAACCGCGATAGGGGCGAGCATTGCGGGGGCGCGCGCCTTCACGGGAATGAAGCACGTCGGGTTCAACGTAGCCGCCGACCCGTTTTTCACTGCGTCTTACACGGGTGTAACGGGCGGGTTGGTCGCGGCAATCGCCGACGACCCGGGAATGCACTCTTCGCAAAACGAGCAGGACTCCCGCAATTACGCCATAGCCGCGAAACTTCCGATGCTTGAGCCGTCGGACTCGCGGGAATGTCTTGAATTTACAAAAGCCGCCTACGCTTTGTCGGAGGAATACGACGTTCCGGTGCTGCTTAGGCTTACGACGAGAATTTCCCATTCGCAGGGGGTTGTGGAGGAGGGGGAACGCGCGAGGCGCGAACTGCCCGATTACCAAAAGAACGCGGCTAAATACGTGATGATGCCGGGGTTTGCCAAGTTAAGGCGGGTTGAGGTTTTGGAACGCGAGCGGAGGTTGCGCGAGTACGCCGAAACGACTCCGCTTAACTCGGAGGAGGACGGCTGTCCGGAAATGGGGGTTATAACGTCGGGGGCGGCTTACCAATACGCGAAAGAGGCGCTCGGCGATAAGGCGGGGTATCTCAAGCTTGGGCTTATCAACCCGTTGCCGACGGAGTTAATAAGGAGATTCGCGGCGAAATACAAAAAAGTGTACGTAATAGAGGAACTTGACCCGATTATCGAAAGGCACTGCAAGGCGTTGGGTGTGGGGGTTATCGGGAAAGAGCTGTTCCCGGAAATCGGGGAGTTTTCGCAGAGCCTGATTGCCGAAAAAATCTTGGGCGAAACCGTGGAGAGCCGCGCTTTCCCCGAAGCGGTTCCGAGCCGCCCGCCTGTTCTCTGCGCGGGGTGTTCGCACAGGGGGGTGTTCTATGTTTTGGGCAAGCTCGGCGTAATGGTCAACGGCGACATCGGCTGTTACACGCTGGGAGCAACGCCGCCGCTTTCCGCGATGGACACAACCGTCTGCATGGGCGCGTCGGTAAGCGGGTTGCACGGGTTTAACAAGGGCAGGGCGGGCGGTTACGAGAGCAAAGCCGTCGCGGTAATCGGCGATTCCACCTTTATGCACTCCGGAATAACGGGTTTAATCAACATAGCCTACAACCAAAGCAACTCGCTTGTCATAATTTTGGACAACACGATAACGGGAATGACGGGGCACCAGAACACCCCTGCCAACGGTCTTGACATTTACGGGGAACCCGCCCCCGCGGTTAATCTTGAGGAACTCGTGAAGAGCGTGGGGATTAAGCGGGTAACGGTTATAGACCCTTACGACTTGGCGGAAACCGAGCTGGTTGTAAAGCAAGAGCTTGAGGTTAAGGAACCGAGCGTTATTATAACCCGCCGCCCCTGCGCTTTGCTTAAGAATTACCAAAAAAAGCCGCCCGTATCGGTTATCCCCGAAAGATGCGCGGGTTGCAAAGCGTGCATGAAAATCGGCTGCCCCGCGATTTCGGTAAGCGGCGGGAAAGCCGCCGTCAACCGTACTCTCTGCGTGGGTTGCGGGGTGTGCGGGCAGTTATGTAAGTTTAACGCTTTCGCGGAGGGCGAGTGATGATGAATAATACGACTTCTGTTATATTTGCGGGCGTGGGCGGGCAGGGAACCCTTCTCGCGTCGCGGATAATAGGGCGGGTGTTGCTTGACGGCGGGTTCGACGTGAAGCTGAGCGAGGTTCACGGAATGAGCCAGCGCGGAGGTTCGGTCGTTACCTACGTGAAATACGGCGAAAAGGTCTATTCGCCTGTGATTGACAAGGGGGAAGCCGACTATATTGTCGCGTTCGAGCAAATGGAAGCGGCGCGGTGGCTGAATTACCTGAAACCGGAGGGCAAGATGCTTATCAACACGCAGAAACTGCCGCCCATGCCCGTTATAACGGGCGCGGCGGAGTACAACGCCGATATTATAGGGAAAATCGCGGCTTCGGGCGCGGCTGTGAAATCGCTGAACGCTTTGGAGTTGGCGGAGCGGGCGGGGAGCGCGAGAGCCGTCAACGTCGTAATGATGGGCGCGTTGTCGAACGAGTTGGGGTTTGGCGGCGAAATGTGGGAAGCGGCGTTGAGCGGGTGTTCCCCCGCGAAGGCGCTTGATATTAACCGAAAGGCGTTCAAGCTGGGGAAAGAGGCGTAGACATCATGGGACAGCGAGAAAAGCTTCTTATAAAAATATTGAGCGGAACCGGCGACGACCGTATTCGTTTTGATGAAATGTGCGGATTGCTCGACTCTTTTCGTTTTTCACTAAGAATAAAGGGGAGCCACAATATCTTTTATCGCGACGATGTTGAAGAAATTATCAATATTCAGTCAAAAAACGGTAAAGTTAAACCATATCAGGTAAAACAAATCAGAAATATTATTATAAAATATAAGTTAGGGGGTGAGCTCAATGTATAAATATGAAATTATTTTGTTTTGGAGCGCGGAAGACGACGCTTTTATAGCGGAAGCGCCGGAACTTCCGGGTTGTTGCGCGGACGGGGAAACAAAATTGAAAGCCCTTGAAAATCTTGACGTTATTATTGAAGAATGGATTGAAACGGCAAAATTAACGGGTCGTGATATTCCCGAACCTCGCGGAAGATTAAAATTCGCTTGATATTATTCCGAAAGGCGTTCAAGCTGGGGAAAGAAGCGTAATATGCTTACAGATTTTTTGGTTGTGGGAACGGGCGGCTTCATAGGCTCGTGCCTGCGGTTCGCGTTTAACCAAATAGCGGTTTACTTCGGGATTTCGTTTCCGCTCGGAACCTTGGTTTCCAATGTTGCGGCGGGCATAGCGATAGGCTTTGTAATCGGGCTTGACGCTTTTTCGCCGAAGTTAAAGCTGTTCTTGACGACGGGGCTGCTCGGCGGACTAAGCACGTTTTCGGCGTTCAGTCTTGAAACCGTCAACCTGTTCGGCGGCGGGAAATACTTCCTCGGCGCGGCGAATGTATTGCTGAATTTGGCGTTGAGCTTCGCCGGGGTGGTTTTGGGAATGTTTTTGGCGGGGCTGCTGGCAAAGAAAGCGTGATTTTAATTTATACACCAAAACAAAGGAGAACACCAATGGACTATTACATGAAGGAAATCGAGACCGCGCCGCGCCACGAGCTTGAGGCTTTGCAATCGTTCCGCTTGGCGCAGAAAATCCGCGAGGTTTACGAAAAAGTCGCGCCCTACCGCGCCAAAATGGACGAGGCGGGAATCAAGCCCGACGACATAAAGACGGTCGCGGACTTGGGCAAACTGCCGTTCACCACCAAGCAAGACCTGCGCGACAACTACCCTTACGGAATGTTCGCGGTTCCCATGAGCGAGGTGGTACGGATTCACGCTTCGTCGGGAACGACGGGCAAACAGACCGTCGTCGGCTACACGGCAAAGGACGTCGATATCTGGGCGGAATGTGCCGCGCGCGCCCTCGTGAGCATCGGCGGCTCGAAGCACGACTACGTACACGTTTCCTACGGGTACGGGCTGTTCACGGGGGGGCTGGGGATGCATTACGGCGCGGAAAAATTAGGCGCGGTAACAATTCCGGCTTCGGCGGGGAACAGTCTGCGCCAGCTTGAAATGTTCCGCGACTTCGGCTCGTCGATAATTTGCATGACCCCGTCTTACGCCATGAGCCTAATCGAGCTTATGCAAGAGAACGGCGTGTCGAAGGACGACTTCGACCTTAAGGCGGGGGTGTTCGGCGCGGAACCGTGGACGGAGGAAATGCGGCGGGAAATCGAGAAGGGATTGGGGTTAAAGGCTTACGACATCTACGGGCTGTCCGAAATCATGGGTCCGTCCGTTTCCTGCGAATGTACGGCGCAAAAAGGCATGCACGTCTGCGAAGACCATTTTATACCCGAAGTCGTAGACCCCGACACATTTGAGCCTTTGCCTGCGGGAACGCCGGGCGAGCTTGTCTTTACCTGCATTACGAAAGAGGCG
The DNA here is from genome assembly GCA_031253495.1 of Oscillospiraceae bacterium. GTDB lineage: Bacteria > Bacillota > Clostridia > Oscillospirales > Ruminococcaceae > Ruminiclostridium_E. Next base: position 44,477 of record JAIRWC010000013.1, on the reverse strand, counting down.
TTGCCGCTGATTCGCTACCGCACCCGCGACGTAGCCGCCTTGTGTTACGACAAGTGCGAGTGCGGCCGCACCCTTGTCAGAATGCTCAAGCCGCAGGGGCGCACCGACGATATGCTGATTATAAAAGGGGTCAACGTGTTCCCGTCGCAGATTGAGGCGGCTTTGCTCGGCTTTGACAATAACGCGACGAATTATCTGATTGTGGTTGACAGGGTAAACAACTTCGACACGCTGGAAGTGCAAATAGAAATGCGCCCCGATATGTTCGGCGACAACGTGGGCGAGGTGGAAGGTTACCGCGCCAAAGCGAAAACGGCGATTGATTCCGCTATCGGCGTGGGGGTAAACGTCAAGCTGATTGAGCCGAAGACGTTGGCGCGTTCGATGGGCAAAGCGGTAAGGGTTACGGATAACCGCAAGCTGAAGAATAAATTCGAGGGAGGAAAACAGTAATGCTGAAACAAATCTCAATTTTCGTGGAAAATAAGGCGGGCAGGCTCTGCGCCGTTATGGAAACGCTGGCGGCGGCTAAAATCGACGTCCGCGCCATGACAATCGCCGACACTTCCGAATTCGGCATTGTGCGCCTAATCGTCAACGACGCCGAAAAAGCCGCGGGCGCGCTGCGGGAAAACAATTTCACCGCGAAAATCACCGAGGTAATCGCGTTTACCATTCCCGACCATTTCGGCGCGTTGTACGACGTAATCAAGCTGCTCGGCGAAAACGGCGTGAACATCGAGTATTCCTATTCGCTGATGGGGAAAAACCAAAGCGAGGCGGACATCGTCGTCAAGGTCGGCGACGCGGAAAAAGCGGGCAAAATCCTTTCCGGCGCGGGAGTGAAGCTGATTTCGCCGAACGACGCCGTTTAACCGCGTGAACTGGAATAAATCCGGGTTTTTCGCCTCATACGGCAAATTCCCGCAGGTTCCCCCTCCGGAAAGGGTTGAGATAGCTTTTTCCGGACGGTCGAACGTAGGTAAGTCTTCGCTGATTAACAAGCTCCTCAACCGGAAAGCGCTTGCCCGCGTCAGCGCGAAACCGGGGAAAACCGTTACGGTCAATTTTTTCGCGGTCGACGGTATTTATATTGTCGATTTGCCCGGTTACGGCTACGCGCAAACGGCGAAGTCCGAGCGTTCTCGCTTCGGCGAACTCACCGAGCGGTACCTTAAATCCGGGAGAATAGCCTTTTTGGTACAGCTAATCGACTTTAGGCACCCGCCGACCGCCGACGACTTGACCATGTTAAATTTCCTTGCCGAAAGCGGCGTAAATTTTTTAATCGCGCTGACCAAAGCGGACAAGTTAAAGAAAAAACAGCGGGAAAAGCGGCGGGAGGAGCTAAAAGAAGAACTCGGCGGGTTCGGGAACATTGAGAAAATCGAGTTTTCTTCCGAAACGGGCGAGGGAGTCGAAGAATTACGGCGGATTATAGAAAAATATAATGACGGATAAAAACAAACGGCTTTTGGCTTATACCCGCACTTACGGATGCCGCGCCAACGTTTCCGACGGCGAGAAAATCAACGGCATACTCGCGGAAATGGGTTACGGATTCACGGGGGGGCCGGAAAACGCCGACTTGATATTGCTCAATACCTGCGCCGTCCGCGAAAACGCCGAAACGCGGGCGTTCGGGAACATAGGCGCGCTTGTTCATTTCAAACGGGTTAACCCCGATTTGATAATAGCCGTTTGCGGCTGTATGGTTCAGCAGGGGCACATCGCCGAAAAGCTGCGCGCAACGTTCCCTTTCGTCGATTTGATTTTCGGGACGGGCGCCGTTCACAAGCTGCCGGAACTGCTGACCGAGGTTATTTCCGAAAAAAAGCGCGTTACGGATATAACCGCCTGTTCGGGGGGAATAGTCGAGGGCTTGCCCGTAAAAAGGGGGAGCGCCCTGAAAGCCGATATCCCCGTGATGTTCGGGTGCGACAACTTTTGTTCATACTGCGTCGTCCCTTACGTTCGCGGGCGGGAACGTTCCCGCCTGCCCGCCGATATAATCAAGGAAGCGAGGGAACTGATAAACGGCGGCGTTAAAGAAATCGCGCTGTTGGGGCAAAACGTCAATTCTTACGGCAAAGAACACGGCGCGACCTTCGCCGGGCTTCTGCGGGAAGCGGAGAAAATAAACGGAGATTTCCGCGTAACCTACATGACCTCCCACCCGAAAGACTTATCCCCGGAACTGATAGACGCCGTAGCCGAAAGCGGCAAAATCTCGCGCCATCTGCATTTGCCCGTCCAATCGGGCAGCGACAGAATCTTGTCGCTTATGAACAGGGGCTATTCGGCAAAGCAATACGAGGATATAATTTCCTTCGCGAGGGAAAAAATTCCGGGATTGTCCGTAACCACCGACATAATAGTCGGCTTTCCGGGGGAGACCCGCGCCGATTTTGAGGAAACGCTGTCGCTTATAAGGAAAATCGGTTTTGATTCGGCTTACACGTTTATTTATTCAAAGCGCGAGGGGACGAAAGCCGTCCGCCTGCCCGACCCCGTGACCGCCGCGGAAAAAAGCGCGCGGTTCCGCGAATTATTAGGCGTTTTGGAGGAAACCGGCGGTAAGGCTTACGGGCGTTATATAGGAAAAACCCTGCGCGTTTTATGCGAGGGGGAAGGCAGAACGGGCAAGCGCGGTTACACGGGGAAGAGCGGGGAAGGCGTAATCGTCGATTTCGACTCGCCCGCGGACGTAACGGGGGAATTTGTCAACGTCAGGATAGAAGAAGCGTTGAAATGGGCGTTGCTGGGCAAGGCGCAAACAATACGCGAATAATGGAATAACAAAAAGGAGGAGAACGGTTATATGGACGCGGTAAAATCAGCGAGGGAGCTTGGCAGAGCCATTCAGGCGGACGAAAGGTACGCCGCTTATATAAAAGCGAGGGAAGCCAACGATTCCGACGGGGCTTTGCAAGAGCTGATAGGCGAATTTAACCTTATCAGGCAGAAGATAGGAATGGAGATGAGCAAGCCCGAAAACGAAAAAAATCCCGGGAAAATCAGCGAATTAAACGCCGAAGCGCAGACCGTCCACGCGCGGATTATGGAAAACGAGAGCATGGCGAAATTCACCGAGGCGAAAACCGCCATGGACAGACTAATCCGTGAAGTCAGCGGGATAATCAGCCTTTGCTGCGACGGGGAAAACCCCGATACCTGCGAGGTGAAAGACGACTGTTCCGGCGCGTGTTCAAACTGCGCGAAGTGCGGGTAGGAGACCCCTTATGGAACACAGAAAATTCGGGAAGCACGACGTTTCGCCGTCCCTTTTGGGGTTCGGGTGTATGCGCCTGCCCTTAACGGAAGACGGTTCGATTAACGAAGAATTAGGCGTTCAAATGGTTAGGGCCGCCGTCAAGGGGGGAGTGAATTATTTCGATTCTTCTTACGTTTATAACGACGGAAAAAGCGAGATGTTCATAGGGCGCGCCCTCGCCGAATACCCTCGCGGCAGCTTTTATATGGCGACGAAGCTGCCCACATGGTCGGTCAATTCAGTCGAGGAGGCCGACAGAATTTTCGACGAGCAGTTACGGCGGCTGGGGATGGATTATATCGACTTTTATCTGCTTCAAGCCCTTGACGATTACAAATGGCGGAAAATGAGGCGGCTGGATATTATCGAATGGGGGGAGGAACTGAAAAAAGCGGGCAAAATCAAATATTTCGGTTTTTCGTTCCATGATTATTACTGCAGTTTCGAGAATATCATCACCTCTCGCGAGTGGGATTTCTGCCAAATACAGCTCAATTATATGGATACGGGGGTCGAACAGGGCGGGTTGCCGGCGTATGAGTTATGCGTCGAAAAAGGCGTCCCCCTAATCGTGATGGAGCCGGTTAAAGGCGGTTCCCTGTCAAAGTTGCCGGGCGATTTGAACCGGTATTTCACCAATATAAACCCGATGGCCACCGTATCTTCGTGGGCGATGAGGTGGGTAATCGGTCTGCCCGGCGTGAAGCTCATACTGAGCGGGATGAACAATATGTCGCAAGTCGAGGATAACCTTTCCACTTTCAATAATTTCACGCCCTTGTCTTTTGAGGAGAAAGTCGCGGTTGAAACGGTCAAAAACGAACGCGTAAAGCGTTCCAACAACGGTTGCGTATACTGCGATTATTGCGCGCCCTGCCCTAACGGGGTGAGTATTTCGCGGGTTTTTAAAATTTGGAACGATTACGCGATTTATGAAAACTTTGACGTCGCCAAGTGGGAATGGCTGTATGCCTTAAAGGAAGGGGAAAAGCCGAAAAACTGCGTAAACTGCGGCGTTTGCGAAAAACAATGTTCGCAAAAGATAAACGTGGTCAACGATTTAAAACTCGCGCAAGCGGAATTGGACAGGTTGTTTTTATGAAAAACGGCGACAGGGAAAACATGACGCCCATGTTAAGGCAATACCTCGAAATAAAAGACGAGTATCCCGGGTTCGTGTTGTTTTATCGGCTCGGCGATTTTTATGAAATGTTTTTCGAGGAAGCGGAGAATATGTCGAAGGAACTGGAGCTGACCCTTACGGCGAGGGCGGGCGTCCCCATGTGCGGCGTTCCTTACCACGCCGCCGAAACCTATATACAAAGGCTTATCAAAAAGAATTATAAAGTGGCGCTGTGCGAACAGACGGAAACCCCCGGCGGCAAAGGGCCGATGTTAAGGAAGGTCGTCCGCCTCGTAACCCCGGGAACGCTGACGGAAGACTCCATGCTTGACGAGGGGAAAAACAACTACATAGGCAGTTTATACGCGTCGGGGGAAGACTGCGGGATGGCGTTCGGCGATATTTCGACGGGGGAGCTGTATGTTCGCGTCGCGAGGGGGGAAACGGAAATTATAAACGAGATTGCCCGTTACGCGCCGTCTGAAATACTGTTCAACCCCGCGTTCATGGATTTTAAAGGGGCGTGCGATTTGTTGAAAACGCGCATGAACTGTTTGGCGGAAACGCTTGACGACGATAAATTCCCGCCGGACCGCGCGTATATCGAAGGGCGTTTGTTAAACGCGGCCGACCCTAACGGGAGCGAAATTCTTGAAAACCCGCTCGCGTCGGGCGCGTTGGGCGCGCTTTTGCGTTACGCGGAACACACGAGGAAAACCGCCGCCAACGGATTTATCAGCCTTAACGTTTACGGCGACGAATTTATGGAAATAGGGCAGACGGCGCGGCGGAACTTGGAGCTTGTCGAAACCATCCGCACCCGCGAAAAGAAAGGCAGTTTGCTGTGGGTTCTCGACCGGGCCAAAACCGCGATGGGCAGACGGCGCATAAGGCGGTTGATTGAACGCCCCTTTAAAAATCACCTCACCATAATAAAAAGGCTCGACGCGGTGGAGGAATTGACGAAAAACGCGCCCGCCCTCGCCCGGTTGAGGGAGGGGCTGTCGGGGATTTTCGACCTTGAGCGGCTTATGTCAAGGGTCGTATACAAGACCGCCAACCCGAGGGACGTCCGCGCTTTGGGGGCGGCTTGCTCCAAAATCCCCGAAATAAAGAGCGAGCTTGAAAACCTTTCCTCGGCGCTTTTGCGCGAACTGAACAATCGCGCGGACGCCCTTTCGGACTTTGCCGCGCTGATTGAAAACGCGATTGTCCCCGAACCGCCGGCGGTTACGAAAGACGGCGGTTATATCAACGACGGCTTCAACGGGGAGCTGGACGGATTAAGAAAATTAACCGCCGGCGGGCAAAGCCTGCTCGGGGAAATCGAAAGGCGCGAGAGGGAAGCCACGGGGATAAAAAATCTGCGCGTGGGGTACAACAGGGTGTTCGGGTATTACATCGAGGTTTCAAAAAGCAATATTAACGGCGTTCCGGCGCGTTACCACAGAAAGCAGACGCTTACGAACGGCGAGAGGTATATTACCGAGGAACTCAAAAAAATCGAGGAGGACATGCTTTCGGCGAACGATAAAATCGTAGCGCTTGAGCTTGAAATTTTCTCCGACGTGAAAGCGTTTGTGGGAAACGGGCTTGAAAAAATCCGCCGAACCGCCGAAGCCGTTTCGGATTTGGACGCGCTTTGTTCGTTCGCGGACGTGGCAATCAGGGAAAACTACCGCCGCCCCGAAATCACGCTCAACAGCGTAATCGACGTCAAAGGCTCCAGACACCCCGTCGTGGAGAAAATGCTTTCGGGCGGCGAGTTCGCGCCGAACGACTGCTATCTTGACGTTAACGAAAACCGCCTGATGATTATAACCGGCCCCAACATGTCGGGAAAATCCACATATATGCGGCAAATCGCGCTGATTACGTTAATGGCGCAGCTTGGCTGCTTCGTCCCCGCGAAATCGGCGAGAATAGGTGTGGCGGACAAAATATTCACCCGCGTGGGCGCGAGCGACGACCTTTCAATGGGGCAATCCACCTTTATGACGGAAATGTTGGAAGTGGCTGAAATCCTCGGCGGCGCGACGGCGCAAAGCCTTGTTATCCTTGACGAAATCGGCAGGGGAACCTCAACCTTCGACGGTATTTCAATCGCCAAAGCCGTCGCCGAATACATAAACGGCAAAATCGGCTGCAAAACGCTGTTCGCCACGCATTATCACGAGTTAATCGAGTTGGGGAAGCGGAACGCGGGAATAAAAAACCTAAGCGTAAGCGTAATCAAACGGGGCGGGGAAATAACCTTTTTGCACAAAATCGTCGAGGGCGGAACCGACCAAAGCTACGGTATCGAAGTGGCGAAACTGGCGGGACTGCCCGAAAAGGTCATTTCCTCCGCGAAAAAGGCGTTAAAGGAAATGGAGCTGAACTCCAAAATAGAGCTTGAGGAAAAACTCCGCGAAGAGGACGGGGACGGGGGGCAGTTCGATTTTTCGCTGATTGCGAGGGAAAACGCGATTAACAGAATAAAGGCGCTGGATTTGGACGGCATTACGCCGCTTGACGCGTTAAGGGAGCTGACGGAAATAAAAAAAGGGCTGTAAAAACGCCGCGACCGCAACTTTTTGCGTTCACGGCGTTTTTCGGGCGGGCGCTCCGTTACTTTCCCCAATTATACAGTTCTTTATAAAGCCCCAAATACAGCTTTGCCGACTGCTTCCAGCTGAAGTCGGCTTTCATCGCCCGCGTAACCAAACCGCCCCACGCCTTTTTGTCGCAATAATAACCGTAGGCGCGTTTGACGGAATTAAGCATATCGCCGGCGTTATACGTCAGGAAAGTGAACCCCGTGCCCGTGCCTGACAAATCCCCGCAGTCCACAATCGAGTCTTTCAGCCCGCCGGTAGCGCGCACAATCGGAACGGTCCCGTACCTTAATGAAATCATCTGCGCCAATCCGCAAGGCTCGCTCTTACTCGGCATCAGGAACATATCGGCGCCCGCGTAAATCTTCTTGGCCAAATCGGGGATATACCCGCAGGTGAAGCTGACTTTCCCCGGGAACCGCTCCGCGGCTTCATTGAAAAAATTCTCGTACGCGGGGTCGCCGGAACCGAGGACGACGACCTTATACCCCGTGCCGACGATATCGTCGAACACGTTTTTGATTAAATCGAACCCCTTATGCTCCACCATTCGCGAGATTATGCCGATAACCGGCTCGTCCCCGCCCGGAAGCCCCGCCTGCTTGAGCAGTTCGGCTTTGCATATTTTTTTCCCCGCTTTTTTTCCGGCGGAAAAATTCGCGGCGATGTCGGGGTCGGTCGCGGGATTGTACATATCCGTGTCTATCCCGTTAAGGAAACCGCAGGTCTTATATTTCTTGCTCGCCAAAGCGCGGTCGAGCCCGTGCGAAAACCACGGGTCAAGAATTTCTTCCGCGTAGGTGGGGGAAACCGTCGTAACCTTATCCGCCACCTCTATGGCGCCCTTCATAAAGTTTACGTCGCCGTCGTATTCCACAAGCCTGCTTATATGGCGGGGGATACTGAGCACGTCTTCCAGCAGGTCGAACCCGTAATGCCCCTGATACTGTATATTGTGGATGGTGAAAACGTTTTTTATCGCCCGCATATCGTGCTGATAGCGGTAGTATATGTTGTAATATATGGGGATAAGCGCGCATTGCCAGTCGTTGGAATTGATAATGTCGGGGATGTCGCCGGTGTGCTGAACGGTTTCCAGAACGGCGCGGGAAAAATACGCGAAACGCTCGGCGTCGTCGTAATACCCGTACAGCCCGAAATCGCGCTTAAAATAATACTCGTTGTCTATGAAATAAAACCTGACGCCTTTCAGCTTGGCGGTATGCACCCCGCAGAACTGCGAGCGCCAACCCACCGGGATACGGAAATCCGTCAGTTTTTCTATCTTTTTTTGATGTTCGGGTTTAATCGTGTTTTTATAATAGGGCATTATGACGGAACATTCGCACCCTTCGGCGGCCAGCGCCTTCGGAAGCGAACCGGCCACGTCCGCCAGCCCGCCCGACGCCGCGAACGGTTGCGCCTCGCTTGCCGCGTATAAAATTTTCATCGAACTTTATCCCCCAATACTTTATCGTATACGCCTATTTTACCATATATTTTGAAAAATGCAATATAAAATCTTGACTTTACATAAAATTTTGTATATAATTATTCAGTGGAATACGCGTGAAAGGTGAACTTTTTTGAAAAATAAAATCAGCGCCGCCGCGTTTTTCTTGGCGGCAACGGCGTCCCTCGCGGCGGGGTGCGGTTCCGTAAGCGAGAAAAGGATAGCGATTAAGGATTACGATTACGGCGAAATGCGGTTGGTCCAGCTTGAGGAACCCTACGCGGGGCAGCCGGTGGCGGTTATAACCACCTCCCTCGGGGTGTTCAAGACCGCTCTTTATCCGGAATACGCCCCCAACACGGTCAAAAACTTCACCGATTTAATCGGGGAGGGTTATTATGACGGGAAAAAGGTTTTGGTCGTGATGGAGGGGTTGTATTTCCTGTCCGGGGTGGAAAACGAGGAGACCGGCAACGGCGGCAGGACGGCGGACGGGAACCCCGTGGCGAACGAATATTCCGTCAACCTTTGGCCCTTTAAAGGCGCGCTTTTATCCTGCGGCGACAAAGAAGGCGAGAGCGACGGCAGATTTTTCATAGTGAACGCCGACGACTTCGGCGAAGAAGAAATCGAGGCTTTGAAAGAAGTTGAAAGGGACGGCGAGCGGCTGCTGCCCGACGAACTGCTGTACGCTTTCGCCGAATTCGGGGGCGTAATCGGTTTTTCGGGGAGTTATACCGTTTACGGGCAAACAATCGAGGGAATGGAAGTGGTCGAGGCTATTTGCGCCGCCGAGGTGGTTGACGGCGAAACCTACAGACCCGCCGAGGATATTGTCATAGAAAAGATTGAGCTTGAATACTATTGACGGACCTCCCCGGAAACCGTATCGCGGCGGCGGCCGCCGACGTTGAATTTATTTCAACGTCAAGCGGAATTGCTATATATGATAAGGAATAATCATCATGGTTAAAAGAAAATTTATACCAGCCGTTTTGATATGCGCGGCGGCGCTGTCAGCGTTCGCCGGGTGCGGCGGCGGTCAAGGGTCTTTCAACGGCAATTTGGGCGATATCACCGTGAACCCGGGCGACACCTGCGCCATTATTAAAATCAAGGATTACGAAGGGGAAATAACGGTGCGGCTGTTCCCGGAAATCGCCCCCAAAGGCGTCGCGAAATTCGTCGAGGCGGCGAACAACGGCTATTATAACGGGAAGAACTTTCACCGCGTGCTGGAGGGGATGCTCGTTCAAGGCGGCGCGCTTAACACCGACGGAACCGACGCCACTATTCCCTTGTCGGAATACTTTACCATCGAAACCTCGGACAAGGCGAGGAACTTTTACGGGGCGCTGTGCTTCGCCAAGGACGAAAAATACGGCAATTATCGTCAATTTTATATCGTAACGGCTTCCGAACCGGTGGATATCGACGAGGTTGCGGCGGACTTGAAAGAACAGATGGACAAATACGGCGACCAATTGTTAAAAGACAAGAAAAAAGAGCTTGACGGCCAGTATAAGTCGATGACGAAAATTCCCGACGCCGTCAAGGAAAGGTATAAGGAAAAAGGCGGGTTGTTCCGCTTGGACGGCACGGTTACGGTTTTCGGGCAGGTGATAGACGGTTTTGATATTTTGGAACAGGTTCAAAGCGTCGAAGTCGTCGCGGGTAACAAGATAGACGACCTTAACGAAAGTTTGGGGAAATTTTCAAGACCGCTGCACGATATCTTTATTGAAAGCGTTACCATAGTCGAAATCCCGCAGCCGGAGGAAACGACGTCAAGCAAGAAGAAAAAATAGCCGAATCCGGCGAAATCCGCGTTATGCGTTGAGTATAAAGTTTTTCGGTATTATCGCGATAATATGGTAAAAATGATGATTTTACGCGAAAACGCTTTTATTTTTCGACAAAATGTGTTATAATTCCCCCCGGTGCGACTGAAAGAGGAGAGGTAACCGAAATTTGGACAAATATATCATAAACGGCGGTAAAAGGCTTCGGGGGGGCGTGCAAATCAGCGGGGCGAAGAACGCGGCCGTCGCGATTATTCCGGCGACGGTTTTGGCGGGGGGGCCCTGCGTTTTGGAAAACGTTCCCAATATCAACGACGTTACCATTGATTTGCAGATTCTCAGGGAAATGGGCGCGGACGTCAGGGTTTTGGATAAATCCACCGTCAGGATTGACGCGAAGCATATAAGGGACGCGGTGGTTCCGTACGAAATGGCGCGCCGTATGCGCGCGTCGTATTATTTTTTGGGGACGCTGCTTACAAAGTTTAACCACGCCAAGGTTTCGATGCCCGGCGGGTGCGATTTGGGGGACCGCCCTATCGACCAGCATTTGAAATGCTTTAAATCCTTAAGCGCGAATTATTCCATAGAGCGCGGCATTGTCGAGATTTCCGCGGATAAGCTGATAGGGAGCCAGATTTACTTCGATAAGGTAACGGTGGGCGCGACGATTAACGCAATGCTCGCCTCGGTGAAGGCGGACGGTCTTACCATACTTGAAAACGCCGCCAAAGAACCGCATATAGTCGATTTGGCGAACTTTTTGAACTCGCTCGGCGCGGATATTATGGGGGCGGGAACCGACGTTATAAAAATTCGCGGGGTGAAAGCGTTTTCAGGGGCTAATTACACGATTATCCCCGACCAGATAGAGGCGGGGACGTATATGGCGGCGGCGGCGGCAACGAAAGGGGACGTTACCGTCAACGGCATTATTCCGAAGCATTTGGAGCCGATAACCTCAAAACTCCGCAAAATCGGCGCCAAAGTCGAGGAATTTGACGAGAGCATACGTGTAATCGGCGCGGACAGATACGAGAGAACCAACCTTAAAACCATGCCGCACCCCGGCTTTCCCACCGATATGCAGCCGCAGTTCGCCGCCCTGTTGACCTTGGCGAAAGGCACGAGCATACTTACCGAGGGGGTTTTCGACAACCGTTTCAGATACGTGGACGAATTGAGGAGGATGGGCGCGGACGTTTCCGTCGACGGGAAAGTCGCGGTCATCGAGGGCGTGGAACGGCTTACCGGCGCCCCGGTGAAGGTGGCCGATTTACGGGCGGGCGCGGCTTTGATTATCGCGGGGTTAAGCGCGGACGGCGTTACCGAAATCGAGGGTATTCACCATATCGAACGCGGTTATGAGGATATGGACTTGAAGTTGCGCGAGCTTGGCGCCGATATAACCAAACGCAGATACACCGACGGGATACGCGCCGCCGGCGAATAGGGGGTCTTGTTATGCGTATCGCGCCGCTTTGCAGTTCCAGTTCGGCTAATTCTTCCTACATAGGCATGGGCGGAGCCGGCGGCGGGGTGTTGGTGGACGCGGGTTGCGGCTATAAAACGCTGTTGGACTGCCTTTCGCTTTGCCGTACGGACGTTTCCGCGATAAGGGCGGTTCTTGTAACGCACGAGCATACCGACCACGTAAAAGGGCTGAAGCAGTTTACAAAACATAACGACGTTCCCGTTTACGCCTCACGGGGGACCGCAGGGTTCCTCCTGACGAACGGGTATATTTATAACGAGAAGAATTTGCGTGATTTGAGCGAGTTACCGAACGCCCCCGTGGATTTTGAAATAAAAGCGTTCAAAACGCCGCACGACAGCGCGGAAAGCGTGGGCTTTTCCCTTGTCGCCCCGAACGGGTATAAAATAGCCTATTTTACCGATTTGGGCGAGATAACGGATTCCGTCAGAGAAGGGGCGGCGGGCGCGGACTTCGTGTTTATCGAGGCGAATTATGACGCCGATATGCTGCGCCGGAACGACGCGTACCCGCCTTACGTCGTAGAACGCATATCGTCGCGGCTGGGGCACCTTTCCAACGCGGACAGCGCGGAATACGTTTCGCGGTTGGCGCAAAGCGGGACGACGCGGTTTATGCTCGCGCACTTGTCAAGAGAAAACAACTCCCCGCGGCTCGCTTACGCAAGCGTCGTCGGGAAGCTGTCGGACTGCGGTATGAGATTGAACCGCGATTACACGCTCGACGTGGCGGGCGTTCGCACCGCCGGCGAGTACGCGGCCGTCTGACGACGCCGCGCGCAGCCTTTGCTCAAAGGAGTTTTTATGAAGAAAAAAATACTTAAAATATCCTTCGCGTTGGGGCTGACGGCGGTTCTCGCGGGTTGCGAATTCAACCAAAACGTGTTCAACGGCGCCCTTAACGCCGTTATACGCGCCATAGGAATCCTCGCCGCCGGAATCCTGCTGTTTTTCCTTGCGACGGCGATTATCGGCGCTTTTTATAAAGGGAAGAAAGTCGGCGTAAAGGTTTTGAAAAAGCACGAGCTAAAATTTAAGCAAAGGAAAGGGTTTTCGTTAAGGGGTTCCAAAATAAACGCGAGGTACGCCCGCAGTAAAATCGACGTGGAGATAAACGGCAAAAAGAAAACGATTAAATGCGAGGACAACGTAATTCTCGACAAGCTGTCCGTCGGCAAGACCCATAACATACGGCTTCGGTTCAATACGATTACAAAGATATTGAAATAAAACAGGTACGCGCGTATCGCAACCGCAAAACCGCCGCGACGCAGTTTACGGGGCGGTCTAATATCTTACTATTTCCCGCCAGTCCAAATCGCCGCGTTCGAGCGCGTGAATAAGAGCTTCACCCGTCGCTATGTTTGTCGCGACGGGAATTGTGTGCATATCGCAAACGCGAAGTATGCTCATGTCGTTGGGTTCGTTGGATTTCGCGTTGAGCGGGTCGCGGAAAAAAAACAGCACGTCTATCTCGTTGCAGGAAATCCTTGATATTATCTGTTCGCCGCCGCCGTGCGAGCCGCTTAAATACCGCTGAATATGCAGACCCGTAGCCTCCGCCACAAGTTTGCCCGTCGTGCCGGTCGCGCAAAGGTTATTTTGGCTTAACACCCCGTAATAAGCGATACAAAACTGCACCATCAATTCTTTTTTTGAATCGTGCGCAATAAGAGCAATATTCATAGCCGTCTCCGTAAATTATACTAATTGATACTGATTGTAAGCGGAACGTCGTTCCCCAAAATACGGCCGGAAACGGCGCGGTACGCTTTCAGCCCCGGCGACGTGGGCGGCAGGGGTATGCCTTTCGCCCCGCATACCTTTATTTCGTTGTCTTCGGGCACCACGCCGATAAGCGGAATCCCCACCTCGTCCATTACGACGTCCAAATCGTAAAGAATTTCCTCCTCTTTGAACCGCTGGCTGACCTTGTTGATTATAAGGCGCTGGTTGGTGCAGTTCTTCACGTACAAAAAGTCCGAAAGTATGGCGCCGTCGCGAACGCAAACGGTGTCGGGCGTGGTTACCATGAGAATTAAATCCGCCGCCTTGATTACGCTGAAGACCGAACTGCCTATCCCCGCGGTGTCGATGATGATATAGTCGAAATGGTTGCGCATTTCCTCGCAGACGCCGATAATCTTGTCGGGATTGATTTCCATAAAAGGGTTGCGCGTGGCGCACACCAAATAAAGGTTGTCGCCGCTCCCCACCTTAGTCGTCGCCGTAAGTATGTCGATATCCCCGTTCAGATATTCGCCGATGTCGTGTCTGACCTCGTCTTTTATCCCGAGCATGATGTCAAGGCAGCGCAGACCGAAGTCCAGTTCCATTACCAGCGTCTTTTTCCCGTAAAACGCCAATCCGGAGGCGACGTTCGCCGAAGTCGTGGATTTGCCGGTGCCGCCCTTGCCCGCCGTAACCGCAATAATCTGAGACATATATATCCCTCCGTTCCCGCAGGTCAATCTTTGAATATTTACGGTCATTATACCATAAACCGCGCGACATTTAAAGTAATTAGCGAAAAAAAAGGCAATTTCACCATATATTTTCCTTGATTTATAATATTATTGTAAAAAACCGACAATTTCAGCGAACGGGTTCGTGGGGCGCGTCCCATATTTTCCACGGATTGGCGATATTGCCGTCCTCGTTATATTCCGGCTCGTAGAAGCCGTAAAAATACGCGTCGATTATGTTCCTTATCATAAAGCGCGAAAATTCCCCCTCCTCAAGGACTATCCCGAAAGCTATCTGCGGGTCGTTCGCGGGGTAATAGCCCAAAACCGTGGAATTGTACTTTTTGTCGATAAGCTCGGGCGTGCCCGTTTTAATGGCGGCGTAATCGGGCAGGTAAGCGAAGTGGTTGTTCGTGGAATACAGCGGCCAGTTCGTCCCTTCTACGGCGAGCGCGACCATACCCTCCCTCACTATCGAAAAGCTGTCCGAGTTGCCCTCGCTGAAGTCGGCTACTATTTCAGGCCGGGTTTGATAAATCAGCTCCGTGCAGTCGTAATTCCAGACCGAATCGACGAGATAGGGGCGGTATCTTACGCCTTGGTTGGCCAACGTCATTCCGACGACCGCCATGTGCAGGGGCGTCAGAAGATTTTCAGACTGACCTATCGCCGCTTGGATGGTATCGCCGGGGGTGAAAGGGGAACCTATGAGTTCCTCGTAAATTTCCGGCGTGGTCATTATGCCGGGATAGTTGTATATGTCGCAGTTAAGGTTGGTTCCCACGCCGAAGAGCGCCGCCGCCTCGCTTAACCTGTCTATTTCCAGCCTTCTCCCCACGTCGTAAAAGTAGCAGTTGCACGACCAGCGGAGCGCCCTTACCGCGGATATCGAACCGTGAACCCCCGTGCAACCCGGCTGATAATCGGCGTAAAATGTGTATTTCCCGCCGCAGAAAACGGTGTCGTTGCGCCCGATTACCCCATTAATCAGCCCCGCCGTGCCCGTTATGGTCTTGAACGCCGAACCCGGGCGGTATCCTTGCGCCGCCGCCCTGTTCAAAAGCGGGGTATTCGGCAGGATGGGCTCCCCTCTTTCTTCCGCGAGCATCAGCTCCACATAATTGCTCAAATCATAACTCGGGTTGTTCGCCATGGCGAGTATGGCGCCCGTTTTTACGTCGAGGACGACGACGGCCCCGGCGTAGCAGTTAACGCCGCGCAAGTCGCTCGTCTTGTTGTTGAGCCAGTTTATGTGGTTGGCGAGTATTTCCTCGACCGTGCGCTGAAATTCCGTGTCTATGGTGAGTTTTACGGAATTTCCCGCCGTCGCCGCCTTGTCAATCACGTCGTCGATTACCGTGCCGGAAGCGTCCCGCGTTATCCTGCGGATGCCGTTTTTCCCGCGGAGCGTGCTTTCCATGGAATCCTCGACGCCGAAAAAGCCGATAACGTCGTTCAAATTATATCCGCTGTTCTTTAAAACGTTGTACTGCTGTTCGTTTATCGCGTTTATTCTGCCGCGTATGTGGGGGATTGCCGTCCCGTCGAGATAAACCCTTATGGGTTCCTCCACTATGTCGACGCCTTTCAAAACCAACGATTTTTCTTTTATTTCGATAATGGTCGCCATCGAAACGTCTTCCGCGAGCATATAGCGGTTTTGGAAAGAAAAATCCCGCAATTCCATCTCATAACGCACGCCGCCTATGTACCTTATCGATTGCTCGTCGTATTTTTCCGCGTCTATCCCGTAATTATCGGCGAACGCCTTTAAACAGTTGCCGACGGTCGCGTCATAGTTCAGCCCCAACCGTTCCTTGAACTTGTCTAATTCCGCGTCGCCCGCGTTCTTAAACCCGAAGGGCGCGTCCATTGAAATCGGCGCGGTGTCAATCCACTCCTCCCCGTTTTTCATAAGCACGGCGAGGACGCCGGCGACGACGTCGTTTTCCTCGCCGACGGGCAGGAAAGCGCGCTGAACGATTACTTTATAAACTATTTCGTTTGTGTTGAGTTTGCGCCCGTTGCTGTCAAGGATTTGCCCGCGCGCCGCCTGAATGGTCTGTTCGGCGGTATACGTCGGCTTGGCGACCTGCTCGGCGTAGACGCCCGCGTCTACGATTTGTATTTTCAACAGTCTCACCACGCTCAAAAACGACAACGAAAACATCATGGCGACCAGCACGGCAATTCTGACGACGTACGATATCTTATTCATTGTTTCTTTTTTCATGGTCGTTGTCCCTGCGATAATATTCCTCTTCCTCTTCGTCTTCGGCGGGACCGACGTTCAAGCGGCGGGTCTCGCGCGGAGAGAACTTCACCGAAATGAGCTTCACCAAGAAATAGACGGCGGGCGACAGCAAAACCGCCGACAAATGCGCGGGGATAATATACCCCGTCAAAACGTAAGACGAATTTTTGACGTTCCATAAAACATAGCCGAAAAAATAGTCCGCCAGAGCCGTTAACGCGCAGACGACGGCGTTCACCCACAAAAAGTTGAGCAGATTGGATTTTATTAAGTTCGCGACCAAAAGGGCGGCGGCGAGACAGCACGGCATCAGCCAAACCCCCGAAAAACCGAACAGTTTTCCGTATGCTATGTCTATGATAAGCCCGCATACCGCGCCGAACACGGAGCCGCTCATCTCTTTTTCGCGCATGGCGACGGAAACCGCGAGCGGGATTATCATAACGGGCTGCCATTTTTTAAACAGTCCGCCCGACATCGCCATATACATAAGAAGGAGCGTCAAAGAATAAAGGAACCAACGCATAACGGCGCGAAATCTGTCTTTTTTCCCGAGCGCGCCGAACAGCCGTATCTCACTCATTAAGCGGTTTTCCTTTGCCTGTAAAGTCGATGATTACAAAGACGTCGGTAATGCGGGAAAGATGTTCGCTCGGCCGGATAAGCGCGCGCAGGGTCAGCCCGTTCGCGTCGCCGAATACGTCGACGACCTCCCCGATTATATAATTGGCGGGATAATCCTCGGTTCCGGCGGTTACGAATATGTCGCCGACAGCTATATCCGCGTCCTTTTCGATATAGCTGACGAGGCAGTAACCGTCCTTGGCGTAAAGTATGTCGTTCTCGATAATGCCGATTGTGTTGGCGCGGGTGGTTCGCACCCCGATTTTGACGTTGGCGTGGAGGATGGTGCTGACTTTGGAATAATTCGGGGCGACCTCGGTAATTATGCCGACCGCGCCTATTTTGGTAACGACCATGTCGCGGAACGAAATCCCGTCGTTCGCGCCGCGGTCAATCGTAAAGCCGCCGAAAACGTCGTTGAAGTTCCTTGCTGAAATGGTGCATATATCGGACATCTTTATCTCCGGGTTCTCGGTAACGATGTCAAGCATTTCCCGCAGCAGCTCGTTATCCTTTTCCAACTCCTCTATGTTTATGTTCCGCCGGTTAAGCTCGGAGATTTTTTCGCGCAGTTCCTCGTTCTCGCGTTTGTATTTATCGGCGTTTATAAGTTTGTCAAGCCCGTCCTCCACCCGGCTTGATATACCCGAGGAAAGCCGCGCGAACGGCTCGGTTATGGTTCTCAAGGCAAGTTCGGGCAGCGACGCCGCCCCCGCCGCCATAGCCGCGTATATCATAAATCCCAAAAAAAGCGCGAAAATACATACCAAAATCTTGAATTTCCAGCCGCGAAGAAATTCCTTCAATTAAATCACCTTGCTTCAATACCGGTTTTCATCGTCGTTTAACACATCCTCAAGCTTGTCGATATTTTCGAGAACCTTTCCGGTTCCGTCGGCGACACAGTCAAGCGGGCGCTCGGCGATTTTCACCGGCATACCCGTTTCCGCGTGAATAAGCATATCCAAACCCTTCAAAAGCGCGCCCCCCCCCGCCAGCATTATACCTTGGTCAATAATGTCGGACGCCAATTCGGGCGGGGTCTTTTCAAGCGTTACCTTAATCGCTTCTATCACGTGCGACAAAGGCTCGGAAAGCGCCTCGCGGATTTCAACGCTCGTAATCAGGATATTTTCGGGCAGACCGTTCAGCAGGTTGCGCCCTTTTATATCCATTTGAAGCTCTTCTTCCTCGAAGGGATACGCCGAACCGATGTTGATTTTGATATTTTCGGCGGTGCGCTCGCCGATTAAAAGATTGTACTTTTTCTTGATATAGTTGATAATCGCCGAATCAAACTCGTCGCCCGCCACCCTAACCGAACGCGACGTTACTATCCCGCCGAGGGAAATAACCGCCACTTCGCTGGTGCCGCCGCCTATATCCACTATCATGCTCCCCGACGGTTCCTCCACGGGCAGACCCGCCCCTATCGCCGCCGCCATAGGCTCCTCAATTATCGAAACGCGCTTCGCCCCCGCCCTTTGCGCCGATTCTTTAACGGCGCGGCGTTCCACCGCCGTTACGCCCGACGGAATACATATGATTACGCGCGGTTTTACGAACGCGCGGTTCTTCACCGCCTTTTTTATAAAAGATTCCAACATACTCGTCGTCATGTCAAAATCCGCGATAACGCCGTCTTTTAACGGTCTGACCGCCACTATGGAACCGGGGGTCCGCCCAATGACTTCTTTAGCTTCCTGACCGACGTACCTTACGCGGTCGTATTTCACGTCCACGGCGACGACGCTGGGCTCGCGGATTATTATGCCTTTCCCCCTCATATAAACAAGCGTGTTTGCCGTCCCCAAATCAATCCCGATATCTTTTGAAAACATAAAGCTCCCTTTCCCTCAATCAGTTACAACAAGTGTTATTATATCACGATTGAACGGCGGTTACAACAATTATTTCAATTTTTTTTATTACAATTTGATTACAAACCCGTCGAGCCGAACCCGCCCGCGCCCCTTTCGGTGTCGGAAATGCCGCCGACCTCGATAAATTCCGCGTTTTTAACCGGCATGATTACCATTTGCGCTATCCTGTCGCCGTTTTTAATCGCGTAGGTTTCCTTGCCGTGGTTAATCAAGGGAATTTTCACCTCGCCGCGGTAGTCGGCGTCGATAACGCCGACGCAGTTAGCCAATGAAACGCCGTGTTTTGACGAAACCGAACTCCTCGGGAATACGAAGCCGCCGTAACCGGGCGGAATTTCAACGGCTATGCCGGTGGGCACGAGAACGCGCGAACCGCTTTCGAGAACGGCGTCTTTTTCCAAAAGCGCGAACAAGTCCGCCCCCGCGCTGTGTTCGGTGGCGCGGAAAGGCAGTTTCGCGCCGGGTTCGGTTTTTTTGACTTTAACCGTCATTTTAGGTACAGCCCCCCAAAAACGCCGCCGGAACGCAAGCCGTTACAGCGCGAGCCTGTAGATTTCTTCCGCGTCGCGCGCGTTCAGCTTGACATAGCCGCCGAACGTGCGTTCCTCGGTTAAGCCGATATGTTCGGCGAGCATCGGAACGTCTTCCTCGTTCGCCCCGAATTCCTTTATGGAACTTGGCATCCCTATGCTTTTAAGGAATTTTTCGAAAGCGTTTATCCCCTCGTCGACGCCCTCGACGCCCCATACCCTTTCGGCGAACTGCAGAAATTTGCCGGGGTTTTTCTTGCTCACGAATTTCATCCACGCCGGGGCGATTACCGCCAGACCCGCGCCGTGAGTCGCCCCGTAAAACGCCGACAGCTCATGCTCCATGCCGTGGCTCGCCCAATCCTGTTCCCGGCCCACGCCGCACAGGTTATTGTGCGCCACCGTTCCCGCCCACATAATGTTGGCCCTCGCCTCATAATCGTCGGGAGCGGCGATAACGCGCGGCGTCTGGCTTATCATCGTCAGCAAAAGCGCCTCGCAAAGGCGGTCGGTAACCTCCACCTCCGAAGTGTTGGAAAAATACCTCTCGCAGATGTGAACCATTATGTCAACCGCGCCCGCCGCCGTCTGGTAAGCGGGGAGCGTTTGCGTCAGTTCCGGATTAAGGATTGAAAACGCGGGGCGTATGGCTTCCCCCGCGGCGCCGCGTTTAAGCCTGCCCTTCTCTTTCGTGATGACGGAATTGGGGCTTCCCTCGCTCCCCGCGGCGGCGATTGTCAGGATTGTTCCGACGGGCAAAGCCTCTTCGATATACCTTCCGGAATAAAAATCCCAGAAATCGCCGCCGTAAAGAACGCCCGCCGCTATCGCCTTGGCGGAATCTATCGCGCTGCCCCCGCCGGCGGCGAGGATAAAGTCCACGTTTTCTTTCCGGCACAGCTCAATTCCCTCATAAACGAGGGAGTCAACCGGATTGGGTCGGACGCCGCCCAGCTCCGCGAACGGGATATCGGCTTGGTTAAGCGATTTTGTTATCCGTTCGTATAACCCCGATTTCTTAATCGAGCCGCCTCCGTAATGGAACAAAATCTTCGTCCCGCCGAATTTTCTCACCAATTCGGCGGTCTTCGCCTCGGCGCCCCTCCCGAACTCGAAATAAGTCGGCGAACAAAAACTGAAGTTTAACATGACCGTCCTCCTTTTGCGTGTCGTCTGAATTATACAGCCGCGTATCTGTCCCCCGCCACCCTTTCTATTATTCCGTCAAGCTCCATATCTAACAGGGTTTCATACGCTTTATCCGCCGCGCAGAGCTTTTTCCTGACAATTTCGTCGAAAGACAGCTTTTTCTTCCTCAACGCTTCGACTATTTTAAGGCGTTCTTCCGGGAGCGCGGAATAGTCGGCTTTAGGGGCCGATTGGGGAGCGGGCGGCTTTACGGACATTTTGGACTGCTCCGCAGGCTCCGCGGGCGTTCCGCCGGCGACCGCCGCGCCGGGTTTCCTCAAATCGCGGGGAACCGCGCTGTCGTTTAACTTATCGCTTAAATCCGGCAGATATTCGTTGATTATATCGATATAACCGAACGCGGGAATCGCGCCGTCCCTCAAATAGCGCACCACCCCCGAATAGCGCGGGTCGAGTATGTCGTGCGGCGGCACGCAGAAAAGGTCGCGGTTTTGCGCGACGGCGTGGGCGGCGGTAATGTGGCACCCGCTCCTTTCGCCCGCCTCGATAATCAGCGTCCCCGACGACAGCCCGGACATAAGCCTGTTTCTGTTTTGGAAATAAGCGGGGCGGACGGCGTCGCGCGGCATAAGTTCGGAAACGCAGACTCCGCCCGCTTCGACGACGCTTTTGCGGAACGCCTTGCTCCCGCGCGGGTATTCCGCGTCTATCCCGCAGGCGAGAACCCCGGCGACTTTCCCTCCGCCGGCAAGGGCCGCCGTCATGGCGCATTTATCCAAACCGACGGCCATCCCGCTGACTATGACTATCCCCGTGGCGGCCAAAGACGCGCACAGCGCGGAGGCGACCTTATAGCTGTATTCGCTCGGCGAGCGGGTTCCTATCACGTTGATGCGGATTTCCCCGTCTATCCCGGAAAGAGAACCTTCCGTAAAAAGCAAAATCGGCGGGTTGTAAATATGCCGCAGCAGTTCGGGATAATCCTCGTCTTCAATCGTCGTTATGCCGTATCCCTTTTTTCCGCACCATTCGATAAGCTCGCGGGCTTTGTCCGGCGACGATTTCTTTAAGGCTTTTTCCTCGGCGGGTTTCAAAAACCCCGTTCCGTCCTCGCCGGCGGTTAAGGCGTCGTAAACCCCCTTAACGCCGCCGAAACGGGAAATAAGCCTTAAACTCCGCGGGTTAGCCGCGCCCATAACGGAAAGCAGCCATATGTAATACTCTTTCATAAACACGCTCCTTTGTTTTGCGCCGCAAGACAATTATACAATACCCGCGTGAAAAAAGTCAATATTATATTGACAATATTTTGTTACTAAGATATAATCAGAGGTATGGATTATGCGAAAAAAATCTGCTCGTTCACCGGGTACCGCACAAAAAAGCTGAACGCGAGTATTTCGGCGGGTTCCGCAAGCGCGGAAGAAATCAAAAGCGCCCTTAAAGCCGAAATGGAAAGGATGCTTAAGGAAGGTTTCGGCACGTTTCAATGCGGGATGGCCGTCGGCGCGGATTTGATGTTCGCGGAAATCGCCCTCGAGTTAAAGCGCGAACACCCTTCGGTTAAATTTATCGCGGTTATCCCCTGTCTCGAACACGACAGCGGCTGGAACGAAACCGACCGCGCGCGTTGCCGCGAAATCTCCGAAAAAGCCGACGAAGCGGTAATCGTAAGCAATTCGCGTTATTTTGACGGTTGCATGGCGAAGCGCAACCGTTATTTGGCGGACACCTGCGACGAACTTCTCGCCGTTTACGACGGGCAGCGGGGCGGAACCATGCAGACGATTAACTACGCCGGCAAAAGAAAGATAAAGATAACCGTCGTCAACCCGGAAAAAGGGTTCGCCGCGCCTTTTGACGCGGGCGGTTATTTTAAAAAACGCGCCGGTTTCCGCTGATGGAATACGCCCTTGTCCGTTCCGAACGCAAGACGGTCGCCATTTATATCCGCTCCGGCGCCGTCGAGGTTCGCGCGCCTTTGAGGACGCCGAAACGCGAAATAGACGCTTTCGTGTCGTCGAAAGAAAAGTGGATTGCGGCTCGTCTGGCGGAAGGAAGCGAACAGGCGTTCCGAAAAGAAAATTTTCGCCTCGGTTACGGCGATTTTGTTTTGTACAGGGGGGAACCGCGCGCGATTACGGCAAGCGCCGGCGGTCGTATCGGAGTGAGCGGCGACGGCTTTTATATCCCGCCCGACCTGTCTTCCGGGCAAATAAAAAGCGCCTGCGTCCGGATTTATCGCATCCTCGCCGAAAGCGATTTAACCGTGAAGGCGTACGGCTTCGCCGGGCTGTTGTCGGTTATGCCGTCCGCCGTTAAGGTCGGCGGCGCGAAAACCCGCTGGGGGAGCTGTTCCGCGAACGGGAGCGTAAACTTTTCATGGCGGCTCATAATGGCCGACGACGGCGTGATTGATTATGTGATTGTCCACGAACTCGCGCATTTAACCGAAATGAATCATTCAAAACGGTTTTGGGCGGTTGTGGAGCGGGTTTTGCCGGATTACCGCGAGAGGAGAAAGCGGTTGCGCGAATTTCAGCAAAAGTTTGATACGGAGGATTGGGATTAGCCGGAATGGAAAAGAATATTTTTGAAGTCATTATGCTTTTATGTTTCGGGGCGGCGTGGCCGTTTTCGGTTTACAAATCCTTTCGCGCGAGGACCGCGAAAGGCAAAAGCATTATTTTTCTCGCCGCGCTGACGGCGGGGTATGTGAGCGGGATAATCAATAACGTGATAAACGGCGTCAACTACGTGCTGTTTTTCTACGCGTTAAACCTGCTGTTGGTTTCGGCCGACGCGGCGCTGTATTTCAGGAACAGGCGGCTTGACAAGGCGCGCGCCGAAACCGGGGCGTAGCCGCCGGGCGGGTCGCGCCGCTCACTTTCTCGCCATTTTAATCATATCCTTAATCTTCAGCCTGTTGCCGGTATAAAGTATAATGCTTTCGTACACTTTCGCCACGAACAAAGCGAAGAGCGCGACGCTCGCCGCGAGGACCCCGATTGAGGCCGCCAGTTCGCCCGGGGCGATTTCCCCCGACATAATGGCGCCGGGCAAAGCGAACGGCGACGATACGGGCAGATAGCGCGACAGCTTTGTCAGAAAATCATTGCCGCCGTCCGCGCTCATTCCCGTCATGGGGGCGAAATACGCCAAATAGAAGCCCAGCGCGCTTATAAGCGCCATAGGCTGCATGGCCGTCTGCAAATCCTCTATTCTGCTGATACTCGCGCCTATTAACCCCGCGATAAGCGAATAGAACAGAAAACCGAGTATAAATATCAGAACAATCAGCAAAATCTGCAAAACGCCGAACCCCGCGAACGCGGATTTCAATTCCTGAGAAATCATGGCAATCTCCGCGCTGTCGGTTTTCACCATTCCGAAAATCTCGCCCAGCGTCCCCGCCGGCGCGAATATCAGGAACAAAATCGCCGACGCGCCGACAATCGCGGCTACCTGCGTAATCACGACCAGCATCATGGCGAGCACCTTGCCCACTATGACCGCCAAAGGCTTAATCGAAGTCAAAAGGAGTTCCAAAACGCGGGAGGTTTTTTCGGTGGCGATTGACTGCGCGGTGAGCTGCCCGTACATGATTATCAGCATGAACATAACCAAAGATGTAATCATCGTGGACATCATCCCTATATACTGGGCAATTTCGCTCGGCGGTTCCGCGCCGTTTATCGTTACTTTCGTAATAATCGGCGCGTCCGCGAGATATGTTTCATCCGCGCTTATCCCCAAAGAAATGTAGTTCGCGTCTTTTACAACCGCGGAAAAGACGTTTAAGAGCGATTGGCAGTCGCTGTTTTTAACCAAATCCGTATTGTCGGGGCGGTCCATCGTCAGCGTAAAAGCCCCCGTTTCGCCCCTTTCGATAACCAAAAGCGTTACGGGCGTTTCGGCGTTCGCCACGGCGCCCATGGTTTGGTTTTGTTTGTCCGCGGAAATAATCTCGTATTCCACCTTATACGTCGTTAGGAATGAAAAGTCAATGTCAAGCCCGCTTTTATCGAGAATATACGTCTTTTTTATCTTAAAGGCTTCTATCTCGATTACGCCGCCCTGACCGTCGTCGACTTCGATGACGTTTTTGCTTTCCTCGGAACCGATAAGTTTCGGGAGGAAGTTCACCCCCGCCATCATAAGCAGAAAAATCGAGAAAATTACAATATTGCTTACTATGAAAGATTTCGATTTTACCGTCTGCAAATAAGTAAATTTCAAGACGTTCGACCAGCCCTTAGTCCTCATTGGTTTCACCCCCCGCCTTCTCGACGAATATTTCATGCAGGCTGGGTTCCCTTAATTCAAACCTGACCAGCGTAATCGAAGCGTCGGTGATTTTCTTTAAAAGCGACTGCGACTGCCGCTCCTCCTTGACTTTAAAGTCGATTCCGTTGGGGGTGTGGCTGATTGGCTCAAGCCCGCATTCCTTGGCTATGGGCAGTATGTTCGCGTCCGCTTTCACGCTTAAATTTATCCTGCCGTAGCCTTTTTTTATCTCGTTTAAGTTACCCTGCAAAACCGTGTCGCCCTTGTCCATAATCACTATGTCCTCGCAAAATTCCTCGATGGTGGGCATTTGGTGGCTTGACATGATTATAAACTTGTTTTTCTTGATTTGTTCGCGGATGACGCCCTTGAACAGGTCCGTGTTCACGGGGTCGAGCCCCGATAAGGGTTCGTCGAGGATTAACAGGTCGGGGTCGGAAACCAGCGCGGCGGCGAGTTGGATTTTCTGCTGGTTTCCCTTTGAAAGCTGGTCGGCGCGTTTTTGGCGGTATTCGTCAACGTTGAGACGCCCGAACCAATAGTCGATTGCCTCGCCGGCGTCCGTCCTGCTCATGCCCTTCAGCCGCGCGAAATAAAACATCTGCTCTATGACGTTATATTTGGGGTATAATCCGCGCTCCTCCGCCAAATAGCCCACCTTCTCGTCGGTAACGTCCAAAGGCCGGCCGTTCCAATCGACGTTTCCGCCCTCTTTGGCCAATATACCGAGGATAACGCGAATTGCCGTCGTTTTCCCCGCGCCGTTGGTTCCGAGGAGCGCGAACACGCCCGGCTTCTCGATAGCGAAACTGAGCCCCTTCACGGCGAAATAGTCGCCGTATTTCTTTTGGATGCCCTCCACCCGTAATGACATTTGCCCCTCCTTAATCCGATTCGCCGTTGCGGCGGCGCTACGCGTTTACGCCGCATTTCGGTATTGATTTTTTCAAATCGCTTATATCGGAATTTTTTATGTTGTTGTCGAACAGCCGCAAATCCCTCAAACGGCCGAGACCCTTTAAGACGCCGACGTTTCGGATTTTGTTGTAATTAAGGTTCAGCGCGGTCAATCTCTTCAAGCCTTCCAACGCCGACACGCTTTTGATTTCGTTGTCTTCCAGCTCCAAGGTTTTCAGTTTGACCAACCCTTTCAAAGAAACGGCGCTCTTGACGTTGTTCCCGTTTATTTTTAAGTCGGTCAGTTTAACCAAGCCCCTTAACGGGCTTAACCCGCTTATATTGTTGTTGCTCAGGTTCAAAACCCTTAAATCGGTTAAGCCCGCCAAAGGGGCGATTTTGCTTATCCGGTTGTCGCTCAGATTCAGTTCCCTCAGCTTGGCAAGCCCCGCCAAAACGCTTATATCGCCTATCATGTTATAGCTTAAATCCAAGGTCCTTAACTTAGTCATATATTTTAAGGGCGCGATATCCTCGGCGGCAAGCTCTTTCCACGGAAGCGAAAGCTCCGTCAAATCCGTTTCGTATTCCTTTCCCTTTATCGTTACGGTTTTGGGGAACGGTTCGACGGTTACGTTAAGCGTGGCGGTCAAGCCGTTGTAGGTCGTAACGGTAACGGTGCATTTCCCCGCCTTTTTGCCCGTGACGATTCCGTATTCGTCGACTTGCGCCGTCTTGTCGTCGGAGCTTGCGAACGCCCTCCCCTTGCTCGCGGAGCCGCTCGGCAGCCTTACCTTGATTTTTTCGGAAAATTTCGCCGTGACGGTTATATCGTCCGCCTTTACGCGCGCGGGGGCTTTCTTCACGGTGATTTTGATTTTTGCTTCAAGCCCGCCCGTTTTGGCGGTAACCGCGGTTTCCCCCTCGCTCCTCGCTTTTACCCTGCCTTCGCCGTTTACGGTCGCCACGGTCTTGTCGCTTGAACTCCAAGATATTTTTTTGAGAGAATCCGTTTCGGCGCGGAAAAAATATTCCTCCCCCACGCCGAGCGTCGCCGTTTTCGCGCTTAACGTCAGCGTCGCCGCCGTGTCATCCGCCGCGAAAACGGGAAACGCCGACGCGCTTAACGCCGCCGCCAAAAATAACGGGAAAATCCGTTTTTTCATGGATTGGACCGTCCTTGTGTCAGACTTCGGTTTAATTGTACCATATAAACCCGTAAAATTCAAGCGAAATCGGTATTATTAGCACTCTATACGAGAGAGTGCTAACTTTCAGATTTCCATAACATAATTATCACATGTTTATCACATTTTTGGTGTAGTATAATAACCGTGGCCGCGGCAAAGCCAAACAAACAAAAACGAATAAAAAACAGGAGGGAAACGATATGTTTAAAATTACGCCAAGGGGGCAGACCGCCCCTTACAGAAGCAGTTTCGACCTGCTTAACGTGTTCCGCGATTTTGAGCGTGACTTTTTCGGGGGCGAAATGCCGGTAAACTCGGTGAAGACCGATATTCGCGAAGAAGCGGACAAATACGTTCTCGAAGCGGAAATGCCCGGTTTCGGAAAGGACGACATCAAAATCGACGTCGAGGGCGATTATTTAACCCTTTCCGCCGAGCGTTCAAGCGAGAAGGAGGATAAGGACGGCGGTTATATCCGCCGCGAGCGGAGTTACGGCTCATTCAAGCGCAGCTTCAACATTGAAAGCGTGGATTCCGAAAAAATCGAGGCGGAATACAAGAACGGCGTTCTTTCGCTCAGCTTGCCCAAAAAAGGCGAAAAAACGCCGAATACGAGGCGGCTTGAGATTAAATGACGAAAAAGGCGGTATTCGTTTTGAATACCGCCTTTTTTCTGTTAAACCGCGTAACGCGCGGCCGCGAGCCTAACGTTCTTTCTCCATCAATTCTATAACGGTTTTTATACACTCGCTTAACTGCGAGCGCGAATACTGCGCGTCCGCTCCCGCCGTTTCGCCTTTTTGGCGCAGATTGTCGTGGATAAGCGAGGAGAACAGCACAATCGGCGTCGATTTCAGCACCTTATCCGACCTTATCAGGCGGACGAGCGTATGACCGTCCATTTGCGGCATTTCAATATCGCTGATGACGGCGGCGACGTTATAGGACAGGTTGGTCGAACCCTTTTGCGAGGTGATGTAATCCCACGCCTCTTTCCCGTTATAAAACTGCAGGACGTTCGTGAACCCTGTTTTTTCCAGGGCGTCCGCCATAACCTTGCTCAGGAAAATAGAGTCCTCCACCACGATTACCTTTCTGCTGTAATCGAAGTTATGCGGCGCCTCTATCTCCTCTAACTTGCCGATTTCAAATTCCTGCCCGGAATTCATGTCGCAGACGATTTTTTCAAAATCGAGAATCATGATGATTTTATCCTCGATTTTCGCCACGCCCGTGGCGAGGCTTTCTTCGGCTTTGCCGCTGATGGCGGGCGGCTTCTCGACCTCCGACCAGTTAAGGCGTTGAATTCCGTTCACGTTGGTAACGTTGAAAGCGATGCTCAACTGGTCGAAATCGCAAACCACCAGCAGACTGCGCTCATTGTTGTCCGGCTTGCTTAAGTTCAAAACCTTATGCAAATCCACGACGGTTACGAGCCTGTCCCTGTGCATGAACACGCCCTCGACCGCGTCGGGCGAACTCGGAACGTGCGTAACGTCGCAATGGATGATAATTTCGCTCACCTTCGCGATGTTTATGCCGAAATACTCCGTGCCCACCAAAAACTCAAGCAGTTCAAGCTCGTTGGTATTAGTTTCAAATTCTTCGTCGGTGTTGTCTATGTTATCGATATTGTCCATAACCGTTACCGTCCTTTCGCTAATCGCCTTTTTTATGATTATACTATATCGGGCGTATAAAATCAAGTGATTTTTAATAATTTTATACCGAACGGCGGACAAATAAAGAAAAAGGCTTGACGTTCAACCGCGCAAATGGTATAATTACACCAATCAATCACACTGAAAACAAACGGCGGGCACAACGTAAAAAAGCCCCGTCCGTGCGGCGGGGGCTTTTTGATTTAACCGACCTGCCGCGCCTGCCGACACGACCCGCCGCCGCGGCTTGGCTTGTTAACCGGGCGCTTCGGGCGTTTCCCGGGGGGAATCCGAAGAAGTCGATGGCGGAGCCGAAGAAGCCGGCGGCGGAGCCGATGGCGGAGCCGAAGAAGCCGGTGGCGGAGCCGGCGGAAGTATCGACGAATCCGGCAAAAGGTTCGCGAGGAGACTGTCTATTTCGCTTTGAGATAAAACCCTCATAACTGTTGTTCGCCCCCTTGATTTTTACGCGTTTTCAATGATATATGCCTACATGATAGCATATAATTTACAAAAAAACAAGGGGTAAAACGCCATTATACGATGAAAAAGGAGAAAAATTATGATTACCGTAAGGAAACCCACTCCGGAAGAAACGGCGGAAATGCAAAAATTGCCGACGTGGGGCTGCGAGGCGTCCGAGTTTAAATGGGCGTACACCGACAGGGAAACCTGTCTGATTATCAAAGGCAGCGTGGTAGTAACCTACGACGGCGGACAAGCCGAGTTTGGCGAGGGCGACCTCGTTACGTTCGAGAAAGGGCTGAAATGCGTGTGGAAAGTCCTTGAGGACGTGGAAAAATACTATAAGTTCGGATAAGCGAAAACGGCGCGTACAGCCGTTTAAATTCAAAATGCGAAGCATTTTGAATTTAAACGGGGCTTCGCGTTGTTTTTTTCGCGGTTAAATAATAAATCGGCTTGGAAAAACCGAGGAACTTCTCCTCGTATTCGGTCAATATCTTTCCGGTAACGCCGTTCTTATACGGTTCGCCGTTTAAAAACGGCGCGAACCCGTTTTCCGTCAGGCTCTTTACGGAAAAATTGAAGAAAGGCAAATCGTCGGTCTTCAATTCGACGACGCCGTCGTCAACCAAGATTTTACGGTAAATCCCAAGGAAGCGCGAATGTGTCAAACGGAGCTTGGCGTCGGTGTTTTTCGGGAAAGGGCAGCTGAAATTGAGATAAATCCGTTCTATGGCGTTGCTTTCAAGAATTTCCCCTATATATTCCGCCCGCCCGAGTATGAACCGAAGATTGGGCGGTTTTTCCTTTACGGAATTTTCCAATGCGGTTATCAGAACGTTTTCAGACTTTTCCAGCGCGATAAAGTTTACGCCGGGGTTAAGGGCGGCGGTTTCGCGGATGAACCGCCCTTTGCCGCAGCCTATCTCCAAGCGGACGGGGTTTGAATTTCCGAAAATCCGCGTAAAATCAATAACCCCCGTGATATTGTCCGCCCTCGAGCGGTAATTTTCCAGCCTGCCCGCAAGGACGGCGGAACAGGCGGCGGTTCTCGCCTCGAGGTTGCGTTTTCTTCTCATTCTCATGGATATGATTATATCATGTTTGCCGAAAACTTGCAAATTATAATTTTTTATGGTAAAATAAATAACCGTAAGGAAAGGAGCCGCTCATGGATTTATGGTTCAGCGAATACCACACCAAAAACGTGAGGTTTTCAATCAAGGTTACAAAGCAGCTTTATTCGGGACATTCGGGAATACAGCGGATTGACGTTTTCGAATCGAAGGAGTTCGGGAAGTTTCTCACTCTTGACGGGTTCATGATGCTCACCGAACGCGACGAGTTCATCTACCACGACATGATTGTGCACGTTCCGATGGCGGTTAACCCCGACGCAAAAAACGTTCTGGTAATCGGGGCGGGCGACGGGGGCGCGATAAGGGAGCTTTGCCGCTATCCCTCGATTGAAAAAATCGACATGGTTGAAATTGACGAGCTTGTGGTTTCAATCTGCAAGAAGTACCTTCCGAAAACCGCCTGCTCGTTCGGCGACGAACGCTTGACAATCCACTACCAAGACGGCTTGAAGTTTGTCAGGAGCCGCGCAAACGTCTACGACTTAATAATAGTTGATTCCACCGACCCTCTCGGACCGGGCGAGGGGCTGTTCACCAAGGAATTTTACGGCAACTGCTTTAACGCTTTAACCGAAACCGGCATAATGGTCAACCAGCACGAAAGCCCGTTTTATAAAGACGACGCCTTCGCCATGCAACGCGCGCACAAGCGCATTGTGGAAACCTTTCCGATTAGCCGGGTCTATCAGGCGCACATTCCGACCTATCCGTCGGGGCATTGGCTGTTCGGGTTCGCCTCAAAGCGGTCGCATCCCGTCAACGGATTCAATCCCGCGATATGGAACGCCATAGGCTTGGACACGCGTTATTATAACACCCAGTTGCACATCGGCGCGTTCGCTTTGCCGAATTATGTGGAGGAAATGCTGCGTGAGGTTGAATAAAAACACCGAAACTTTTATAGGCTGCGACGGCGATTACGGCAAAGCCGAAATTGTTCTGTTCGGCGCGCCGTTTGACGGAACAACATCCTACCGTCCCGGCGCGAGGTTCGGCGGCAAGGTTATACGCGGCGAAAGCTGCGGGCTTGAAACCTACAGCCCTCAATCGGACCGCGATTTGACCGAAATCAACGTCTTTGACATGGGCGAGCTTGAACTTCCGTTCGGGAACACCGAACGCGCCCTTGACGAAATCTACGCCGTTCAAAGGAAAATCACAGCCGACGGGAAAATTCCCGTTATGCTCGGCGGCGAACACCTTGTAACGCTTCCCGCGGTCAGGGCGGCGGTCGAAAAACACCCCGACTTGGCTGTAATCCACTTCGACGCGCACGCCGACCTTCGCGACGACTACCTTGGCGAAAAGCTGTCGCACGCCTGCGTTATGCGAAGGTGTCACGAGCTTCTCGGCGACGACCGCCTTTACAGCTTTGGAATACGTTCGGGAACGCGGGAAGAGTTTGCGTGGGCAAAAGAGCATATTTTTTCGGAAAGGTTCAAACTGCCGCTTGACGGCATTTCCGCCGCCGCGAAAAGGCTGAAAAACACTCCTGTTTATTTCACAATCGACCTTGACGTGCTTGACCCGTCGGTTTTCCCCGCAACAGGAACCCCCGAATCGGGCGGCGTAAGCTATAACGAGTTCCATGCCGCCTTGGCTTTGGTCTGCTCGGAATTTAACGTCGTCGGTGCCGACTTGGTTGAATACTCCCCGCCTTACGACTTGAACGGCGTTTGCGCCGCCGTCGCGGGAAAGATTTTAAGGGAGCTGCTGCTGTCGCTTAAACCATAGCGATTCCGCGTTTCGCGCAAAATCGCCGTATTGTATATTTTCGACAAAGGAACAAAATTTATGAAAGACTACGACTATTCGCGGATTGAGAAAAAATGGCAGGCTTACTGGGAGGAACACCAAACCTTTAAAGTTACCGAGGACGGTTCAAAGGAAAAGTTCTACGTTCTCGCGGAATTCCCCTATCCGTCGGGGCAGGGGCTTCACATAGGGCATCCGCGACCGTACACCGCCATGGACATTCTCGCGAGGAAAAGGCGGTTGCAGGGTTATAACGTGCTGTTCCCGTTCGGTTGGGACGCGTTCGGGCTGCCCACGGAAAACTTCGCGATTAAGAACAGGATTCACCCCGCCAAGGTCACCGCCGACAACGTCGCGTCATTTACAAAGCAGGCGAAGGCGATAGGCTTTTCCTTCGACTGGTCAAGGGAGATTAACACAACCGACCCCGCTTATTACAAGTGGACGCAGTGGATTTTCCTGCAATTGTTTAAGAGAGGCTTGGCTTACAAAAAGGAAATGGCGGTCAACTGGTGCACCGACTGCAAGGTGGTTCTCGCCAACGAAGAGGTGGTCAACGGCGAGTGCGAACGCTGTCACGGGGAAGTCGTCCGCAAGGTGAAAAGCCAGTGGACGCTTAAAATCACCGAGTACGCCCAAAGGCTGCTCGACGATTTGGAAAGTGTCGATTACCCCGAACGGGTAAAAGCCTCCCAGATTAACTGGATTGGCAGAAGCACGGGCGCGGAGGTCAAGTTTGCCGTAAACACGGGCGGCGAAGCTTCCGACGACGCGCTCGCGGTGTACACCACCCGCCCCGACACCCTGTTTGGGGCGACCTACATGGTTATCGCGCCCGAACACCCTTACGTGGAAAAATGGGCGGGCAGGCTTTCCAATTTCGGCGAAGTCGTGAAGTACAGGGAGCTTGCCGCCAAAAAGTCCGACTTTGAGCGCACCGAAATCGTCAAGGAAAAAACCGGCGTTAAGCTTGACGGCGTTCTCGCCGTAAACCCCGTCAACGGCGCGGAAATTCCCGTGTTTATAAGCGATTACGTCATGATGAGCTACGGAACGGGCGCGATTATGGCGGTTCCGGGACACGACACGCGAGATTGGGAGTTCGCGAAAAAGTTTAACCTGCCGATTATCGAAGTGGTTAAGGGCGGGGATGTTGAGAAAGAGGCTTTCACGGATTGCGACGCGGGGGTTATGGTAAATTCGGGGTTCTTGGACGGGTTAAGCGTGGAGGACGCCAAGGTTAAAATAACCGCGTGGCTTTCGGAGAAAAAGCTCGGCGAGCCCAAGGTTAATTTCAAACTGCGCGACTGGGTTTTCAGCCGCCAGCGTTACTGGGGGGAACCCATTCCCGTGGTTTACTGCGAGAAGTGCGGGGGCTGGGTGGCGTTGCCCGAAAGCGAGTTGCCCTTGACCTTGCCCGAAGTTGAAAGCTATATGCCCACCGACAACGGGGAATCGCCGCTCGCCACGCTTGTCGGCTTTATCAACACCGTCTGCCCCGTCTGCGGTTCGCCCGCCAAGCGCGAAACCGACACCATGCCGCAGTGGGCGGGTTCGTCGTGGTATTACCTGCGCTACTGCGACCCGCATAACGACAAGGAGTTAATCTCCAAAGAAAAGTTAGGCTACTGGACGGGGGTCAATTCCGCGGTCTCTCCGCCGGTTGACTGGTACAACGGCGGAATGGAGCACACGACGCTTCACCTGCTGTACTCGCGGTTTTGGCACAAGTTCCTGTACGATATTGGCGTCGTAAACACCAAAGAGCCTTACAAAAAGCGCACCTCGCACGGAATGATTCTCGGCGAGGACGGGCAGAAGATGTCAAAGTCGCGCGGCAACGTCATTAACCCCGACGACGTAATCCGCGATTACGGCGCGGACGGGCTTCGCTTATATGAAATGTTCGTCGGCGATTTTGAGAAGGTCGCGCCGTGGAGCACAACGGGGATTAAAGGCTGTAAGCGGTTTCTCGAACGGGTTTGGGGGCTGGCGGAAATTCTTTCCGACGGCGATGAATATCGAAAAGAATTGCGGGCGGCGTTCCACAAGACGGTCAAGAAAGTAGGTTCGGACATTGAAACGCTCAAGTTCAACACGGCAATCGCCGCTTTAATGTCGCTGATTAACGAAATATATTCCACAGGTTCAATCAACAAAGCCGAGCTTAGGACGTTTTTGATTTTGCTCAACCCGTTCGCGCCGCACATTACCGAGGAGATGTTTGAAAAGGCGGGGTTCGGCGTTTTAAATACGCAATCGTGGGCGGGGTACGACGAGGAGTTGTGCAAAGACGACGAAACAGAAATCGCGGTTCAGATTAACGGCAAGGTTCGGGCGAAGGCGGTTGTCAAGGCGGGTTCGGATAAGGCGACGACGCTTGCGGCGGCGAAAGCCGCGCTCGGCGGTTTGCTCGACGGGAAAGAGATTGTTAAGGAAATCGCCGTTCCCGACAAGTTGGTTAATATTGTGGCGAGATAATACGACAAGCCGTTTTCAGACGACCATAACCGTAAAATCCGATAAAAAAACCTCTCCCGTCGGGAAAGGCTTTTAAGTTTTGCAGATTACTTTTCAGCGGCTTTCAAGCGGTTAATCGCGCGTTTCAACTTAAACTCCGCGATTTCAAAATCCTTTTGCGACGTGCCCTTGTCGGCGAGCCGCTCTTCCGCTATTTTCTTCGCCTTTTCGGCCCTGAAAACGTCAATTTCATCGCTCCATTCGCAACTCTGCGCCAAAACGACCGTATCCCCGCCGTCCTTCACCTCGACGGTCCCCGAAGAAATGGCGGCCACCCTGTATTTGCCGTCCGTCATAACCCTCATTTTCCCTATGGGGAGCGCGGCGATATAAGGCTCGTGCCGGGCGAGAACCCCTTTGTCGCCGACGGTGGTGTGAACTATTATGTTTTCAGCCTCGCCGTCAAAAAAGATTTTATCCGGGGTGATTATTTTTAAATTAAATGGGGTCATAATTAAACCTCGCCTGTAAGGTGGTTAGCCGACGCTCCGTTCTTACGCGCCGCTCTTAGCTTTCTCCACCGCTTCCTCAATGGTTCCGACGTACAGGAAAGCCGCTTCCGGCAAATCGTCGTGCTTTCCGTCGATAATTTCGTTAAACCCGCGAATGGTTTCCTTAAGCGGAACGTATTTTCCGGTCATGCCCGTAAACGCTTCCGCCACGGAGAACGGCTGCGAGAGGAAACGCTGGATTTTCCTCGCGCGGGCGACGATTAGCTTATCGTTGTCGTCAAGCTCGTCCATACCGAGAATGGCGATAATATCCTGAAGCTCGTTATACCTTTGCAAGATGGACTGCACCGCCCTCGCGGTGTCATAATGGTCTTTCCCCACGATTTCGGGGGCGAGAATACGCGACGTGCTGTCAAGCGGGTCAACGGCGGGATAAATCCCCATCGACGAGATATTCCTCGAAAGAACCGTCGTCGCGTCCAAATGCGCGAACGTCGTCGCGGGGGCCGGGTCGGTCAAGTCGTCGGCGGGAACGTATACGGCTTGAACGGAGGTAATCGAACCCTTGTTCGTAGAGGTGATGCGCTCTTGCAACGCGCCCATTTCGGTGGCGAGGGTGGGCTGATAACCAACCGCGCTCGGCATGCGCCCGAGTAACGCGCTGACCTCGCTGCCCGCTTGGGTAAACCTGAATATGTTATCCACGAACAGCAAAACGTCCTGACCTTCGACGTCGCGGAAATATTCCGCCATTGTCAAACCCGACAGACCTACCCTCATCCTCGCGCCGGGCGGCTCGTTCATTTGCCCGTAAACCAGCGCGGTTTTATTGATAACGCCGGATTCGCTCATCTCTCTGTAAAGGTCGTTGCCCTCGCGGGTACGCTCGCCTACGCCAGTGAACACGGACAGACCGCCGTGCTGTTTCGCGACGTTGTTAATCAACTCCATGATGAGAACCGTTTTGCCCACGCCCGCGCCGCCGAACAGACCGATTTTCCCGCCCTTGAGATAAGGCGCGATTAAGTCAACCACCTTTATCCCCGTTTCGAGAACCTCGTTAGACGTCGCCTGGTCTTCATAAGACGGCGCCCCTCTGTGGATTTGCCACCTTTCCTTTGTTTCGGGGGCGGGCTTGTTGTCCACCGGTTCACCGAGCAGGTTGAATATTCTGCCGAGGGTTTCATTGCCTACGGGAACGGTTATCGACTTCCCGGTATCAGTCGCCGCCATTCCGCGAACCAACCCGTCGGTGCTTGCCATAGCGATACAGCGAACCACGTCGTCGCCGATATGCTGGGCGACTTCGACAACCAGTTTTTTGCCGTTGTTGTCAATTTCAATCGCGTTGAGCAGAGCGGGGAGATTCTCCGGTTCAAACCTTATATCAAGCACCGCTCCGATAATTTGTACAATTGTTCCCGTATTAGCCATAAATTTTCCCCTTTGTTTTTATTTGCAGTTAATAACGACGTCTTTATAGCAATTCCGCTTGACACTGAAATAAATTCAATGCCGGCGGCCGCCGCGAAAGCTACGACAGGGCGTTCGCGCCGCCGACAATCTCGTTAATCTCGTTGGTTATCTTCTCTTGGCGCGCCCTGTTATAAAGCAGGGAAAGCCGCCCTATCATCTCCGCCGCGTTGTCGGAAGCGTTTTCCATGGCAATCCGCCTCGCGCACTGTTCCGAAGCGTAAGACTCCGAAACCGCGCATTGCACCAAACTCATAAGGAAATTCGGCACTATCCGGTTGAACACCGCCTCCGGGTTAGGGTCATAGTTCAACAGCCGCGACTTGCTTCCGGCGTTTTGCTCCAAAGGCGGCGTGTCAATCGGCAAAAGCGGTATATCCGCCGCCTTTTGCACCATCGACGAAACGAACTGCGTGTAAAACAGAAGAACCTCGTCAACTTCGCCCCTGCGGAACATCCTGATTGCCGTTCCGGCTATGTCGGCGCAATAGGCGTTCTTCACGTTTTCGGCCAAACCGACATATTTGGAAATTACCTCGTACCCGCGCTTTTCAAAATACTCGACGGACTTTTTCCCGATTGCGATAATCTTCGGCACGGGTTGGTCCTTATGCGCGGCGGCGACCAACTTGAACATCCCGCTGTTATATCCCCCCGCCATACCCCTGTCGCCCGCGATTACGATAAAAAGGCGGTTTTTAACGACGTCGCGCTTTTGCGTGAAGACCGTTTCCAACCCGATATGCTGCTGCGCCAATTCGGTCAGCATCTGATACTGCGCGTCAAAGAAAGGGCGCCCCGTTTTGGCTTTTTGCTTGGCGCGGCGCAACTTTGAGGAAGCGACAAGCTCCATCGCGTTTGTAATCTGCATCGTGGAACTGACGCTCTTTATGCGCCTTTTTATCATTTTCATGTTTCCGGAAGCCATAACGCACCCCCCCTACGGCATTTAGAAATTATCGCCCGGCGGCAAACGGTCAGTCGGCTGAAAAATAGCTTATCTTCTTGAACACCATCCCCGTTACGACAAGCGCGAGAGCGGACGCCGCGATTACCAACGAAACCAAACTGATGACGAACCCCGCCTTAACCATGATAAGCCCTCCTTGTTACAAACTTGCCTTAAACTCTTCCGTGAACGTCTTCAACGCTTCTTTTATCTGCGATTCAATAGCTTCGGTAAGCGCCTTTTCCGATTTCAAGGCGGATATTATTTCCCTGCCGTGATTATCGAGCCAACGGAACAAATCCGCTTCATAGGCGTTCACCTTCGCGGTGGGAACGTCAACCAAATAGTTGTTGATGACCGCGTATATTATGATAATCTGCTTCTCAACGGACAAGGGGGAAGATTTCCCTTGCTTTAAAACCTCGACTATACGCTCGCCTTTCGCCAAACGCTTCTTGGTGCTCTTGTCCAAATCCGAGCCGAACTGCGAGAACGCCTGCAGTTCGCGGTACTGCGAATATTCGAGCTTGAGCGAACCGGAAACCTTTTTCATGGCTTTTATCTGCGCGTCGCCGCCCACGCGGGAAACGGACACGCCGGGATTGACGGCGGGGCGTATCCCGGAATTGAACAACTCGGTCTCAAGGAATATCTGCCCGTCTGTAATCGATATTACGTTAGTCGGGATATAAGCGGAGATATCCCCCGCTTGGGTTTCGATAATCGGCAGGGCGGTCAAAGAGCCGCCGCCGTTTTCTTTGCTTAATTTCGCGGCGCGTTCAAGCAGCCTTGAGTGGAGGTAGAACACGTCCCCCGGGAAAGCCTCGCGCCCCGGCGGCCTTTTCAGCAGGAGCGAAAGCGCGCGGTAAGCGACGGCGTGCTTCGACAAATCGTCGTAGATTGCCAAAACGTCTTTCCCCTGCTCCATAAAATACTCGCCCATCGCGCACCCCGAATAAGGCGCGATGTACTGCAAAGGCGCAAGCTCGGACGCGCTCGCCGCCACCACGATGGTGTAATCCAACGCGCCGGCCACCCTAAGTTGTTCCACAACCCCCGCGACGGTGGAGTTTTTCTGTCCGACCGCCACATATATACAGATAACGCCCGTATCTTTCTGGTTAATAATCGTGTCGATGGCAATCGCCGTCTTACCGGTTTGGCGGTCGCCGATGATAAGCTCGCGCTGACCGCGCCCTATCGGTATCATCGAGTCAATCGCCTTAATCCCCGTTTGCAGGGGTTCGTTCACCTTCTCGCGGGCGATAATACCGGGAGCCTCTTTCTCAATGGGGCGGGTCTCGCTGGTAAGCGCCGGACCTTTCCCGTCAATCGGCTGCCCCAAGGAATTGACCACTCTCCCCAGTAATTCTTTCCCCACCGGAACCGACACTATGCTCCCCGTCCGCTTGACGGCGTCGCCTTCCTTTATCTCCGCCTCGGCGCCGAGCATTACCGCGCCCACGAAGTCCTGTTCAAGGTTGAGCGCCATACAGCGCACGCCATTCTCAAACTCAAGAAGCTCGCCCAACATACACTTTTCCAGCCCGTGAATACGGACTATCCCGTCGCCCACCGTAACGACCGTTCCCGTGTCGGTGAGCCGGATTTTCGTGTCGAAGCTCTTAATCTGCTCCTTGATTATGGCGGTAATTTCATCGGGACGTATACCTGTTGCCATATCTTTATGTTCCCTTCTTTATAGTAGTTAGGATTTGGAAACGCGGGTCTCGGGGCGACCGCGCCCGGCAAAACCCGATTCCGCCGGGTTACGCGATTATCCCCGCGACGTCTTTTTTCAACTCCGCGAGTCTCGTCTTAACGCTGCCGTCCAAACGCGTATTCCCGTAATCGACGACAATCCCACCGATAATTTCGGGATTGACTTTTTCTTTCACCGTTACGGTCTTTTTCGTGATTTCCGACATACGCGCCGTAATCTTGCTCTTAAGCGCGGCAGTCAGCGGAACGGACGTGGTAACGGTTATTTCCGCAATCCCGAAACGTTCGTTGTACAGCCCCCGAAAAGAGCGGTAAATCCCCCCGAAACGCGACATACGCCCCTTAACCGTAAGAACCCGCAAAAAATTGTACGGATATTCCGACAATCGGCTTTTGAAAGCCTTTTCGATGATTTCCAGCTTACTCTCGCCTGAAACCGTGGGAGTGCCGAGCAGTTTCAAAAAATCGGGAACCTCGGTCAAAACCGCGTCGACGGCTTCAAGTTCGCGCAAGACGCCGTCGTATGCGGCTTTATCCCCGCCGTCTTCGGCAATCAGCGAAAAAAGCGCGTCGGCATAGGTTTTTTCAATAGAAGCAGGCATAAACTCTCCTTAATTTTCGACGTCCGAAGCCCTGACCAAAAAACTTTCGATTAACGCGGCGTTGCCGCTCTCGTCAATTTCCTTTTCCGCGACGGCGGAGGCGGTCATGATAACAAGTTCGGCGATTTGATTTTTAATTTCGTTGATGGTACGCTTACGCTCGCGTTCGACCTCTTCCTCCGCTTTCTTGCGGATAAGGGACGCCGCGTTCTCCGCGCCGCTGATTATCTCCGTTTCCCGCGCCTGCGCCTTTTCCGCGGCGGAAGAAATAATCTTCTCCGCCTCGGCTCTGGAATCCGCGAGCAACGCCTTATACTCCTCTTCCTTTTGCTGAGCCGACAGCTTGGCGTCTTCCGCCGCCTTCATCTCGGCTGAAACCGCCTGCGCGCGATTTTCAAGCATGACCACGACCTTGCCGTGCAAAAAATGCTTATACATCAAGAAGATGAGCAGGGTGTTAATCAACGAAAAAATTATGGTTCCTACGTCAATACTGACAAGGGATAAGAAAGCTCCCATTTCAATCAGTCCTTTCGTGAGTCGGCGACTTTAAGCGGTAATATTAATCTGACCGGAGAACGGATGGGTGAACATGATTAACAGCGCGAAAATAAACGCGTAGATACCGCTGGTTTCGCAAATCGCGTCGCCTATGATAAGCGTCCTCGTGATAACGCCGGCCGCTTCGGGCTGCCTGCCGACCGCCTCGACCGCCTTACTGCACGAAATACCTTCTCCCAAACCGGGTCCGAGGTTCGCGAGCATCGCGATACCCGCGCCCATAACCTCCGCCGCTAAAACCGCGCCTTGTGCTGTTACTTGAAAATCCATAACAAAAACCTCCAATAAAAAATCCTTTGTTCCTGATATTTAGCCCCTAAAGGGGTAAACCCTTGTTTCACGCCTCGCAACCTTTGTTTCACGCCTCGCAACCCTTGTTTCACGCCTCGCTTTTCTTTTTTACCAAAGCGGAACAGTCCGCCCCCGAAACGTACACCGTTATCAGCGTCGTAAACACATACGCTTGAATAACCGCGCCGAAGATGTCAAAGTAAAGCGAAAGCACCGCCGGCACGAGAACGGCGAAATAATGGAGCGCGAAGTAAATTACCCCCATTATGATGGTACCCGCCAAAATATTGCCGAAGTGCCTGAACGTCTGGGAAAGCGGATTCGTGATTTCGCTCAGCAGGTTAATGGGCAAAAGCGGCGCGACGGGCTGCAAAAGGCTCTTCCCCGCGCCTATCACCCCGCCGGTCTTAATCTTGTTGATTTGCACGAGAATGAAAGTCATTGCGCCCCAACCGGCTATGATTGAAATGTCCGCGGTCGGGGAGCGCATACCGAGCAACGAGGAAAGGCTGGAAAACATCGACAGGCAGAACACCCCGCCTATATAAGGCGCGTAACCCAAATACTTTTCGCCCATGCCGTCTTTTACCATCCCCCTGAAAAACCCGACAATCCACTCCGCGAGCATTTGCTTTTTCCCGGTCGGAACGATTTTCAAATCCTTGCCGAGGATGAAGAACAGGGTTCCCGCAATGGCGAGCATAACCCACTGCGCGGTTACGGAGGTGGTGAGATTGAATTTGAACACCACGCCCTCGTCGTCGATTAAATTCCCCTTTTCGTCGCAGTGGCTCTTCTTGAAAAACTCAACCCTGCGCCCCCCGTCCGCGTCCTCGACAACCCTAAAAACGCTCACGACCTCGCGCGGGCCGAGAATTTCAATCTTGCGCCCCTCTTCTTTCGTTTCCCCCGCCGAACCGGCGTCCGCGAACGCGGTGAAAGAAGCCAAACCAAGCGCCAACGCGACGATTAACAGCGGTATCAACTTTTTCATTATCACGCCCCCCTATCGCGGCCCCTACACGGACTTATTGAACACGGCGGTCAATTTATAGTGTAAACTCGGGTAAAGCAGCGGTAAAACCGCAGTTACCGGATTTATCAGCCTTAACGTAATCAGAATCCCGAAAATCACGAAGAGCGCGATATAACGTGCGCCGTAACCGACCGCGGTGTTCACGCGAGCCCTCCGCGCTATCCTGCTTTGGACGGCGCGCCCCGCGACAAGCGCCATCACGTAAAAGTTCAGCGCGCCCGCGACATTCCCGACGGCCAACCCCGTGAAAATCCGCCAATCGACGCCCGCAACGCCCGCAATCCCGGCAATTCCGCTTGTAACCAAGACTATCCCGTTTAAAACCAAAAACGCCGGAACCATCCCCGCCAGTTCCGCGAGCGCGATTTTCTTCGCCGCGTCGCGCCTCCTCCGGCGGTTATTTTTTATAATTGTCATCGTAATAGTCATGGTCGCGCTTATCCGACGGCGGCGGCTCTTTCTCCCTCAAATCGTCGTAAGCCCTAAGCAGACCGCGCAAATAC
This sequence comes from Oscillospiraceae bacterium, assembly GCA_031253495.1. Classification (GTDB taxonomy): domain Bacteria; phylum Bacillota; class Clostridia; order Oscillospirales; family Ruminococcaceae; genus Ruminiclostridium_E. The sequence continues at coordinate 2,326 of JAIRWC010000013.1, read as the reverse complement.
GAAGCGACGGAGCCGACCATAGCCGCTATCCCGAGCAAAACGAAAACAATCTTTACCCATTCCGCCCAGCCGAACCTGTCAACAAGCCAACTCCCCCCGCCTATGAACACGACCAGCGGCGTCGCGACGGCGAAACCTATCTGCCCGGCGACCGCGTAAACCGAGAGCGGCGACTGCCCTTTCATCAGAAAATCAAGTCGTCCAGGCGCCATACCCCGTCCGAACCCTTTTTCATTCCCATATCCTTGATTTCGGGTTCGCCGTCCCCGTTCGTCAAGGTAATCCTTATCTCACATTCCGTGTCGGATATAAACTCGATGATTTCGCAGGGCGGGTTCTCCCAGTTGATATTATATTCCAAGCGCTCGAATTTCTCGCTGACGCCTATCTTGCCGTTCTTATCCTTATAAACGGGGCCGCGGCCGCTCGGGTCGTTTATAATCCTTTCCGCCGCCGGCTCCGCGAAAGTGTTCCTGACCAAGCCGAATATCTCTTCCACGTCGGCGTATTCCGAAGTTACGGCCGTGTAATACCCGTCTTCCGGGGGGTTGCCGTAAGCCTCTTCCTCGTGCGGCATACCGACGGTGTAAAACAGCCTTAACACGGTGTGGTTATCCCCCACCAAGCGCACCACCGCGCCCCACATTTCATCCGCCGTTTCTTCCGTCGGGCCGTATTCCGCGCCGTCCGGCTCCGCCTTATTGTCTTCGTCGTCGGACGTCAATTTGACTGCCGTAAACAAAACAGCCGCAACGGCCGACACAGCCACTATCACTGTCGCGATTAACGCCGGTTTATTGCTCATAAACTGAATCAACCTTTAAAATCCGCGGAAGTCCTTTGCGTTTTCTTTAACAAACTAAAAGCCATTATATACTATTTTTGTTACAAATTCAAGTCTTTTTTGAAAATAATTATTAAATAACAATTAATTTTTTATGAATTTTCTGTGAATTAGCTGTTTTTCGCGATATTTTACGCTCTAAAACCTTGAAACAAAACCGCTGTCACCCCGAAAGTCCGCAATATATCATTTACATCGAAGACAGCCGCGAAGCGTTTCTGTCTATTTCCAACTCTTTCAAGTTATTCAAGTCGAACGGCGTTTCCTGATACACGCAGAAGTTCAGCCAGTTGGAATACATCAGGCTCGCGTGCCCCCGCCAAGTGTAAATCGGCTCCTTTTCGGGGTCGTCGTCCGGGAAATAGTTATACGGGATTTCCGGGTTTAACCCCCTTTCCTTATCGCGCAGGTACTCGTTTTTCAGCGTTTCGCGGTCGTACTCCCCGTGCCCGGTAATGAAAATCTGCCTGTTGGTCTTATCCGCTATTATGTGCGCCCCGGAAACCGGCGAGCCCGCCAGAACCGTCAGGCTTCCGCTCTTTTCTATATCCTCCGGCTTAATTTCGGTATAACGCGACTGCGGCACGTAAAACACCTCGTCGAACCCTTTAAGGAGGGGGTGGTTGTTTACCGCCGGCCTTTGCGGGTAAATCCCCGACAGCTTCCGCGGCAATTCCCTTTTGTTTATCCCATAATGATAGTACAGCCCCGCCTGCGCCCCCCAGCAGATGTGCATGACGGAAAAAGCGTGCGACTTCGACCATTCGAGCATTTCGCAAAGCTCTTCCCAATACACGACGTCGAGAAAATCCATCTTTTCGACGGGGGCGCCGGTTATGACCAGCGCGTCGAACTTCTCGCCCTTTACATCGCCGAACGTCTTGTAAAACGTCGCCATATGCTCGTAAGAAGCGTGCTTGGGCACGTATGTGGACGTTTTTATAAGGGTTATGTCCGCCTGCAGCGGGGTGTTCGACAACAGCCGCAGCAACTGCGTTTCCGTCTCGATTTTCGTGGGCATAAGGTTGACTATCGCGATTTTTAAGGCGCGGATATCCTGCGTCAAAGCCCTTTCAGCGGACATGACGAATATGCTTTCGTCTTTCAGCGTTTTGAAAGCCGGCAGATTGCTCGGGATGTTTATCGGCATTTCGCCACCTCCTTCGGGTTCGGGGTTTCATTATAGCACATTGTCCGGGGAAATTCAACCCCGCCGCGGACGGAGGGCGTTTACACGACATTCTTTTGTGCAATATAAACAAAAAAAAAAAAAAAAAAGCGTCAAAACTATGTATACTATACGAATAGAATTCGTTTCAAAAATATGTTATAATAAGTGAAAATTTTGTGAAAGGCGGATAATGTCAATGAAAAAGAAAATCTTAAGCGTATTTTTGTCGCTCGCCATGGCGGCGGGCGTCGTCCTCGTCCCGAACGGCGGGGCGGTCGTTAAGAGCGGGGCGATTACCTCCGGCGACTGTG
>JAIRWC010000027.1 GCA_031253495.1 Oscillospiraceae bacterium | reverse complement strand
AATTTTCCGCTGTGAGCCGCGTCGAAAGCGTTCTGCCCCAAATACTGGTCGGGATGGTTGCAAATCTGCTTGAATTTCATTATACTCGCCAACACTAACCCTTTGCGCGCGATTCCCTCTCCAACGCCGTCGAGCGCGTCTTTCAGTTCGTTGACAAGCGTCTTATACAGGACGACCTGCTTTTTGGTGAGGGAGGTAAACTCTTTCATCTCGATTTTGTCGGGCAGGTCGGCTATTACGGATTTATCGGTTTTCAGCCTCCTCAGAATAAACGGATTCACGATTTCCCTCAAACGCGAATAACCGCTCATATCCTCTTTGAGCCCCTTTGAGAAACGGGTAAATTCTTTCGCCGTCCCGAGCATACCCTTATTCAAAAAATCGAAAATAGACCAAAGGTCGGACAGTCTGTTTTCTATCGGCGTGCCGGTCATCGCGATTCTCGACGCGGCTTTCAACGCCTTGACCGCCTTGGTTTGCTTAGTGCCTGAGTTCTTGATTGCTTGGGCTTCGTCTAAAATAATTAAGTCCCATTTTACGTCCTTTAACGCCTCGACCCGCTGCGCCATTCCGTAAGTTGTAATAAATAAGTCAGCCGCGTCTATGTCAAATTCGCGGTTATTGGCGTGGATTACGACGTAACGTATTCCGGGCGCGAATCTCTCCGCCTCGTTGCGCCAGTTGAACAGGAGTGAAGCCGGAATAACGAGCAGCGTCTTGACCCCGCCGTTTTTACGCAGGTATTCAAGCAGGGCGAGAACTTGGACGGTTTTCCCAAGCCCCATATCGTCCGCCAAAAGCGCGCCGAATCCCAGACTTCTCATCGTCGCGAGCCAATTCAAGCCATTTTGCTGATAATGCCTGAGCGTCGCTTTAAAACCTCTGCCCGCCTTTATATTCTTAATGCTTCCCGGATTTCGCAATTGTTCCTTTATGCCGGATAGCCACCGCCCGTTCGTAATCCCGATTTTTACGTCGTCGCCGTCAAATTCGTTCTCTATTCCCAACGTGGCGCGCATAGCTTCCGCGAAAGTCATCCCGTCCATACCCGCAGCCTTGTCAAAAGCCGCGAGCGCGGCTTTCAGTTTTTCACGGTCAACTTCCACCCATTTCCCTTTTATGAGCGACAGCCCCGCGGTTTGCGTGAGCAGTGCTTCGACCTCCGCTCTCGTCAACTCCGTGTCGCACAGATGAATACTCGGGTTGAAAGATACGAGCGCGTCCATACCCACAAAGGACGGCTTTTTTTCTCCGACGGATACCGACACCCGGACGTTACCTTTCCTCTTCCACCAATCGGGGATGCGGCAGATGATTCCGCACTCCTCGTACAACGGAATTTCGCTCATCACCGTATAGGCTTCGGCGGGCGAAAACCTAAGCGGCGAAAACAATTCCCCGCTCTCGACAAGCTCCGAAATAAACGCGCTCCTGTCGGCTGCGCGGCTGACAGTCGATAAAAGTTTGAGCAGCGATTCATATTCGTTTTTATATTCGAGCAAAGCGTTTTTCAAAGGCAGATGGCTTAACTTCTCTTTGCTTCCCGTGCTGTAAGTCGCCAAAAAAGCGAAAGGGTATTTTTCGTCCCGGCTTTCGACGAGATGGAAAAACACCCGACCCGCGACGTTTATAGTTTCGCTTTTCCCGCGCAGATATTCCGCGACCGCGCCTTTAAACCCCGCGATTTCGGCGTTGAATATATCGGCGAGTTTATTCCATTGAGTTCCGAGCCAATCGGCGTTAAGCCACTCGACGCCGAGGGCGTAGGGCGCGTTACGCAAAAGTTCCGAAGACGTTTCATCGTCGATAGGCTTCGCCTTGCGCGTGATTTCGATGTCCGCGTCGCGCGACAGGTTTTTGACAAACGCCGAGGCTATATGCCTCAAAAACGAGAATGAGGGCGTAAACTCATCGTTCTTATCCGCAAACCCCATTTCAAAGAGGGCTTTGTGTTTATCTTTCTCAAATCCGGCTCGTATATCGTTTTCCCCGTCAAGACTTTGAACCGCCCCGCCTGTAAAATCTGCGGCATAGTCAAGGATAAAATCGTCGGCGGTGAATATAACGGATATTTCATTCGCGGACATGGCGCGTCTCCTTCTTTACTCAAGCTTTACTCAAGCATCCCTCGCGGTTATACGGGATACAGGCGTTGCGGCGGGCGGTCTTAACCCTTTTACCCCCTGCCTTTACGGTCATTATACTATAACAAACCCCGCTTGTAAAGCCTTTTTTTCTTTTCTGTGCGAACGTTACGCGGGACGGATAAGTGCCGCCGATATGACGGCAAGAGATATTGCCGGGAAAATTCAGCTAAAGTTCATATTGCCTACAACAGGAGTTCAGTTTGCCCTTGTATACTGCTTTCAAAGCCAAACCGACGGGAGGAAAAATATGAATGGCAGGCATGAGTTAAAGCACTATATCAACGCCGCGGACTATACAATATTGCGGACAAGGTTACGCGTCGCGGCAAAGCCGGACGAACACGCAGGAGAGGATGGCGGTTACATCGTCCGCAGTCTTTACTTCGACAATTACTCGGACAAAGCCGTTACGGAAAAATTATCGGGGCAAAGCAAACGTGAAAAATTCAGACTGCGGTATTACAACGCCGACACGTCGTTCATCCGGCTCGAAAGGAAAAGCAAGTCGGGTCGGCTGTCTTACAAGGAAGACGCCGCGATTACACCGGAGCAATGCGCGGCAATACTCGCGGGCGATTATGAATGTCTCAAAAATCCCGACGCGCCGTTATTTATGGAATTGTACACGAAAATCCGCCGTCAAAACCTGCGTCCGAGAAACATCGTAACTTACCGCCGCGAAGCCTATACGTACCGCGCGGGGAATGTGCGAATTACGTTCGACGGCAACATTAGAACGTCAAACAGCGTAGTAGGCTTTTTGAATCCGAAATTGACCACTATCCCCGCGGCAAACGCAATTATCATGGAAATCAAGTATGACGGGTTTTTGCCGGATATAATCCGCGATATTCTGCAAATCGGCGGACGCAACCAAACCGAGTTTTCCAAATACGTCGCGGCGAGACTCGTATAAAATTACAGGAGGGAATGAATTATGTTAGAGCAAATTTTCAACTTCAGCTTTTTGGATAAGGCGGCGTCCTTCTCTATCGTTGACATACTGGCGGCGTTGGGCGTATCGTTTGCCGTCGGGCTTTTTATCTTCTTCGTGTACGCAAAGACGTTTAAGGGCGTAATGTACTCGTCGTCCTTCGGCGTTTCCCTGATTGCGATGAATATGATTACCACGCTCGTTATTTTGACGGTATCGACAAACCTTATCGTCTCTCTCGGAATGGTCGGAGCGTTGTCAATCGTCCGTTTCAGGACGGTCGTAAAAGAACCGCTTGACCTTGTGTACCTGTTCTGGGCGATTACGGCGGGCATTATCGTAGGAGCGGGACTAATTCCGATGGCAATTATCGGGTCGGTAATTATCGGGCTTGTGCTGTTTATATTCGTCAACCGCAAGATGAATGATACGCCTTATGTCGTCGTAATTAGCTGCGACGGGGATGAATCCGAAGCGCAGGCGGCGTATTATGTGAATCAACAGACGAAAAAGAGCGTCATAAAGGCGAAGAGCGTTTCCAAGGATGGTGTGGAACTGACCATTGAAGTGCGGCTGAAAGAATCGTCGTCGCAATTTGTAAACGGCGTTTTGGAAATCGACGGCGTTCACAGCGCGACATTAGTTTCCTACAACGGCGAATATTATATGTAACGCGAAAAAGTCGAGGAAGGAGGTTTCCGTAATGATAACGAGTAAACACATTCCGGTCGTTGTAACCGCGCTGGTCTGCGTATGCCTGTTTGCCTGCGGATTTATCGTTTATGCGGCGGATACGTTTGATACGACGAAAACGACCGAATATCAAAGAAGGATGTTCGGCGATGGGGTCGCCGTGATTGACATTCAGGCAAACGCGGACGAATGGCAAGCTATGATTGACAACGCGCAAGCCAAAGAGTGGATTCCCGCCGATGTCGTCATCAACGGCACTCGCTTTGGTATGGTCGGTATTCGGACGAAGGGAAATTCCAGCCTTTCGGCGGGCGGCTCGTCCGACGGCGACTACAGTCTGAGCTTTAAGTCCGACAAATATGTCAAAGGGCAGACGTTTTTCGGGCTGGATTCTTTCTGCGTCAACAATATGACGGGCGACGCGACCTATATGAAAGATTACATCGCCTATGATATTATGAACTATATCGGCGTGGATACGCCGCTTTACAATTACGCCGAAATAACGGTCAACGGCGAGAGTTACGGCTTCGGGATTATGCTTGAACGGTACGACGAAGCATATTTGGACAGGGTTCACAGTACGTCCGCCGGAGAGTTATACAGTGTAAAAATCGGGTTTGGGCAGCGCGGGGATTTTGAGAATTTATTTGACGGCGGAATACTTAACGAAACGCCCGCGAGAGGGCGGCGAAACGCCGGGGAGGGCGGCGGCGGATTCGGCGGCATGGGACGTGGCGGCATGGGCGGCGGCGGGCAAGGCGGCGGGTTTGGAGGGCGCGGTGAAATTCCGGACGGCGGACGTTTGCCGGGCGGATTCCAAGGCGGCGCGTTTCCCGAAGGCGGTATGGGCGGCGGCAATCCGCCGAACATGAATATACCGGAAGGGGGTGAAACAGGCGGCACGGTCGGGTCGGGTACGAACGCGGAGTATGTCATGGTGTCGGCTGTCCTGTTGGCTATGTTGATTGCCGCGACCGTGTTTATCGCAAAGCCGAAAAAAAGCGCGGAAAAAACTTATAACGGGAAAGTTCGGCAAAAATTCAGATAAATACCAATAATCGCAGGAGGGAAAACCGCTCATGTTAATCATTATTAACGCATTGAAAAGCATTACCCGTTCCAAAGGAAGGAACATCCTCATAGGCATTATCGTCCTTGCCATCGCCGCCGCCTCGTGTGTGGCGTTGGCTATCCGAAACGCCGCAAACGAAGCCGAAACTGCCGGCGTGGATTTGTTGACCATCACGGCGTCAATCTCGGCGGATACGCAAAGGTTGTTGGAGGAGTCGCGGAATAACGGCGGGGATATGAGTTCCGTGAGAGAAATGATGTCCGCGTATCAAAATCTGAGTTTGCCGGAGTTGTTGACCTATTCCGAATCCGAATATGTAAAAAACTTTTATTATTCCGGTTCCGTATCCCTTAACGCGGGCGACGGCTTGGAGGCTTACGGTTCGGATAACGGTTTCGTCGGTAACGGCGGCGGGTTCCCGGGAGGTATGGGCGGTCAGGGGGGACGCGGCGGCGTGACGGCGGGCGATTTTACCGTGACGGGATATAGCTCCGAGAGCGCTATGACAAAATTCACGAACGGCGTTTCAAAAATTACGGACGGCGAGATGTTCGACATTACGTCTTCTGAAACGAATTGCCTTATCAGTTATGAACTGGCGCTGTATAACGGTTTGACTGTGGGCGATACCGTTACGCTTACCAATCCGAACGCGGAGGAGGAAACCTATACTTTCACAATCAAGGGGATTTACACCGACTCCGATTCCGGCGAATCCGGGAATCAAATACGCTTTTCCACTTCGCAAGACCCGGCAAACCTAATCTGTATCAGTTACGGCGCGTTGGAAACCATCACGGAACATTCGGCTTCGGTCGCTGTGACCGAAACGAACGAAATGGGGTTTGAAACAAGCACCGCCGTCGGCGAACAGTTTTCCGGCGCCTTTGTTTTTGCCGGGTATGACGATTATGAAAAATTCGGCGAAGAATTAACCGCAAAGGGATTGTCTGAATATTACACGCTCTCATCTTCCGACATAAACGACTATGAAGCCGGTTTGGTTCCTCTTCAAAGCCTTTCGCAGTTCGCAACGACTTTGTTGGCCGTCATACTTTCCATAGGGGCGGTAATTTTGATAGTCATCAACGTGTTTAATATCCGCGAACGCAAATACGAAGTGGGCGTGTTGACGGCGATAGGCATCAAAAAAGGTAAAGTGGCAATGCAGTTTGTCGCCGAATTATTATGCGTAACTTTGGTCGCCGTTATAATCGGCGCGGGGAAAGCGGCGCGGTTTTCTACTATACATTTTCTAAAAAATCAATCAGACCAACGCCGATGAAATGAACATCCACATTCGGCGGAGTGCGGGAATATTTTTCTTCACGCTCGTGAATCACAACTTTTTCCACGA
>JAIRWC010000008.1 GCA_031253495.1 Oscillospiraceae bacterium | reverse complement strand
GTAATTTCATGATTAAGAAATTACAACAGCTCAAAGCCCGCAAAGGCTTCACCCTCGTCGAGTTAATCGTCGTTATCGCGATTATCGGCGTGCTGGCGGCGATTCTCATCCCGACCATGATGAACTATGTTACCAGCTCGAGGGTACAGTCCTTGAACTCGACCGCCACTTCCTTGAAAACCGACATTCAGGCGTGGCTGACCGAACAGGACGGCAAAGGGAACACCATTAACAGGACGAGGGCGGCCAACATTGAATTGACGATAACGGTCGCGACCGGCGTATGGACCCCGAGCGGAGCCGGTACGACGGCCGGGGCCAACGGGGTGTTCTTGGCGGCTGCCAGCCAGCCCGCCAACGCTTTCGTCGCCAGCAGCGCGGCCAACGCCGCGGGCGGTATCGCAAGCGTATTGAGGGACAAATTCCCGACCTTGACCAACGGCACCATTCAAGTGCGCATTTGGGACGGTTCCGTGGTTGGCGTACTGTATATGCCGAACGTCATCACCACCGTAACTTGGACTGCCATCGCGTCGACCGGACCGACGGCCACCACCGGGGTTTGGACTTCCGCCGGCGCGCGCCGCGACGGTGTGGACTCTTCCGGCACCCTTTTCGGGAGCAACCCCGCGCACTCCACGAATATCGCTGCCGTCGCAAATCCCTAAGGGAATTAAACCGAATTAAGCTAAGCGAAAACCCCCGCGTGATAACCGCGGGGGTTTTTTCGCGGGGAAAGGTTGACATAAAGCGGGTTTTATGGTAAAATACCTTACATATCAGACCCCCTCGCGGGGGGTCTGTCAAAGGAGACGAACCCATGATTAAAAAATTACGGCGGCTGAAAGCCCGAAAGGGGTTCACCCTCGTCGAGTTAATCGTCGTTATCGCGATTATCGGCGTTTTGGCGGCCATACTTATCCCGGTCATGCTCGATTACGCAACGTCTTCAAGGGTGCGGTCGCTGAACTCGGCGGCTTCTTCTTTCAGGGCCAGTCTTCAGGCGTGGCTGACCGAGGCTGACGGCAATAACTTCACGGTGAGCAGGGCAAACGCCGCCGAGGAGTTCAACGTAACCGTTTCGGGCGGGGTGTGGTCCCATACCGCGACCGCGGCGCAGATTTTCGTGTCGGCCGCGCCGCCCGACTTTATGGCGGACAGCGACGCCGGCAACGGTATGTGCGCCGATTTTAAGGAAAAATTCCCCACCGTTGACAAAGCGCTCATTCGCGTCGTTTTTTGGGACGGGAGCGTCGTCGGGATTTTGTATTCAAACGTCGCCGTCGCGAACGCCGTTTTTAACGCGCCTTCAACTTCGTCGGGCGGCTCTTCATGGACTGTGGACGGAGCGAGGAGGGACGGCGTCGATTCGACGGGAAGGTTGTTCGGCTCTTATCCCGCCCATTCGGTATGAAAAGGTTTGCCGCAGTTTTAATCGCGGCTTTGTCCGCTTTCGCCGCCTGCGCCGAAAATGAAACGGGCGGGGGGCGGCTTTTCAACGCGGAAAGCTATAACGGGCTGGCGTTCGCCGGCGAAGAAAAGGCGGTTAACGAACCGCTTGAAATCCCCGTTAAGACAAAAGCCGAGCCCGGGGAAGAAACGCCGAAAACCGCCGAGCCGCCCGAACCCGGGAAAGAAACGCCGAAAACCGCCGAGCCGCCCGAACCCGAGCCGCCCGTTCCCGAAACGTCCGAATCCGAAACGCCCGTTCCCGAAACGTCCGAATCCGAAACGTCCGAGCCCGAAACGTCCGTCCTCGAACCGTCTCCCCCGCCGGAAATCAGCGTCAGCCCGTCGGCGTACGGCGCGTTGAATTATGACGAGGTGGTCGGCGTGTGGATTTCATACATCGAGCTTTCGGGGATTTTGACGGGCAAAAGCGAGGCGCGGTTTCGCCAAAGCTACGGCAAAATGATGGACGACTGCCGTTCAATCGGGATTAACACGGTTTACGTTCACTTGCGCCCGTTCGGGGACGCGCTGTATAAATCCGGTTATTACCCGTGGTCGAAGTACGCGTCGGGCGAGGTGGGCGTCGAACCCGGTTTCGACCCGCTCGAGGTTATGCTGGAAGAGACGCATAAACGCGGTATCTCGTTCCACGGCTGGCTCAACCCGATGAGGATAAATTCCGCCGCCGATATCGAAAAGGTTTCGGAAGGTTACCCTACGGGGAAATGGTACGGCGACGACGAAAAAAGGGATAAGTATATAGTGCGCAGCGGCGATTATTGGTATTTGAACCCCGCTTACGGCGAGGTCGTGGAGTTAATCGGGAACGGCGCCGCCGAAATCGCCGCCAATTATGACGTGGACGGGATACACATAGACGATTATTTTTATCCCGTTACCGACAGCGGTTTCGATTCCGCCGCGTTTAACGCGTCGTCTTTCGCCTCGCTGGAGGGCTTTCGGCTTTACAACTGCAACAACATGGTTAAAACGCTGTATTCCGCCACGAAGAAAGGGAACCCGAGCGCGCTTTTCGGTATCAGCCCGCAAGGCAGTATCGAGAACAACTATAACCTTATGTACGCCGACGTCGAAAAATGGTGCAAAAGCACGGGGTTCGCCGATTATATCGCGCCGCAGGTTTATTTCGGGTTTGAAAATTCGGCGCAGCCTTACGTCCGGTGTATAAACCAATGGCAGGAAATGGCGAACGGTTCCGACGTTAAACTGATTGCGGGGCTGGCCGTTTATAAAATCGGGAAAGCGGACGTTTGGGCGGGGGCGGGTTCGGAAGAGTGGCTCAATTCCGAACAAATCTTAAAAAGGCAGATTGAAGCCGCCAAAAAGCTGGAAAACTACGGCGGGGCGGCGTTCTACAGTTATAATTACCTGTTTAACCCCGCGCATTTGACCCCCGCGATTAAAGCGGAGATAGAGGCCTTCAAACCGATAATCCGAGGTAATCCATGAGTTTTCGTAAATTGATTAACCTGCTTCTCGCTTTGATAACCGCCGTTTGCGCGCCGTCTTTCCCGGCGGTAGCGGAAGATTCCGCGAGCGGCGGGGATTTACCGGAATTTACCGCGCCGCCGACGTTTGAAAGCAGGTATTATTTGCCCGGGAATATGCGCGCCGCGATTATCTCCCCCGAAAGCGAGTTCCTGTATGAAGAGGGCGGCGCCGTTACCGAGGCGCTCGTTCAAAGCCAGCTTGACGGCGTAATCGGCAGGATAGCCGATTTCGGCTTTAACACGGTGATAATCGCCACGTCAACCGAGGGGAACGTCTATTATAACAGCGACATAAATTTGAGCGACGAACCGGATTATATAATGCAGGCGTTAAACTCGGCGCGGGGCGCGGGTTTGAACGCCTATCTCATCTTCGACATAAACGCCGCGCTGTATAAGGACGCGGGCGGCGAAAAGCCCGCGATAGACGTTCTGATTTCCGAAACGTACAAATTTTCCTCAAAATATATCTGCGACGGGATAATCCTTGACAGCTACTATTCCCGCCGCGACGAGGAAAGTTTCGGGCGTTACATGAGCCGGGGCGCGGGGATAGGCTATGTAAACTGGCTGTACGGCAGCACGGAGAATTATTTCATAACCGCCGCCGACGTTATACATAAAACCGACAACAGCATCCCCGTGGGGATAATGCTCAACGACGCGTGGGCAAACGCCTCGTTTGACGAGAGGGGTTCCGACACGCGGGGCGATTTCGAGGCGTACCGCGACGGTTACGCGGACACGCGGGCGTTCGTTTTGGATAACCGCGCCGATTTCGCGGTGGCGCGGGCTAAGGGCGCGCTGACGGATTCCATGTCGGAGCCGCTGCCGTTTGACAAGTTCACGGAATGGTGGGGCGGGATTTGTTCCGAAAGCGGCATCCCCATGTACATAATCCACCATAACGAAAAAATAGGCGGTTCGGGCGCGGGCTGGGGGGCGGAAGACCAACTTCTCCGCCAGCTTTCCCACGCGAAAAACGACGTCCCCGCCTATAAGGGGAGCGTGTTCAATTCCTACGCGTCGCTTATGGCTAACCCGCTCGGGACGACGGACACGCTTATGCGGTTCTTCGACAATGAAATCAACGAGGAATCGCTTTTCGAGGATTTGCAGATGCTCGCGCCGAAGTCGCTTTCTTTTTCCACCAACGACCCGATTACGATTTTTCAGGGAACCTACGACGATAATTTCGACGTGTATCTGAACGACGCCGAAATCGCCCTGAACGAGGCGGGGAATTTCTATATGGAAATGCCGCTTAACGTCGGGATGAATTATTTTACAATCAAACACAAGGGGAAAACAATCAGCTATAACATCGAGCGCAAGGTAATCTCGCTGTATTCGCTCGACGATTCGATAGGCTACGGGAAAACGCTTTCCGTGGAAGGCGGAACGAGGGTTACCGTAAGCGCGGTCGCCTATAAGGGCGCGGACGTTACCGCCGCTTTGAACGGTCAGACGATTAAACTGAAACAGCAGGAAGCTAAGTTGGACGACCGCGAGTTAAGCGCGTCTTACGCCGTATTCACGGGGAAATACAAGGTCCCCGACGGAATAACGGACAAGACCCAAAACTTGGGCAAAATCAGCGTTACGGCGGCTTATCAAGGGTACGCGCGCACACTGGAGGGCGCCGAAATCAAGGTTAACGCGCTCCCAAAACCGCCCGTCTTTGAGATTAACGCGAATATGTACGACCAAGACAGCGCCGGCTCGGGGGAGGTCGTGGGGCGCATCGACCCGGTGCGTTCCGGCGACGAGGAAGTCAAATACGTGAAACTGCTTGAGAATTATACCGCCGTTTTCGACGCGAAAACGACGGGTTCGTCGTTCGACCCCGGTTACTGCCGTCTGCCGGCGGGAACGGTCGATTATTATAAATCCGAGGCGGGCAATTTTTACATTACGGAAAGCGGGAAGCGGTTCGGCATCGAAGACGCCGTCTTGTCCGACGGGTACGGCATGGGCGAGAACAGTTTGACGGTTCTTTCCGGCGGAACCGCCGCGGGCGACAGTTATTTCAAAATCGCGCTGGATAAAAAATCAAGTTTCAATATAGAAGCGGCGGGGCTGGAATATTACACGGCGTGGGGCGACGACTACAACGTTAAGGATTTTGACGCAAAGTACGTCTACATTACCTTTGACAACGTAACGTCCGTTACAAAACTGCCTTCGTTCGGGAGCAACCTCGTTTTCTCCTCCGGCAAGTGGGAGGCGGTAACGGCGGACGGCGTCCCGAAATTCCGCTTGGTTCTCGCTTTGAGGCAGGCGGGGGTCTACGCGGGGAATAAAAGCTATTACGACGATAACGGCGTGTTGGTTATTTCTTTCCCCGTTCTAACCAACTCGCTCGCGGGCATGAACATAGTCATTGACCCGGGGCACGGGATGACGGCGTCGGGTTCCATGGACCCGGGCGCAATAGGGCACGTCGTGGAACAAGACGTCAACCTGGCAATCGCGAAAAGGCTCAAGACCCGCCTTGAGGAATTAGGCGCGAACTCGGTGAGGCTGCAGACCGAATCCTCTTACCTCGCCGCGAAGCTGCGCCCGCATTACGCGCGCCGGTATGACTGCGACCTGTTTATATCCCTGCACTCGAACAGCGTGGTCGGCAGCCCCTCCACGCGCGGGACGGAAGCGTATTATTTCACGCCGTTTTCACAGCCGCTCGCCGCCGAAGTTTCGGCTTCAATCGCCGCGTATTTCGGCGGGAACGTCTATTCCGACGGGGTGAACTCCAACCGCGGGGCTAAGTCCAGCTATTATTGGGTTACGGTTCAGCAGGATTTCCCGTCAATCATGGTGGAGTTGGGTTTCGTCACGAATTATGAGGACGCTATGGCGCTGGCTTCAAAAACGCATCAGGACGGCATAGCCGACGCGATTGCGAAGGGCGTCCAAAAGTATTTGAGCCGCAGTAACATCAGCTATTCCGCGGACGGGAGCGAAGGAATACCGTCGGAAGAAACACCCGATGAAACGGCGGCTCCCGACGAAACAACGGCTCCCGACGAAACGGCGGCTCCCGACGAAACGGCGGCTTCGGAAGAAACGGCGGCTTCGGAAGAGGAATGACGGCGCGACCCAAAAGGTTCTTGACATTCCCTTTCCCGCGTGGTAGAATTGTTATTGACGGTTTTCAAAAAGGAGGAAACGAGCATGTCAAACGAAAAGTACACATCAATAGTAACCCTTGATTTCCAATACGCGCACAGATTCAAGGACTGGCCGAGGGAAGCGAAGCACCTTCACGGACATTCGGGGCTTTTGACGATTGAACTGGAAGATACCGTAGACCCCGTAACCGGGTTCGCGCACGCCTGCAAGGACGGATACAAGAAAGCGTGGGAGGTTTGCGACCACTTCCACCACGCGTCGCTGTTTCAAGAAGGCGACCCGCTGCTTGACGCGGTTCTCGAGGTGTATAAAAGGGAGGGCGTTATTAACGACCCCGAGCATTGCGTCCCTTTGAAAAAGATAGACCACCCCCTCGCTTGGTCGTATCCGGAGTACAGAATTGTGGTAACAAAAAAGGTTTCCACCGTTGAAAACCTTTGCGAACTTTTCTACGAACTCCTTAAAGACAAAATGCCGATTAAAAAGATTACCATGCGCTCGTCGTCCGTGAACGCGGCGTCAAAGGAATTTACGGCCGTTTAAATTCAAAACATAAAAAAGGGGGGAGCCGCGTGATTAAAGCCGGGATATACGGGGCGTCCGGTTATATGGGGAGCGAAGCGTTGCGGGTTTTGTTAAAGCACCCCGGCGTTTCCGTCGAATGGGCCACAAGCAGAAGCGACACGCCCATAGAACATTATCATAAAAATTTTTACGGCAGGGGCGTCAGGTTCGTAAAGCCGTCGGAAGCCGCGCCTTGCGACGTCGTGTTTTTCGCGCTCCCGACCGGTCTTACCGCGGAGCATTGCCGTCCGTTTTTGAACGGCGGAAGCAAAGTCATAGATTTCGGGGCGGATTTCAGGCTGAACGACAAATCCGAGTGGGAGAGCGTTTACAAAAAAAGCCACGCCGACTGGGCGTCGGCCCAAGAAGCGGTTTACGGCGTTTGCGAGCTTCACAGGGACGAGATAGCAAAAGCGAGGATAATCGCGAATCCGGGGTGTTTTTCCTCGTCTTCGATACTCGCCCTCGCGCCGTTAATATCCGAAAACCTTATTGATTTGGATAAAATAATCGTGGACGGTCTGTCCGGCACGGTCGGCGCGGGCGACGATTTGGACTTGGCTTTGCACCACCCGGAAATCGACAATAACATTTTGCCGTACAATGTCGTGGACCACAGACATTCGTACGAGATTGAGCAAGAACTGTCCTTGCTCGCCGAAAACAAGGTAACAATAAACTTTTCGTCTTGCTACGTCCCCATATCGAGGGGCATTTTAACGATAAACCACTGTTTCCCCGTCAGGAACGCCGAACGCGGCGATATCCTCGGTTTATACAAGGATTTTTACAGGGACGAATTTTTCGTCAAAGTCATCGATATTCCGAAAGACGAAAACGCTTCGTGGAACTATCTGCCTTATCCGTGGGTCGCCGCCGTATCCGCCACCAACTTTTGCCATATAGGGCTCGACGTCGATGAAAAAAGGAACAGGATTGTCGTGTACAGCGTCCTTGACAGCATAGGGAAGGGCGGGGCTTTGGTCGGGATACAAAACATGAATATCATGTTCGGGCTTGATGAAAAGACGGGCTTGGATTTCTTCGGGATTCACCCGTACTGACGGCTGACGGCGGGCGGCTGACGGCGGGCGGCGGGCGGCTGACGGCGGGCGGCGGGCGCTTTCGGTTTTGTTTCATAACGAAGGGGAGATAACAATGAGGAGCGAACAGCTCACAAAAGGGATTGAGCGCGCGCCGCACCGCGCTTTGCTGAAGTCGCTCGGGCTGACCGACGGCGAAATGAAAAAACCGTTTATAGCCGTGGTCTGCGCGGCGAGCGATTATGTTCCAGGGCATACGCATCTGCATGAAATTTCAAGGGCGGTCAAGGACGGAATCCGCAACGCGGGGGGCGTTCCTTTTGAGTTTTTCACAATCGGCGTGTGCGACGGATTGGCGATGAACCACAAAGGTATGAGGTATTCCCTCGCCTCGCGGGAATTGATAGCCGACAGTATAGAGGTTATGCTTACCGCCCATCCGTTGGACGCGGCGGTTTTTATACCGAATTGCGACAAAATCGTTCCGGGTATGCTTATGGCGGCGGCGCGGCTGAATATCCCGTCCGCTTTCGTGTCGGGCGGACCCATGAACGCGGGGAAGGTCGGCGGCAAGCGCGTGGGTTATTCCGAAATATACGAGGCAATCGGCAAATTCAAAAACGGCGGGATAAGCGAAAGCGACGTCAGGGATTTTGAGGACAACGCCTGCCCCACCTGCGGTTCCTGCGCGGGGATGTACACCGCGAACTCGATGAACTGCCTTACCGAAGCGCTCGGCATGGCGCTGCCTTTCAACGGCACCTTGCCCGCCGTTACGGCGGCGCGCCGCCGTCTCGCGAAAGAAACGGGCGAGCTTGTCATGGAATTATACGGGAACGACATAAAGCCGTCGGACATTATCACGAAAGAAAACATATTTAACGCCTTAGCCGCGGATATGGCAATCGGCGCGTCGTCGAACACGGTGCTGCACCTGCTGGCGGTCGCGCGCGAGGCGGGAACGCCCCTTACGTTGGACGACATAGACGAAATCGGTCGCCGCGTTCCCCAGTTGTGCAGGCTGAACCCCGCGAGCGACGTTTTTATAGAGGATTTGGATGCCGCCGGCGGAATAGGGGCGGTTATGTGCGAGTTGTCGAAGGCGGATTTGATTTTTTTAAACGCGCGGACAGTTTCGGGGACGCAGTACGAACGCGTTAAAGCGGCGCGTTACGCGGACGGAACGGTGATAAGGCATATAAAGAACCCCGTTCGCGACGACGGGGGGATAGCGGTTTTGCGCGGCAATCTGGCTGAAGAAGGCGCTGTCGTAAAGCAGGGCGCCGTCCTTCCGGAAATGATGCGCTTTACGGGAACGGCAAAGGTTTTCGACTCCGAACAGGGCGCGGTCGACGCCATTTTAAACGACAAAATCACGGCGGGCGACGTCGTGGTTATCCGCTACGAGGGTCCGAAAGGCGGGCCGGGTATGCCGGAAATGCTGGCTCCCACGGCGGCAATCGCGGGCAAAGGTTTAGACGGGGCGGTCGCGCTGCTCACCGACGGGCGATTCAGCGGGGCGAGCAGGGGCGCCGCGGTCGGGCACGTTTCCCCCGAGGCGGCGGCGGGCGGCTTAATCGCTTATGTGAACGACGGCGATAAAATAGGAATAGACATTCCCGGCAGAAGGTTGGAATTGTTCCTCGACGGTTCGGCTATTTCGGAACGGAAAGAAAAACAAGTTATAAAAAAGAAGGAGACGGCGGGGTATCTCGGGCGTTATTCAAAGGCGGTAACCCAAGCGCACGCGGGAGCGGTACTTAATGACTGACGAAAACAAAAACCCCCGCCATAACCATCACGGGCACAGACAAAGGAAAAAAGCCCAGTTCCTTGAAAACGGGTTAAAGGGGCTTCCGGAACACGAGGTCTTGGAGTTTCTGCTGTATTACGCCATACCTTACCGCGACACGAACGGCACGGCGCACGCGCTGATTGAAAAATACGGTTCCCTCGCAAACGTGATGAACGCCGATTATAACGAGTTGGTAAAGATAAACGGCGTGGGGGCCAACGCCGCTTCTTTAATCTGTTTTTCGCGTATGCTGGCCGAAACTTATCTGAAGAAAAAGGCGGGCGGGGAGTTACTGGAGCTTTTCAATTCCGAGCGGTTGAAAAACTACTGCTCGTCGCTTTTCGTATCCGCGCGCAACGAAGAAATCCACTGCCTTTACCTCACCGATAATTTAAAGCTGATTTTTTCCGAAATGGTCTGTTCCGGAACGGTCGGCAGCGTCGAATTGCCGGTAAGGGACATAGCGAGGGCGGTATTCGCGAACGATTGCAGCCGTTTGGTTATAGCGCACAACCATCCGGCGGGGAGTTGCATGCCTTCCCGCGCCGACGTCGAGGCGACGGGGGAAATCCTCGACGTGTTCAGGAAAATGGACGTCGAACTGATTGACCATATTATAGTAGGCAGGGACGGGGTAACGTCTTTAAGGGAAAACGGATACATGAACGATAAATGGCTATAATCCGAAAACCGCCTTATACAACGCCTCGCCGTCAACTTTCACGGCGGTCGCCTTAACCCCGAGGGCTTTTCCGATATCGCCCAAGCTCAATCCGTCCAAAGTCAAGCCGTCGGCGTTCAGCGTGTTCGCCCCGATTAACAGCTCGCCGCCGATTTCCTCCCCGCAAAGCCGTTTGATTATATCCCCGCCCGTCAGCAATCCCGAAACCGTTACGCTCTCCCCGAAAAACCCGTTTTTCACCGCGAACACGTTCGCGTTTTCTCCTGCGAGTTCTTTTATAAGCGGGAACGCGGCGACGCCCGTAACGACGGTTTTCTTCCGTTCGGGCGGCGCGGCGTTCCCGCCGCGTTTCGCGGACGCTTCCGCGAAACCGCGCCTTAAATAGGCGCACATGCCCACACCGTTCTCATACTGCGGAAAATCGCCGTAATACCCGTATTCGGGTATGGGGAGCCCTGCCGTCAAATAAAACTCGTCGGCGGCGTAAACGTTTTCGCGTTTTTCCGCGGCCCTTACGACGGCTCTCGCTCCTTTCGCGTCGTAAAGGCGCAAAAGCGGCAGGCGAGCGCGGAATCGCGTCAGCCCCGCCGGAACGCAGGCGACGCTTTCAACCGAACCGAGCGCGGTCAAATCGGAAAGCGAACGCTCCAATTCCGCGCCGTCGTTTATCCCGGGGCAAAGGACGAGCTGGCAGTTCATACGCGCGCCCGCCTCGGCCAACCGATAAAGTATGTCCAAGGCCCGCCCCGCGTTTTTGTTCCTCATCATTTTTACGCGCAGTTCGGGGTTGGTGGTGTGAACCGACACGTTTACGGAGATTCGCATTTTGATAATCCTGCGGACGTCTTTTTCGGAAAGATTGGTCAAGGTGATATAATTTCCCTGCAAAAAACTCAGCCGTTCGTCGTCGTCCTTAAAATAAAGCGTTTCCCGTAGCCCTTTCGGCAGCTGGTCAATAAAGCAAAAGACGCAGCCGTTTTTACAGCCGCGTTTTTTATCCATAAGAAAAGAGCCGAACTCAAGCCCCATGTCCGCGTCTGCGTAAAACATATAATCAAGAACGTCGTTAATCTCGAAGCCGTTTACGGAAACGAGCACCGTTCCGGCCTTAATCCCCGCTTCGTCGGCGGGGGAGCCCGGGATTACGCTTTTTATCGGCACGGGCATAATCAGTCAAGCCTCATTTGAAAGTTCCCCGCCGCCCCCGCCGCGGGGACGGTTTTTGTCGCGTACCTGTCCTTGTCCTTAACCGCGCCGTCCTCGTATATTTCCGCCGATTCAAGCGTCGTCTTGGTCAGGCGCATCACCTGAACCCCCTGCGTGTCGCGCGCCGCTTTCGGCAAAACTAACGCGCTCGAAAAAATCATGACCTTGCCGGCGGCGGACCGCAGTAAAAATTCCTTGTCCTCCGTTATTTTGAACATGGCGACAAGCGGCGAATCCGTGTTGAGTGAATTGGCTAACTTCTTGCGCTTGGTCTTGGTTTCAAAAGACGATAACGGCACCTTGGCGCATTTCCCGTTCTTGAAAAAGCTGATTACCGTTTCGCCGTAGTCGGCCGTCACCACCATCGCCGCCGGCTTTTCGTCGTCGTCGAAGTTCAGTTTCGACGGAACGTAATCCCCCATTACACTCGCCTTTACGTCGTCGAAGTCGCTCACCCTCGACTTGTACGCCGCCCCCTTGTCGGTGAAGAAAATTAACTCGTCGCGGTTGTTGCCCTCGTACTTCACCGCAATCGCGTCGCCCTCTTTTAACTTTTGCTCGCCGCCCATCCTCAACGAAAGCGGCGTTATTTTTTTGAAATACCCCTCCTTCGTAAGGAAAATGTTCACCGCGTATTCGGGGACCGCTTCCGCAATTTCGGCGGCGGCGTCCGCCTCTTGTTCGTCGGGGTAGATAAGCCCCGAACGCCTCGGCTTGGCGTACTTCTTGCTTATTTCCCTTAAATCGTCTACGATAATAGCCTTGATTTTTCGCTCGCTCGAAAGGATTTCCTCGGCTTCGGCAATGGCTTTCTTTAACTCCTCGATTTCCGCCGTCCGCTTTAAAATATACTCGCGGTTGATGTGGCGGAGCCTGATTTCCGCCACGTAGTCCGCCTGCGTTTCGTCAATCCCGAACCCTATCATCAAATTCGGAACCACTTCGCTTTCCTCGTCGGTTTCACGAATAAGCTTTATCGCCTTGTCTATGTCAAGCAAAATCTTCCGCAAGCCGTTGAGAAGATGCAGCTTCTCTTTCTTCCTGCCCATCTCAAAGTAAATACGCCGCTTGACACATTCCTTGCGGAACGCCACCCACTCGCCGAGAATTTCCGCAACCCCCATTACCCGAGGATTCCCCGCTATAAGCAGGTTGAAGTTGCACGAGAACGTGTCCTGCAACGGCGTCAGGCGAAACAGCTTCCGCATTAACTCGTCGGGGTCCGCCCCCCGCTTCAGGTCGAGCGTAAGCTTCAGCCCCGATAGGTCGGTTTCGTCGCGGGTGTCGTTGATTTCCCTGATTTTGCCCGCCTTTACCTGCTCCACAATCTTGTCGATAATCGCCTCGACCGTCGTCGTCGGGGGAATTTCGGTTATCTCAACGCAGTTCTCGTCCTTGTCGTAACGGTACTTCGCCCTCACCCTCACCGAGCCGCGCCCCGTGCCGTATATTTTCCTAAGCTCCTCCTCGTCGCGGATAATAAGCCCGCCGCCCGGAAAGTCGGGCGCGTTAAGCGTCGAAACCACGTCGTGCTCCGGGTCTTTCATAAGCGCGATTGTGGTTTCGCAGATTTCCGCTAAGTTAAACGGGCAGATGTTGCTCGCCATCGAAACGGCTATCCCTATGTTGGAGTTGACCAAAACCGACGGGAATTTCACGGGCAATAAAACCGGTTCGGTCATTGTGGAATCGTAGTTCGGGACAAAGTCCACCGTGTCGCGGTCTATTTCCCCGAAAATTTCTGCGCAGAGCGGTTCGAGCTTCGCCTCGGTGTAGCGCGACGCCGCGTACGCCATGTCGCGGGAATAAGCCTTGCCGAAGTTGCCCTTGCTGTCGACGTAGGCGTGCAACAACGCTTCGTTGCCGCGCGCCAGCCGCACCATTGTTTCGTAAATCGCCGCGTCGCCGTGCGGGTTCAACCGCATTGTCTGCCCCACAATGTTCGCGGATTTCGTCCTCGCCCCCGTCAGTAAGCCCATTTTGTACATTGTGTAAAGCAGCTTCCTGTGAGATGGCTTGAACCCGTCTATTTCCGGCAGGGCGCGCGAAACGATTACGCTCATCGCGTAGGGCAGGTAGTTCTCCTCAAGCGTTTCAACGATGTTCCTCTCGCTAACCTCGCCCGCACCCTCAATGTAGGCTTTCGGAACCGAAACGGGTTTGTCGGGTTTTGCCTTTTTCAATTTCGGATAATCTCCATTACTCTCTTGTTTTTTTCAAGCGCGAATCTGAACAGCGGCGCGCCCGCCGCGGTTACGACCGCCAACTGCCCCAACCCAACCGCAGCCGCGTTAAACCAAAACGGCAACCCATACACGATTTTGAGCATAAGCCCGATTATCGCCGCGTTGGTTATCACCGGAAGCAGAGAGGCAAGCCAGATGTTCTTCATTTTGTGCATCGGAACAGCGGCAAGCGCGGTCGCCAGCGTTCCGAAAACCGCGTCCGCCATTCCGAAAGGGCTGAACAGGTTGGCGATAAAACAGCCGATTATCATCGGAACACAGTGGGCGCGGTTGTAAAAACAGACCAACAGCAGAATTTCCGAAACGCGAAACTGGATTGCGGGGAATGACAGCGGGTTCGCTAAGGTAAGCGCGACGTAACCCGCCGCGAGAATTGCCCCGAACGCGATTTTGCCGATTGAAAACTTTTTCCCCATACAGAGGGTTCTCCTTGTTTTTTTACGGCGGTTGTCAGGGACGCCGATTGTTATATTTGCCGTCCGTTATGAAATGTCCGCTATTTCCAAATACTGCGCGCCGTACTCGCTTATATAATCCTTCCTCCCCTGTAAATTGTCGCCGAGAAGTAAGTCGAACATTTCCCGCGTTCTCTCGACGTCGGTCGGCGTTACCTTTATAAGCCGCCGCGTCAAGGGGTTCATCGTCGTGAGGTTCATCATGTCGGGCTCGTTCTCGCCCAAACCCTTTGACCGCTGTATCGTGTGCTTCTTCCCGCCGAGCTGCTTCAGTATCCGCGCCTTCTCCGCTTCGGTGTAGGCGAAAAAGGTTTCCTCGCTTGAACCGCTCTTGGCGTTGATTTCGTACAACGGCGATTCCGCTATATACACCAAGCCCGAGTTAATCAACGTCGGCGTTAAACAGTACAGCATTGTCAAAATAAGCGTTCGGATTTGATAGCCGTCAACGTCGGCGTCGGTGCAAATCACAACCTTGCTCCAACGCAGACTGTCTATGTTAAACGTCGATAAATCCCTGTTCGCCTTCGCCTTGACCTCAACCCCGCACCCCAACACCTTGATTATATCCGTGATAATCTCGTTCTTGAAAATCTTGTCGTACCCCGATTTAAGACAGTTCAAAATCTTCCCCCGAACCGGAATAACCGCCTGATATTCCGCGTCGCGCGCCAGCTTCACCGCCCCCAAAGCCGAATCACCCTCCACTATATACAACTCCCGCTTCGATAAATCCTTGCTCCGGCAGTCCACAAACTTCTGCACCCGGTTCGCCAAGTCTATGTTCCCGGCCAACTTCTTCTTCATGCTTAAACGGGTCTTTTCGGCGTTCTCGCGGCTTCGCTTGTTGACGATAATCTGCTCGCATATCCTCAAAGCCTCGTCCTTGTTTTCAAGGAAATAAACCTCGAGATTGTGCTTTAGCCATTCCGTCATAGCCTCGTAAATAAACCTGTTGCTCACGGCTTTCTTGGTCTGGTTTTCATAGCTCGTCTGCGTCGAAAAGTTCGAGGAAATAAATATCAAACAGTCCTCTATGTCCGCAAAACCGATTTTGCTCTCGCCTTTGTTGTACTTGTTGGTCTGCTTTAAATAAGCGTCGATTTGCGACACGAACGCCTGCCGCAACGCCTTGTCGGGGCTGCCGCCGTATTCCAGCCACGAGGAATTGTGGTAATGCTCTATCGCCCTGTTCCCGTTGGAAAAGGCAAACACCGCCTTTAGCCGCACCTTGTACTCGTCCTTGTCGTCGCGGTCCTTTCCTTTTCGCTCCGCCTCCCAACTTTGAAAAGACGTGAACGCGCTCCCCCCCGCAAGTTCCCTTATATAATCGTCGACGCCGTTCTTGTAGCAGAAGATTTTTTCGTCAAAGCCGCCGCTTTGGTTCTCGCTCCTGTACAAAAACTCCAGACCGCCGTTGACTATCGACTGCCGCCGCAAAACGTCGGCGAAATACCCGTCCGTTACCGCTATGTCGGTAAAAACTTCCGCGTCGGGCCGCCACTTGATTTTCGTGCCGCTCTTCCCGCTCGATTTTGTCTTGGTAAACCCGCGCCCGTCTTTCTCAAGCGTTACGTTGAACCCCTTGGCAAAGCTTAACTTGTACAGCCACGTCCCGTTGTCGCTCTCGACTTCCATGTACTCCGACGCGTACTGCGTCGAACACAGCCCCAACCCGTTCAGCCCCAGCGCGAAAGAATAATTTTCGCCGCTGTTGTTGTCGAATTTCCCCCCCGCGTAAAGGGTGCAGAACGCCAAATACCAGTTGTACTTATTTTCGTTTTTGTTGAAATCGATGGGGATTCCCCGCCCGTCGTCGGCGATTTCAATCGAATTGTCGGCGTAACGGGTTACGGTAATCCGCTTCCCGTAACCCTCCCGCGCCTCGTCTATCGAATTGGAAAGGATTTCAAACACCGAATGTTGACAGCCTTCCAACCCGTCCGAGCCGAATATGACCGAGGGGCGTTTCCGAACGCGGTCGGGCCCCTTTAAAGCCTGTAACGAATTGTCGCCGTAGTCGTTTTTCGGCATAATCGCGACCGCCCCCTTTTACTGTCTGCTCGGGATAAGCAACTGTAAATGTTGGTTGATATTGTATATCGGAACCTTGTTTTCCGTCAGGCGGTTTATTTCCAGCAATTCGAACAGCGCTTCGCACACGTCGGTATCCTGCGAAATATCGTTCAGCATCTTACCCACTATGGCGGGGCGTATGGCCGAAGCCTTACCGAAATCAATCGCCGCCTCTTTCTCCGCCGCGCCGGTGATGACGCCTACCTGGTTCGCGCCCTCTTGCATAATGGCGGACGTAACCTTCCTCAGTCTGTTGACGACCTTGTTTTGGATTTGCTGAATCATGTTCTGGTCGCGGAAATGCACCTTGCGGATATAGCACGAACCGAGCTTATACCCCCATTCCTGCGATTTTTCCGAAACCTCCGCCCTCACGGTTCTGCTCATGGTATGCCTGTCCGACATCATTTTGTCAAGCGGCAGGTTGGACAGGCAGCGGACGGTGGAGTTGCCGACGTTCGCGGCGAGGGAGCCGCGCGGGTTGGTGTTCCTGAATATAAAGGCTTCGGGATTGTTTATATACATTTCGTACCATAACCCCACCCCCATGGGCGCGCCTTCTTCGGAATTGACCGCCTGACTCCTTAAATACTGCTGGTCCAAGCGCATATCGACCTTGTATTTTCTGCCCAGCCAGTTGACGAACAACGCGCTTATCCCAAGCTCTTTCCATAAGCAGTACAGCCCGGGTTCGGTCAGAACGCCCACAAGGTTGCCGAAGAGGACGTACACCACGGCTTCCCTCTCGTTGACGATGGCGTATACCCCCAGCAATTTCAACACGGCGCGGATAACGGGGAAAATAATGACCGCCGCGAAAAAGCCGCCCGCGATTATGAAAGGGATTGAAACCCCTTCCGCTATCCGGTTTTCTAAACTCGTTAATAAAAACATTTTTCTCCTCCTGATTTTTGTTCGGGGCTTGCGGGCGCCCTATTTTTTCGTCCTTGCCGACTTAATCGCGCTGAAACTGCCGTAAACCCGTTTCCCGTCAACCGTCTTGTACGCCCTCACCTTGTAATAATACTTCTTGTTCGTTTTTAACTCCTTGTTGCTCCACTTAACGGTATCGCCTTTGGTAACCCGCTTAACCCTCGTATACTTGCCGTCTTTGGAGGTCGCCCTGTATATCTCGTACCCGTTCGCGCCGGAAACCTTTTTCCACGACACCGTGATTTTGGATTTTGAGTTTGCCTCCGCTTTTACCGAAGTCGGCTTCGCCGGGGCGGAAACGCTGACTTTGGCGGTTTCGGTCAGGGTGAGCCCCTTTAACTGGCCGACGCTTGTATAAGCCGTTTTCGACTCTTTCGGGATGTTGACCGTTTTTAATTCGGGGCATTTTCCGAAAACGTTGTCCGAAAGTTTCGGCGGCGCTTTCGACTTGAAGGTTACGGCAGCTAAGTTCGCGCAGTTGTAAAAAGCGGCTTCGCCCACGCCCGAAACGCCGTCCGGGATTGCGACGGAAGTCAGATACGCGTTGTCCTTAAACGCGCCGGCGTTTATATCCGTAACCCCGTCGGGTATGGAATAGCTCCCCGCCGTTTTCCCCTCGGGATACTGTATGAGCTTGCTTTTGTCCTTGCTGAAAAGCACCCCGTCAACGGAGCAGTATTCCGTGTTGGCGTCGTCGACTTTAATCGCGCTCAGTTTTTTATAGCCGCGAAACGCGCCGCCGCCGATGGTTTTAACGCTCGCGGGGATTGTTACCGACTTTAAGTTCGCGCCGAACTTCGTCGCCGCCGCTATGCCCTTGACTATCGTATATTCGCCGCCGACAAAACCGGGAATGGTGATTTCGTCGTCCGCGCCGGAATATCCCGTAACGGTCGCCTCCGTCTTGGCTTGGTTATAGGTGGCCGACCATTCCCCCGACGGCGAAGCCGCCGCCCCCGTAACGCCCGGGATTGCGGTTACCGCGAAAACCAGCGATAAAACCGCGCTTAACATTTTTTTCCCCATTGTTTTTTCCTCCTTTAAATAAGTTTTTTATTGTTTGCCCTTGCAATACGCGATTATCTTCGCGTCGAGGGCTTTCCTCGCTTCGTCCGCGAACGGGATTTTGCCGTACGTTTCGCGCTTTTCCTCAATCAGTTCGGCGGGG
>JAIRWC010000007.1 GCA_031253495.1 Oscillospiraceae bacterium | reverse complement strand
GTAATTTCATGATTAAGAAATTACAACAGCTCAAAGCCCGCAAAGGCTTCACCCTCGTCGAGTTAATCGTCGTTATCGCGATTATCGGCGTGCTGGCGGCGATTCTCATCCCGACCATGCTCAACTACGTTACCAGCTCCCGCGTTACCTCGATGAACACCACGGCGAAAAACATCGCGACGGAAGTTGACGGCTGGCTGACCAAATGGGACGGCAAAGGCTACTCGATTTTGAGAGACCGGGCTTCTGTCGCGTCGTTCACCATCACTACCACCGGCTCGGCGTTCAGTTTCACCGCCGGCACCGCGAGCGGATTTTTCGTCAGCGGGACCGCGCCTTCGTCGTTCGCTTCCGGAGAGAGTTTGACGGACTCTTTGAGGGAAAAGTTCCCGACCATGAAGCCGGCGACAATCAACCTTTGGTTCTGGGACGGCACGATTATAGCGGTTAGGTACTTCAACGGCACCGCGACCTCGCCGACCGTTTCATGGAGCGGCAACGGGGAAACCGGCGACTGGACCGGTTCCGCCACTAAAGACGGCGTATCCAACGGCGTTATCTTCGGCTCTTTCCCGGCGCACAGCAAATAAGGGTTTGCAGGGTTAGGCTAAGCGAAAACCCCCGCGTGATAACCGCGGGGGGTTTCCTTGGTCTTGCAAAATTTTTCAAGATATGATACAACGGAAGTCGTGTGAGAACGGGGGGGTGCGAAAGGGCATAATGGTATTGTATATAGTCGTCCCCTGTTATAATGAGGAAGACGTGATAACCGAAACGGCAAAACGCCTGAAAGCAAAAATCGGCGAACTGGTCGGGAAAGGGAAAATCTCGGGCAAAAGCAGGATAGTGTTCGTCAACGACGGCTCAAAGGACAAAACCTGGGAAATCATACAAAATCTGCACGGCGGCGACCCCTGTTTTTCCGGAATTAACATGGCCGCCAACGCGGGGCATCAGAACGCCGTTATGGCGGGGCTTATGACCGTTAAGGGCTGTTGCGACGCCGCCGTGACCATGGACGCGGATTTGCAGGACGACGTAAACGCGCTCGACGAAATGGTTGAAAAGCATATCGAAGGCTGCGACGTGGTTTACGGCGTGAGGAGTTCACGCGGGAAAGACCCGTTTTTCAAACGCTTTACGGCCGAAGGGTTTTATAGGTTCATGCGTTCGATGGGGGCGAACGTCGTGTTCAACCACGCCGACTACCGCTTAATGTCAAAGCGCGTCCTCGAAAGTTTAAGCGGGTTTAAGGAAGTGAACCTGTTTTTGCGGGGGATAATCCCGCTAATCGGGTTTAAAAGCGGCACGGTGTATTATGAGCGCGGCGAGAGGTACGCGGGCGAGAGCAAGTACCCCTTTTCAAAGATGTTGGCGTTCGCGATTAACGGCATTACGTCGTTCAGCGTGAAACCGCTGCGGATTATCACCGTTATCGGCTTGTTTATGATTATTTTCAGCCTGCTCGCGTTTTTGTATATCCTGCTTTCCCTGATACTGGGGCATAACTGGCTTCAGCGCGGGTGGGCGAGCACCATGAGTTCGATATGGCTGATTGGCGGGATACAGACGTTCAGCATAGGCGTTATCGGGGAATATATAGGCAAAATCTATTTCGAGACGAAATCGCGCCCGCGGTATATAATAGAAAGTTTTATCAACGACGGATAGGGACAGTTTAAATCATGGACAGCGAAACGGTAAAAAAGGAAGAAACTTTCCACGACGGTTGGGCGGAAAGTATCAATATAGACGAGGTTATGGTCGACGAGTTTTTTGAATCGCCGTTAGCCCCGGAAAATCGTTATATCCTCGAGAAACTCGGGGATATAACGGGCAAATCCGTTCTTGAGCTTGGCGCGGGCGCGGGGGAGGCGTCGGTATATTTCGCGAAAAAGGGGGCGCTTGTTACCGCGACCGACCTTTCCGGCGGAATGTTGGGCGTCGTCGGAAGGCTGGCGGAAAAACACGGCGTCGCCGTGAAAACCGCGCGGTGTTCCGCCGACGCCCTGCCTTTCGCGGATAACAGCTTTGACGTCGTCTATGCGGGTAACCTTTTGCACCACGTTGACATTAAGGGCGCGTTGCTTGAAGCCCGCCGCGTTTTAAAAGACGGGGGGACTTTTGTTTCGTGGGACCCGTTGGCCCATAACCCCCTGATAAACGTTTACAGGAAAATCGCGACGAAGGTCCGCACGAGCGACGAACACCCGATTAAAATGAAAGAGCTTAAAATTTTCAAAAGCGTATTCGGCAAAGACGGCGTTTCGTTCCATACCGCGTGGTATCACACGAACCTTATTTTTTTAAAGATGTTTTTAATCGAAAGGGTGGACCCGAACAAAGAAAGGTACTGGAAACGGATATACACCCACCGGGAATTATACGAAAAGACTTATAAAAGACTGGAAAAGATAGATAACGCGTTTTTAAAGGTTTTCCCTTTTTTTAAAAGGTTTTGCTGGAATATTGTAATCGTATGCGGCAAAGGAGAAAAAAACGATGGATAAAAAGCCCGGCAAACCGCCCGCGGCGGACGTAATTTACAAAATCGGCAGTATAACAGTTTTGGCGTCGTTCGCGGTTTTGTTCGTCAGCCTTGTGTTTTTCAACAATTCGGCGGATTATATAATAAGCGCGCCGCGCCGTATCCTCCAGCTCATAATAGCTTTAGCCGCGTTTTTCACCGTATGCTTCGCCGCCGTTTTTTTCGGCAAATTGTTGAAAAAATCGAGCTTTTCGTTCCATACGCTCCTGTTCGCCGCCTGCGGGCTTTTGTTCACGGCGCAGTATTTCATTTGTTTGAATATTTCCGCGGAAACCGGCTGGGACCCCGGCAACATGGTGAACGGCGCGCTTTATTCGCTTTATTTTGAAAAGTTTTCCGTCCCGTGGTTGAATATGTTCCCCAACAACACCTTCATATTCTTTTTTGTGAGAGGGGTTTTTTGGATTTTCGATAAAATAGGGATTGAAGACACTTGGCTTGGGCTGGATTTGTTAAACGCCTTTTTTATGAATCTGTCCGCCTTTGTCTTTTGCGTAACCGTCAAAAATCTGTGGGGCGGCAAGGCGGCGTGGATTTTCTTTGTTTTCGCCGTCCCCATGGTTATACTGTCGCCGTGGATGATTATCCCCTACAGCGACACTTTTTCCATGCCCGTCGTAGCCGCCGCGTGTTATTTTATAATCGGGGCGAACCGAGCGAAAACAAGGCGCAAGCGGATATTCTTCGCCGTAATGTCCGGCTTTGCGGCGGCGGCGGGCTGGATGCTGAAACCTTTTGTGCTTTCGGTTTTCGCCTCTTTGGCGGTCGTTTATTTTATAGCCGCCCTAAGCGGGAAAATAAAAGGAAAGAAAAAGAAAAGCGCCAAAATCTTCTTTAAAAGGACGCTGGCGGGGTTTGCGGCCGCGTCGGTTTCTTTCGCCGTTTTTTACGCCGGGTTTCAAATCTACGCGACCAATCAAAACAGGGTGGTAATAGACAACAGCGTGGCCATACCTTATACCTACACTTTCGCGATGGGGATGGTTGAGACGTTTATTATTGACGAAAACGAAAATGTATACAAAAGATACGGATTTTTCAGCGGGTATGTTAATGATTTAGCCTCCATGGCGGAAGATAAAACCGAAACGAAGCACGAAGCCTATGTGGATTATGTCAAATTCGCGCTAAGCTATTACGGACCTTTAAGGTACGCGGAATTTTTATTCAACAAAGCGCGCTGGATTACTTCCGAAGGCTTCTTCTTCTGGGGCGGGAACGGCGCGGGCGCTTTAAAAGGAAGCCCTTTTTTAAAAATCAGAAGCGAAGAATCCTTGGCGGAGAACGCTTTTATTTATACGGTTGACGATGATATGAATTTTTGGTCGTCGTTTTTCTACCCGGAGGGGAAGTATGTTCACATCTGGTTGGATATAGTCGGCGGGGTTTGGGCGGTCGTTTTCCTCGGCGTCGTTTTGGGGTGCCTGTTTCCGCTGTTTCCGTGGAAAAGGCGCGTTAAGCGCGGCTTCAACCCGGAACTGTTCTTGCGTTTAATTCCGTATATGCTGATATTTATGATGCTTTTTACCGAGGCCGCCCCCCGATATTTACTCGGGTACGTTCCGGTGTTCTGCGCGGTTTCCGCCAACGGTTGGACGCGCTTCTTCACGTTCGTTTCCGGCTTCGGGAAAAGGCGCGAAGCGGACGCCGCCGCCCTCACCAATTCTGGATAATCTCCCCGCCGCTTATAAACGCGCTTATATTCCCGACCAACCTTGTCGTGTATATATCCCTGCATTTGAAAACGTTCTCCCCGTTTAAGCGGACGACGCTCTTCCTGTCGTCCGCCGCGTAATACTCGACCGTGTCGTCGGGGAATTTCGGGTCTTTGTATTTGTAGGTAATCCTCGCTATAAAGTCGGTTCCGCTCTCCCCGCCGAAAAGCCATTCGCCTTTCGCGCCCACCAAATACTGGTACAAATCCTTAAAAGGGCGGTCGTCGGCTATTTTTTCGCCGTTCAAGAAAATTTCGTTTTCGTCCGCGTCGCCCGAAACGGTAAATTCAAGGCGGGTATCGGCGGTTTCGACGATAAGCCCGTCAAGCGAATAGACATACGGCGTCAGGAACATTTCCGCCATCAAATCCTCCGGGGAGGCGTAAACCCAAGGGAGCGACGAAGGCTCGAACAGGTACAAAACGTCGGGGATTTCGCTGCATATCCCGAACCACCCCGACAAGGCGTTCACGCCGTCCGCTCCGGTTTCGACGGCGGGCGCGCCGCCTATCGTCAGATTGAACAGCTTGCCCCCCGCCCTGACTTCGACCTCGCAGAAAGGCTCGTCCAACCCCACCGTTTCATAAAACCGTTCGTCGAAGCCCACCGCGACCGCTTCCTTCGCGGTAAGCCCGTATATCCCGTACACCACGAATTGCGCCTTTTCCTGGTCGAGTTCCACGCTCACGGGGCTTATCATCTTATGCGTGTTGAAGGTGCGCGTTTCTTCCAAAGGAACCTCGGGGAGCGCTTCTATCAGCATCGGCGCGTCCAAATCGGGGCGTTTGATTGTTATGCGGCTGACAATCGGCGCGACGGCGGGGTCGTATTCGCCGACGACGCGTTTTTCTATCCAATGGTATCTGTCGTTGAGGAAAGGCGTAAGGTCGTAGATTGAAACCGCGTAAACGTCGTTTTGGTCTTTCAAGCGGAAATAACGCGTCGTCGGCGAGGGCGTCTCGTTTCCCACGCAAAACGAAACCGCAGTTCCGTCGGCGAACACGGCCGTTACTTCCGCCGACGGCGAAAGCAGCCCGTATTTATCCAAATCGTCGGCGTTTTCCTCCGCCGCCTGCTTGGCGGAAAGCCCGGCGGCGCTTTCCGCCAAGCCGGAAAGGAGCGATTCGTTATACGGGACGTTTAACGCCAAGCCGTCGATTTCCGCGACCGAAAAGCCGCCGCCGCCTTTTACGACGGTGTATTCGTCTTTATCGTTTTTTATCCTGACGCTTACGACGTCGTTTACGTCAAAATCCGTGAAGACCGTTTCCGCGTCCGCGGGGGGCGGGGCGGCGGAGGGAATTTCCGCCGCCGGTTGGGTGAGCTTGAGCGCGGCGACGGTGGCGCCCAAAACGGCCAGCCCGACGAACGAGAACAATATAATTTTTACGTTTTTGCTCATATCGCGTTACCTGTAACGGCGTTTAAGCCAAATCGCCGTTCCCGTTACGATAATCGCGAGCGGAAGGGCGACGGCGAATATAAATCCGATGGCGCTTGACTGGCCGGCGCTGATATTGAACGACGCCACCAAAAACGATTTCGGCGTCAGCGTAACGGAACCGTCCTTGCCGCTTATAAAGTTTACGATGTTCATAAAGAACCGCGCGTTGTTGGCGTTCCCCATTTCGATGTAATAGTCCAACAGCAGCTCGTATCCGCCCAATACTATCACGCGGCTGGAAAAGGGGGTAAATTCCTCGTAGCGCGTTTTTCTGCTTTCGATTATTATATCGTAACGCCCCTGTTCCGCCGTCGAGGGGTCCCACGCGGAATTTTCGTTCGTCATCTCTTCGAAAGGGAAGACCACGGCGCCGTCGTAAGAGGCGAGCAGGGCGCGCGTCTCGATATTCGACTTGGCTTCAAACAGGGCGTTTATCGGGCGTATGTATTCGGCGTAAATACTATAGTTCGGGTTCAGCCCGGCGGCGTACTCGTTGTTCGCCGGCTCGAAGCGCTGGGTCTGGTTCCCCATTATATATGTGGTGTTGTCGCTTGTCTGAACGACGTACCCGTCCCCGACCTCTATGCCCCAATCGTACAGGAACGAGTCTATGCGCGGCGTTTCCGCCGGAATGGGCATGGTGGCGTAAAACAGCGTTTTCCCGTATTTGCCGCCGTTGTCGAGCCACGCCTCAAGTTTTGCCAAAACCGATTCCGCGAAATCGCCGTCGGGTGAATTGACGATGATAAAGTCCATGTCCCCGGGGATTTCGTCCGTCGTCAGGTTGAGCCGCCGGACGATGTAGGCGTTATTTTCGAGGAGGTTTATCAAACTCGCGTTTTCTATCTCGGAATAGCCGGAGGTTATCCCCACCAAAACGGGGCTGACGTTCGTAACGGACAAAAACGCCGACAAAAGCGCGTTTTCCGCCGCCGCGCCGTAATTGGCGTACACCGCGCCCGACATCCCGTACATCATGTACATTTGATATTCCTCCGCGCTTATCCGGTTGTTCTGATAATCGTAATACTCGACGGAAATATAATCGGCGGCGGAGAGAACCTTGCTCCTGCCCGTCCTTTCGGACTCGACGACAATCGAGGTGGGCGTAAGGCTGTTGCCGTGCTTGCTCGCGAAAACGGGGTCGCTCATCAAATCCGCGTATTTCGCCTTAACGCGCGGGGACGCCGCCGCGAACCGCTTGATAATCTCGTTCGCCTGGTTGTAGAAAACGCCGCCCGAAACGTATTCGGTTTCCCTGCTCGCCACGGTAACGGTAACGTTATCGTCCAAATCCTTGAGGTAAGCGACGGTGGAATCCTCAATCGTGAAAATCCTGTTGGCGGTTAAATCCAGCTTGGCGTCGAAACGGTCAAGCAGCATCCCCGCGATTATGTTGACCATAATAATCCCCGCCGCGAACATTACGGTAAAAAGCGCGGACAAACCGCCGTATTTGAATTTTTTGTTTTTAAACGGGTTTAAAACTCTCTTTTCGCCGCTCATGTCAGTTCCATCTCTTCCTTTCAAGCATACGCACGGTCAAAAATATAAAA
The DNA here is from genome assembly GCA_031253495.1 of Oscillospiraceae bacterium. GTDB lineage: Bacteria > Bacillota > Clostridia > Oscillospirales > Ruminococcaceae > Ruminiclostridium_E. The sequence continues at coordinate 19,391 of JAIRWC010000007.1, read as the reverse complement.
ATCGCGGTCAAACTTATAAAAAACAGCATATTTGAAAACCTGAAAATCCCGACGGTGAACTCGGTGTATCGGTCTAACAGCGATATTTCCGTCAGCGCGTAGGAAACGAACCCCGTTTTCACATAAGCCGCCGCGACGGAGGAAAGCAAAAACGCGATATTCAGCAAAATACTGACGATGGCGGCAATCATCTGGTTTTCGGTAAGCGACGAAACGAACAGCCCCACCGAAACGTAGACCGCGCCGAGCATAATCAGCCCCAACACGTTCCCCCATATCACCGCCCACCTGAAATGTTCGGGGGAAAACCGCGCCAGTATCAACCCGTAAATCGGCATAACGGCGGTGCTGATTAAAAAAATCGAAAACGCCGCCGCGAATTTCCCCATCACAAGACCGAACAGGCTCAACGGGGCGGTGAGCGTCAGCTGGTCGGTTTTGTTTTTCTTTTCCTCCGACAAAAGGCGCATGGTTAACACGGGAACCGTTACCATCAGCACGAAAAACATCAGCGTGAACATTACGGACACGTCGACCGAACCGACAGAAGCCGTTCCGCTTGTCAGCGTGAACATATAAAAGAACGCCCCCGAACAAAGCAGATACACCCCGATGAACGCGTACCCGAGCGGCGTTACGAAATACGCCGCGAACTCCCGCTTAAAGACGGCAATCATTTTTTGCGGTCCCCCCCTTTTGAACGGACCGGGGCTTTCCCCGGCTTTTCGGCTTTTTTTGTCTCTTCGGGTTCGGGCGTTTCGGTATGCCCGTAAATATCGCCCGTCGTGATTTTCAAGAAGATTTCCTCCAGCGTAAGCTCGCTTGATTTCATCATCAGTATGGGAAAATTCCTGTTTGCCAGTTTCTTTGAAACGTCGCGCCTTACGTCCGCGCCGGGCCGCGCTTCAATCTCGTATTCGCGCACGTTCGGCTCGGTTTCCCTGCCGACGGTTACCCGTTCGACGCGGTCGACCGACGAAAGCAGCTTTTTGATTTCGTCAAGACCGCCCTCAATTTGCATAACTAACTTACGGTCGGCGGACAGGTTGGCGGAAAGGCTTTCCGCGTCGTCGTCGGCGACAATCCTCCCCTTGTTGATAATCAAGATTTTGTCGCAAACCGCCTGCACTTCCGGCAAAATGTGCGACGACAGTATAACCGTGTGGTTCTTGCCTAATTTTTTTATAAGCGAGCGGATTTCGATAATCTGCTTCGGGTCTAAGCCGACGGTGGGTTCGTCGAGAATCAAAATAGGCGGGTTGCCCACCAACGCCTGCGCCAACCCCACCCTCTGCCTGTACCCCTTTGAAAGGTTGCGGATTAGGCGTTTGCGCATATCGGCGATTTTAACCAACTCGCATATCTCGTTCAAATGCGAACGCTTGGGCATTTTGGACTTTTTAAGCGAGTAGACAAAGCTCAGGTATTCGTCAACGCTCATGTCAAGGTAAAGCGGCGGGTGTTCGGGAAGGTAGCCTATGCGCCTTTTCGCCTCAATCGGGTTTTCGAGAATGTCAAACCCGTTTAACAAAGCCTGCCCCTCATTTGAGGAAATATACCCCGTCAGCATATTCATGGTGGTGGTTTTCCCCGCGCCGTTCGGTCCGAGAAAACCGAGAATTTTCCCGTCCTCGGCGGTGAACGAAATGCCGTCTACCGCTTTGTTAGCCCCGTAACGCTTGGAAAGGTTTTTTACTTCAATCATCAGGTAGTCCTTGGTTTAAGAGTTGTTAATTGTTAGTATAACGCGGGTTTGTGTGTTTAATGTGATTGTTTTACGATAATTTTTTTTATTGCTTGTTTTATTCGGGTTAAACTTTCGTCCTTGCCCAAAATTACGCAAATGTCAAGCCCGCCGCCCGGCGCGGCGGACTTCCCCGTAAGCGCTATTTGCAACGGGTACAAATACCAACCGATTTTGCGCTCGGATTTCTCGGCGGTTTCCTTGAACCCGCCGTAAAGAGCGTCGCGGGAAAACAAGCCGTTCCCCAAAATTTCAAGCGCGGCGTTTAACGCCTGTAAAGCGGTTTCGGGAGAGGTTTTCATCTTCTTGTTGTCGTATAACCCGATTTCGTAATCGCAAGCCCGTTCGATAAAATCCGTCTGCGGCGGTATGTCGGAAAAAACCTCGGTTCGCTGTTGCAACGCCGCGCACAAAACGCCGTAGTCAACGTCGGCTTTCGGGATATACGGCTTCGCGAGTTCCGTAAACTTTTCCGGCGGCATCGAGCGGATATAATGCGCGTTAATGGCTTTCAGCTTATCGCGGTCGAAAATGGCGGGGGATTTCGATATTCCGCCCGCGTCGAACGCCTCGACAAGTTCTTCAAGCGAGAATATTTCCCGCTCGGCAAGCGCGCCTTTGGGCGACCAACCGAGCAGAGCGATATAATTTATTATAGCCTCGGTAAGGTAGCCCTTATCCCTGAAATCGCTGAAATAGGCGTCGCCGTCGCGCTTTGACAGTTTGTGCGAGGAATCCCGCATAATCTGCGCGCAGTGAATATACACCGGCGGTTCCCACCCGAACGCCTTGTACAGCAAAACGTGCTTCGGGGTTGACGACAAAAACTCGTTGCCGCGGATTACGTGGGTTATGTTCATGAAATGGTCGTCGATTACGTTGGCGAAGTTGTAGGTGGGCATCCCGTCGGATTTGATTAAAACCTGTTCCTCGATTTCGGAGTTTTCCACGGTTATAACCCCGTAAATCTCGTCGTTGAACGACGTTTTGCCCTCGCCCGTAACCCGTTGCCTTATTATCCCCGACGTTAGCGAAAGCCCTCCGCATTCGCAATTTTCGCCGTCGCAGTCGCAGTAATACGCCTCCCCTTTTTTGACAAGTTCCTTGGCGTATTTGAGATACTCGTCCCTGCGCCGGCTTTGGATATAAGGTCCCTCGTCCCAGTTAAGCCCGCACTCCCTAAGCGTTTCATATATTACCTCGACCGCGCCCTCAACGTAACGCTTTTGGTCGGTGTCCTCTATCCTCAGAATGAATTTGCCGCCGTTTTTCTTGGCGAAAAGCCAGGCGTAAAGCGCGGTTCTTACCCCGCCAAGGTGCATGAACCCCGTCGGGCTGGGCGCGAACCGCGTGCGAACCTCTTTCATGAACAAGCTCCTTTTATATCAAGCCGTATCTGTTTTTTTAACTCCTCGACCGAATCGAATTTCCTTTCGGGGCGCATAAAATCCAACAGCTCTATTCTGACGGTTTGCCCGTAAATATCCATGTTAAAGCCGGGTATGTGCGTTTCCATAATCGGCTTCGACACGCCGCCGGCGATTGTCGGTTTAACCCCGACGTTCGTAACGGCGGCATAACCGTCGCCGCCGACCGACGCGCGGCTTTTATAAACGCCGAATTTAGGCGGAACGCAATCGGCGGGGATAGCCTGGTTAATCGTCGGCGCGCCGAGTTTGCGCGCCAACTTCGCCCCTTCGGTAACGGGCAGCTCGTATGTCAACTCACGCCCTAACATCCTGTTGGCGCCCGCTATGTCGCCTTCTTTGATTAAGGCGCGTATGGCCGTCGAATTCGCGGGGGCTCCGCCGACCATTACGGGGGGGACGACGGTTACGCCGATTTTGCGGGCGGCGCAAAGTTTTTTCAGCTCGTCGGCGTCGGCGGCGGCGTTTTTGGAAAACTTGAAATTCCACCCGCAGGAAACGTGCCCGGCGTTCATTCTGTCAACGAGGATTTCATCGACGAACTCTTCCGCCGACAGGTTGTTAACGCTTTCAAATTCGGGGGCGCAGATAATCTTGACTCCCATGCCTTTCAAAAGCGAAAATTTCATTTCCGCCGTCATGATATTTTCGGGGAAATCCGTTTTCGGGTGCATCCCCGTCCCTCCGAACGTGAACGCGGCGGGGGTCAGCCCCGGGAAGCCCAAGGCGGCTTTAACTACCTCGATATGCCCGAGGTGAAGCCCGTCGAACATCCCCAAAGCCACGGACGTCTTTAAAAATCTGTCAGTCATAATTAAACCTTTGCGCCGCCGACAACGTATGGTCGCGCTCAATCCTCACAAGCCCCGTCAAAACATTTTCCGAATTGCGCAGCGAATACAGCCCGTCGTAAATTTTATCAAACCGTACCGAATCCGCGTTGAGCGTTACGCCGTTTTTGAACATTTCGCTCTGCTTTTGGTCGAGATAGGCGTTGGGGTAACACTTAAAAAGCGCGTCAATCGGCAAAAGCAGTTCCGCGAGAGCGGCGGGGTCGTTCTCGAAGATTTCCCTCAACTCGTCCAATTTGCGGCAGTCGCCCAGCGTGAAGCCGTTGGAGCGGGTTCGCTGCAACGCCGTCATAACCGCGCCCGTGCCGAGTTCCCGCCCTATATCGTGAATCAAAGTTCTCACATAAGTCCCCTTTGAACAAGAAATCGTGATAACGCCCTCGCCGTCCTCGTATTTTTCGATATTAAGCGAACGGATAAACGCCTTGCGCGGTTCGCGCTTTGCCTCTTTCCCTTCGCGCGCCAAATCGTAAAGCCGTTTTCCGTTGATTTTAACCGCCGAATACATCGGGGGGAGCTGTTCGATTTCCCCCGTAAATTTGCGCGCGGTATCCCAAAACCTGTTCCTCGGCACAAACGAGGAATTTTCATAAATGATTTTCCCCGTTATATCCTGCGTGTCCGTGGCGACGCCCAACCGGAACGCCGCGCGGTATTCCTTGTCGGTATCGGGGCAGAAATCGACGGCTTTCGTCGCCGCGCCGGCAAAAACCGGAAGAACGCCTTCCGCCATGGGGTCGAGCGTTCCCGAATGTCCGATTTTCTTCGTGTTCAAAAGGCGGCGCATAATCGCGATTATATCGAACGACGTATACCCCGTCGGTTTATACACGCAGATTATACCGTTCATGGCTGTAAAATCCTCCGGGCTTTACGTCGTTTAAATTCAAAACGCTTTGCTTAGTTAATGTCAAGTGGAATTGTTGTATAATTGCTTTTCGATTTCATTCAACAGAGTAGATTTCACGGCGTCGAAATCCCCTTTAAGCGTGCAGCCCGCCGCCCTTAAATGCCCGCCGCCCCCGAGTTTTGAACAGACCGCCTGCGCGTCGACCCTGCCGCTTGTGCGCAAAGACGCTTTCCATATATTATCGCCTTTTTCCTTTATGACAAGCCCCGCGTCGACGCCCTCAATCTGCCTCGGCAGCGCGGAAACGCCGTTCATGTCCTCGGGGTCGATGTTCTCGTACATATCCCGCGTAACCGCGATTACGGCGCATCTCCCCCCGAAATGATACTTGATGTTATTCAGCGCCTCTTTCTCCAAAGCCACCCTTTCGCGGGTTTTCATGTCGAACATGACATGGTTTATCCCCTGCATATCGAAGCCGTAACCCATCAATTCCGCCGTTATAACGTGCGATTTGGCCGTGGTGTTGGAATATCTGAAGCAGCCCGTATCGGTTGAAATACCCGTGTACACGGCGGCGGCGATTTCCGCGGTCGGGGTCAGCCCCATGCGCTTTATCAGCTCCCATACTATTTCCGCCGTAGCCGAGGCGTTTTCGTCAAGAAGCGTTCGGGCGGCGTAGAACTTGTTGGAAACGTGGTGGTCTATGCACAAATCCACCTTTCCGCCGTATTCCTTCTCATAACCGCCGAACAAAGCCGCGTCGGCGACGTCGACGGCAATCACGGTCTCGTTTTCTTCGGGGGGGAAAACGCCGTCGCCGTCCGACAGGCATTTTTTGAGGAAATCAAAACGCGGGGAAACCTTGTCGGCGCACAGAACCCGCGCCCGCTTCCCCGCAATCCGCAACGCCCCGCACAGGGCGTACGCGCTTCCAAGCGTGTCGCCGTCGGGGTTGGCGTGGCAGATTATCGTGAAGTTGCCGCCCGTTTCGAGAAATTCAACCGCTTCGGTAATCGTCATGTTCGTCCTCTGTATCGTCGTGCAGTTCATTTATTATACCGTTGATTTTGTCGTAATAATCCAAAGAGTCGTCGGGCAGGAAAATCAGCTCGGGGATTTTGCGCATCCTTATCCGCGAATTGATTTGCCTTTTGAAAAAGCCCGCCGAGTTTTTCAAGTCCTCCACGGCTTCTTTTGTTTTGTCCCCGCCCCCGTAGCCGGAAACGAAAACCTTGCAGCAGGATAAATCGCCGGTCAGCTCGCAACGCGAAACCGACACGATTTTATCGGAAATCACATTGCGGACCGAAACGGAAATTTCCCGCTTTATATCCTCCGAAAGCCGTTTTAAACCATGCGCCGACATATGCCCACCTTTCTCTTAAAGAAGGTTATTCCTTCACCTCTTCCATTGTATAAGCCTCGAAGATGTCGCCCTCTTTTATATCGCTGAATTTTTCAAGCGTTATGCCGCATTCGTAACCCTGCGCCACTTCTTTCACGTCGTCCTTGAAACGTTTGAGACCGCTCATTTTGTCGTCGGCTATGATTATGCCGTCGCGAACCACGCGGATTTCGCAGTTGCGCGCCACTTTGCCTTCGAGGACGTAACACCCCGCGACAATCCCCGTGCCCGTTATTTTGTATACCACCCTGACTTCGACCCGCGCCATTTCGGTTTCTTTGAACTTAGGCGCGAGCATACCCTTCATCGCCGTTTCTATTTCCTCAATCGCGTCGTAAATTATCCTGTAAACGCGGATTTCCACGTTATCGCGCTTGGCGTTTTCCGCCGCCGCCGGGTGCGGGCGCACGTTGAACCCGACTATAACCGCGCCGGACGCGTTCGCCAACATAACGTCGCTTTCGCTGATTGCGCCGACCCCGCCGTGGATAACCCGGATTCTCACTTCCGGGTGGGAAAGTTTTTCAAGCGACTGCCTTACCGCCTCCACCGAACCTTGAACGTCGGCTTTTACGATAATGGGCAGTTCCTTTACCGAACCTTGCTCGATATGGCTGAACAGGTTGTCCAACGTAACTTTTTTGTATTGCATGAAATGGGCTTCTTTCGCTTCGTGCTTGCGTTTTTCGACCAATTCGCGCGCCAACTTTTCGTCGGCGACCGCCGAGAACGGGTCGCCCGCGCTCGGAACCTCGGCGAGACCCGTGATTTCCACGGGGACGGACGGCCCCGCGGTCTTGACGGTTTTTCCTTTGTCGTCGTGCATAACGCGAACGCGCCCCACCGCCGTCCCCGCTATGATGACGTCGCCCGTCCTCAGCGTCCCTTTTTGTACCAAAAGCGTCGCCACGGGACCCTTGCCTTTGTCAAGGCGGGCCTCTATAACCGTTCCCACGGCGAAACGCTCCGGGTTGGCCTTCAATTCCAACACATCGGCGGCAATGTTCACCATTTCAAGCAGGTTTTCAAGCCCTACGCGCTTTTTCGCGCTCACTTCGCAGCAAATCACGTCGCCGCCCCATTCCTCAATCAGCAGACCGTGTTCGGTGAGTTCTTGCTTAATCCTTTCGGGGTTGGCGCCTTCTTTGTCTATTTTGTTAATCGCGACGATGATTGAAACGTTCGCCGCTTTGGCGTGGTTAATCGCTTCGACGGTCTGCGGCATAATCCCGTCGTCGGCGGCGACGACGAGGATGGCTATGTCGGTTACGCTCGCGCCCCTCGCGCGCATCGCCGTGAACGCCTCGTGCCCCGGGGTGTCGAGGAACGTGATTTCTTTCCCCCCCGCGTGAACGCGGTGCGCGCCTATATGCTGGGTAATGCCGCCCGCCTCGCCCGAAACGACGTCGGTATCCCTTATGCCGTCAAGCAACGAGGTCTTTCCGTGGTCAACGTGCCCCATAACGACCACGACGGGCGAACGCGGGCGCAGATTTTCCTCGGTGTCCTCTATTTCTTCAAAAAGCCTTTCCTCTATCGTAACGATTATTTCCTTTTCGACCTTGGCGCCCAATTCCTCCGCGACGATTGAAGCGGCGTCAAAGTCCACGACCTGGTTAAGGTTGCACATCACGCCCAAATTGAACAGCCTTTTAATGACCTCGCTCGCCGTAACCTTAAGGCGGGACGCCAATTCCGAAACGACTATCTCGTCGGGGATAAGCACCTTTAACTGCTGGCTCCTCGCGCGTTCCAGCTCGAGACGGCGAAGCCTCTGCGCCTCGGTTTCCCTGTGGCGGGGGGGATGCGCCCCCTTGCGCTGGATTTTTTGGTTGATTCTCTGCTTGTTGCGGAAGGCGTCGCCCCTGTCCCTGCCGGTTCCCGTTTTCGTGGCTATGCTTTCGTAACGCTCGTTGTACTTGTCGAGGTTGACGTAACTGCCGCGGGTGTCCACGCGCTTTGTAATCTGTTCCCCGCGCTGAACCGCCTGACCCTTTTGCTTCGCTTTCGGCGGGTCGTTGATTTTCAGGCTGTTGATATCCACCGCCGCCTGAACGGGCTTGGGTGTGGGCTTTTTCTTAGGCGGCTTCGGTTTGGCGGATTCGGCCGGCTTTTCCCTCGGGGGGAGGGGTTTGACGGTTTTCCTTTCGGGGCGGTCGCCGTCCGCGCCTTTTTCCGGTTTAGGCGTCTTCAGCAAAGTTTTGGGCACTTTCGGTTTTGCGTCTTTTTTCGGTTTCGCGCCGCTTTTCGGGGTTTTCGACTTTTCGGAGAAGTATTCCTCGAAACTTTCCACCTCGCGGGAACTCGTAATTTTTTCCAAAACGACGTTAAGCTCGGCCGGCAAAATCATGCCCGCCGCCTTTTTTTCAACGCCGAAATATTCCTTTACAATCGCGATAATTTCCGTCGGCTCTATGCCGAGGTCGTTCGCGGCGTCCCGCAGTTTGATTTTTTGTTCCATTCGGACTCCCCCTGTTATGGCAATTCCGCTTGACATTGAAATAAATTCAATGTCGGCGGTCGCCGCCGATGGCGGCGGACGGCACATTAATGCCGTAATGGTCGGGAATTGGCGGTTAACGGCCGATGATTTTATTGAACAGCCCGTCGTCGGTAACGGCGATAATTCCCGTTCTTTTCCCGAGTATTTTTTCCGTTTCGTCCATGGTTTCTTTTATCGTGCAAAACGGCTTCCCGTGTTTTTTGCAGTGAAACGCGACTTCTTTTTTACTTTTTTCGGAAAGGTCGCTCGCGACTATTATTCCGGCGGCTTTGCCGATGCCGGCTATGACCGCGTCGAACCCCGCGATAAGTTTTCCCGCTTTTTTGCATAAACCGAGGGTGTTTAAAGTGTTGCTCATGTCTTCTCCGGCGGCGCGCCGAAATCGGCTGAACCGATGATTTCCGCGTCTAACAAATCGCGGACTTTATCGGGGATTCGGCATTTAAGCGCCCGTTCAAGGCTTTTTTTCTTCCGCGCGGTTTTAAGGCATCCGGCTTCTTTGTGGATATACGCGCCGCGCCCCGCCCGCTTCCCCGACGGGTCGAGGGAAACGTCCCCGTCCTTGTCGCGAACCACTCGAAGCATGGATTTTTTCCCGTCCATTACGCCGCATCCGACGCATTTGCGTTCGGGAAACTTTTTCGGGCGGGCGTTTTTACCGCCCGTCCCCGCGTTATCCCTCATAAAAGCCGCTTTCGGGACGGATGTCTATCTTAAAGCCCGTAAGGCGCGCCGCCAATTTGGCGTTTTGCCCTTTGTTCCCTATGGCGAGGGAGAGTTGGTTGTCCGGAACGGTAACGAAGCAGGCGTGCAGTTCCCCGTCCGGAATATCCACGTCGAGCACTTCCGCGGGTTTGAGCGCCTGCCTGATAAATTCCTTGGGGTCGTCGCTGTATACGATAACGTCTATTTTCTCTCCGTTTATCTCTTCGCAGACCTTTGAAATCCTCGACCGCGACGGCCCTATGCACGAACCCACCGCGTCCACGTTCTCGTCGTTGGAGAACACCGCGACCTTGCTGCGCTGCCCGGCTTCGCGGCTGACCGCCTTTATCTCCACAACGCCGTCGTAAATTTCCGGCACCTCGTTTTCAAGGAGCCGCTTGATAAGGTTGTTGTGCGTGCGGGAAATTCTGAGCGTGGGGCGCCTGTCGTTAGCCGACACCCCCGAAACGTAAACCTTTATGTTATCGCCGGTGTAGATTTCCTCCCCGGGGATTTGGTCGCCCTTGAAAAGCGTAACCTCGCTGCCGTTAATTTCCACGACGACGTTGCCCGTTTCCGGCTCGACCTTCGCCACGCGGACGCTTACCGCTTCGTTTTGCAGGCTGCCCCACTGCTCGATTAACTGGTTGCGCTCGACTTCCTTTATCCCCTGCTTGACGACCTGCTTGGCGTTCTGGGCGGCTATCCGCCCGAAATGGCGGGTATTGAGCTTTACGGTACATTCGTCGCCGATTTTATATTTTTTGGAAATCTTTTTCGCCTCTTCAAGGGAGATTTGGTTGGCGTCGTCCTCGACCTCCCCGACGACCGACTTGCCTATGCAGACGTCAAACTTCCCTTTTTTTATGTCAATGTCGAACTTCACGTTTTCGCTTTTGGGATAGTCTTTTTTTATCGCGATTGTAAGCGCGGTTTGAATCTTTTCGATAAGAACGTCCTCGTCAATCCCTTTTTCCTTCGCGACCAGCGCCAGCGCTTCAAAAAGCTCGTTGTTGTTCATTGCTGTTGTTCCTCCAAATTTATTCTTATACAATTTTTCAATGATATTGTCCTTGAGTTTACGACAATCGCCCTGTTCCCGGCGTCGAAGCCCCGCAAAACCCCGGTAACGGTTTCGGTCTTGCCCGAAGGGGCGCGTTCCGTAACCTTGACCGTTTTGCCCGCGCAGGCCTCGAAATGTTCGGGGCGCCTCAACCGCCTTGACGTCCCCGGCGAACCGATTTCAAGGATATCCACGTATTTTATGAAATCCTCCGCGTCCATTAACCGATTGAGCGGCGGGGTCATCCTTTCGCACTTTTCCATGTCGAGAGGACCGCCGCCGTCGTCGAAAAGTATTCTGAGGTAACGCATGGCGCCTTCTTTCTCGAATATAACGTCCCACAATCGGCAGCCGTTCTCTTTTAAGAACGGTTCGGCGACGCCCCGCGCGCGTTCCTCAATTTTAACGCTCATATCCCATGCCCTCAAACCCGCGCCCGGTCCCGCCCGCAACACGGAAAAACCGAGGCGGCAATATAGAAAGACCGTGGCGTCCAATATAGAAAGACCGTGGCGGCAATATAGAAAGACCGGGGCGTCAACCCCAGTCCTCATCTTCCAATCCCACAGGCGGATTATATCATGTTTTTCCGCGTTTGTCAAGCGTTTTCGCGAAAAAAGTCAAATACACGCTTCCGATACCGCAAAACCGCGCCGCGATACGGTTTCCGAAGAGGTCTATTCATCTTCTTCGTCTCCCGTTTTTACGGTTGGGGCTATACCGCGCGGTTTCGCCGACTTTATTTCATCGTCGTCGTCAGAGAGCGACGGCAACGCGATAATCTCTTTACCGGCGATGCCTTGCAAATCACCGCTCATTCCGTACAAACCACTCGTAACCTTTTGGATAATTTTTTCTTGAACCGCCCAACGTTTTTGCGCCTGCTTCTTTTCGGTGTCCAGTTGCCGCGCCATCTCGTCGTAAGATTCCAAGATGTAACGGATGCGATTGCCGAATTCTCCGCCCGTCAAGTAATTGTATATCAGTTCGACCTTCGCGTCTTTGCCCTCGGCCGCGCGGTTGGCGGCAAATACTTTGACGACAGCCTCCCGCAGGAGCGTGGCAAGCATAATCACATAACGCGGCTTTACAAGCCAAATGTTGTCCGCAAGCTGTTTGAAGTCCTCGCCGCCGCCGTCCGTAGGGTTAAACACAATCACGCCGATTTGAGCTTTTTCAACCGCGAGTTCGTCTTTCAGCTTACCGAGCCAGCTTGCCTGATAGGTCTTGGCGTTCTTACACTCCCAGAGAATCAGCCCGCAGTTCATATAAAGCCGCTCGTTGACCACTTGGCGAATGTCCGAGCCGCGCTCGCCCTTTTTGACTTCGTCGATGGTATCGAACGGGAATCCGTTGCGGAGCGCCTTTTCGATATCCAGTTCAAGTATTTCGCCCTGCAACTGCTGCGACCCCTGCTCCGCCACTTGCTTCGCCGCGGTCAGCCGTTCCCGCAGGCGGTTGATGGTTTCCTCCTGCTCGCGAATTTTGGTGTTGAAGTCCTCGGAGGCTTTTTGAATCGCCTCCTCGCGGATACCTTTTTCCTTTTCAAGCAGTTCCTTTCGGGCTGCAAGTTCGGCGGACCGGCGGGCTTTGTCTAATTCAAGTTTTGCGGTCTGCCGTACCTCGGATACGGCGCTTTGCACGGCTTGTTTCAGCTTTGTTTCGGCGGCGGCGTCATACTCTCGGCGGAGCGACTCCGACTGCTCGGTTTTCGCCCGAAGCAACTCGTCCTCAATCTGATGCCGTATGGCGTCGGAAATTTCAAAGGGCTTCTTGCAATGCGGGCAGATGATGGCAGCGTTCATGTCTTTACTCCCTCGATTGGCTTCGTTTCTTTGTTTGCCATCGTTTACACAAAAATCCCCGTAAGTTTTTGCTTGCGGGGATTTTGTCGTCGGCGTAAATCTTGAGAACCCGTATTCAGTAACGTTTGGGCAAAGTGCGCGTGGGTTTTTGCGGCTGGGGAAACGGCTTGTCCGGGTCGAACGTCCATATGTCGTAATTGCCCTCATAATCGCATTCGCCGAAACGCGGCGAGTTTGTCACCGGGAGCAGCATTCCATCATCGTCAACTTTTTTCGCGCACTCGGCGCAAAGATTGTCATATTTCATTACGTCGGCACACACGGCGGGCGCGCCGCACCGGTCGCATTCTATCCGCAACGGAGCGTTTCTGGCGAGCAGCCGAACCTTTTCGCGTTGTTTCGTCCGTGAAATTTCGTCGACGACAGTGAGGATTATTTCAGTCGTCGAACCGAAGTCGTATTCGTACAGTATTACGTCACCCTCGCAAAGCGACGACAGCTTTTCCGACATGTCGAACTCGTTCCGACCAATACTGAACGCGCTCAGGTGCCCGCAGCATTCGCACCAAATATCGCGAAGAAAATCATCGACGGCGGAGAAAGCGGCGTTAATCGGGACGGTGAAGAATAGCCAATAGTCCTTGTTATACGCGCCTTCGGCTTTGAAAAGCCAACAATCCTCGCCGTCGCCGTCGTGTTCTTTTAAAATGTGATTTTTGATTGCCGTCTTGCCCGCGGTCTTGCCGCAGATAAAACAATTCCCGTTTGAAACCGCCATCGCCGTTCCCTCTCGTTCTTTGCCGTTATCTTACCGATAAGGTCATTATACAGCGTTTGGACGGGGTTGTCAAGAGCCGGATTAAATTATCCGAAACTATCAATCATGCCGCCGCCGTCGCGTAAGCTATTAAAGCCGCCTTTAATCGCGCTTTCTTCCGACGATGAGGATAATGTCAAGCATATTCCAATAAAATATTGCACAAAGTGTCCGCGTTCCCTTTGTGCAATATCCCCGCAAAGTTACCGTTAGTGATAACTTTTACGGATTGTTTTGATTTTTGTTCTGTGAAAACATTATTTAAGGATAAATTTGCGACAAAGCATTTAACAGGGAATATATCGAACTAAGGTCTCCGTTCATTGAACGCGGGTCTTATTTTTCCCGCGCCGTTCGGCGCGTCGGGGGGGCGGTACAAGTTAAACCGAAAGCTGAACAAGCCGGCTTTAATCTCCGGTTTCGCTTGACGTCTAACCCAAAAACACACAAGGATACCTCGCCGAGCTTATGGCGGAGGAACTGTCCATGCCGTTCAAAAGGTTTGATATGAGCGCGTATTCGGATTCATACGCACATCTGGGGTTAATCGGTTTTGAAAAGACTTGGAAATCGTCCGTCCCCGGCGAGTTGACGATTTTTGTCAAGGAAAATCCCTACTGCATTTTGTTGTTCGACGAAATTGAAAAGGCGCACTTGAACACAATAAACCTGTTTTTGCAAATCCTCGACGCGGGGCGGCTTACCGACAAATACACCGAAGAAACGGTTTCGTTCAGGAACACGGTGATAGTGTTCACGACAAACGCGGGGGCTTTTTCCCGCGCCGCGCTCTTTTGTGCAATATATACAAAAAAAAAAAAAAAGCGTCAAAACTATGTATATTATACGAATAGACATCCCCGCGAAAAAATGTTATAATAAGTGAAACTTTTCGCCTTGGATAGAAAAACGGAACTGGGGTAACGGATCGTTCGTGTTGTGGGGTGACAGGATATGAGAAAGAAAATTTGGTTTTGCTGTGTATTAGCTATTGGACTTATGATTATTTTCCATGTTCAAGCTATCGGAATACCGATTATTGGTCTTATTCTTTCGATTTTTTCTGTGGATAGCTTTCGGTTGGTCTTTGAAGACGCTGACAAATCCAAAAATATGGCAGTTAATCACAATGGTAAAGCTGTTGAATCTGCTGTACGAATGTTAGGAAATATTCTTTTGTTGGCTTACGCAATTTTCACTGTGCTTCAATCTATTTTGCGTTGTTTTAATCTAGACCAAGAAAGTTTACGTATCGAAAGTCTTTTGTACGATTGCGTTTTATCTGTATTTTCGTTGCTGATTTCATTATTGATATTAATACCGACAAAAACATTATATGAACGCTATAAGTCTACTTGGTATTGCAAAAAAGACGATTCGCTGTAAACCCCCATAGTCCATAGCAATTAAGCTGACGAAAAGGAAAAGCGGGTCAACGCCGTATTAGCCAAGCAAATGCGGGAAACAGTAAAGCTGATTAAAAACAACAGGCGGTCAGTCGACAGGCTGACCGCCGAACTTATGGAGAAACGCAGACTTTCGGAAGCGGAGATTGAAATGTTGTTGAAAGGGTGATAATCCCGTCATTTACCGATAGACAGCTCCCGTGTAATTTATATGCGGGGGGTTTTTCCCGCGCCGTGCGGCGCGTCGGGGGGATAAAAAAAAGGGAAACGCGCCGGGTGTTTGTATTATTATGAACGGCGCGATTTCACGGAAAGGAAATTTATGATTTATGTAACGGGCGATACCCATATCCCGCATGATATTGCGAAGCTGCATCCCGAACTTTTCCCTCAGCAGGAGCGAATGTGCAAGGACGATTACGTCATAATATGCGGGGATTTCGGCGGCGTTTGGAACGGCGGCGCGGAAGAAAAATTTTGGCTTAAATGGCTGAGCGAGAGGAATTTCACAACGCTTTTCGTTGACGGCAACCATGAGAATTTCGCGTTGCTCGGCGCGTACCCGACGGAAGAATTCTGCGGCGGAAAGGTTCACAAAATAGCCGACGGCGTTTATCATTTAATGCGCGGCGAAATATATGTTATCAACGATACAAAAATCTTCGCTATGGGCGGCGCGGCTTCACATGATATACAGTACAGAATCGAGGGCAGGTCATGGTGGAGGGAAGAAATGCCGTCCGACGCGGAGTATGAAAACGCCGCCGCCAATTTGACGAAGCATAGCCGCGCCGTCGATTACATCATAACCCACTGCTGCCCCGACAGCGTTCAGGACGGGATAAACCCGGCGTATACCCATGACAAACTGACAAACTTCCTTGAACGCGCCGTAAAAGCCGACTGTCAATACAAGAAATGGTTCTTCGCGCATTACCACGAGGATATTGACGTTGACGAAAAGCATATCTGCCTTTACCGCAGAATTATAAAGATAGTTTAAAAAACAGATTGGAGAACATTATTATGTACTGCTTAAAAATGGGAAAGAATATCAGAGGTTACGTGACGGCGGGGGAAGCGTGGACCGACAGCAACCTTCAACCGCGAATACGGCGCGCGCCCGCTCAGGCGGGTAATATCGGCGAAAATCGAGGATATGCTGTCCGAGAAAATCATAGGCGGCGAGCTGAACGCGGGGGACGATATACGCGTCGCTTTCAGGAAAAAGCGGTTTGTAATCGAAAACAAGAAAACCGCGCAGACGGAAAGGCTGGAACAAGATTATGAGGAAATGTATTGACACGGCGCAAATCCGCGCTTGGTAAGCCGTTTCGCAACATTTTTGTGGATTTTTCCAAAAAAACATTGACAAACGCCCCTTATATAGTGTATAATTTTCTAAGATTTTCAAAAATTTCCGAAAAATTTACACGAAAAGGGTTGACATTTATGCCGGAACGTGACATAATTTTTATAGGCAAGCGGATAAATATCCGCGTTTTTTGTCGCGCTCCAATAACAGAATAGCGTAACAGGCGGTTTCCCCCGTAAATCGGGGGAGACCGCTTTTTACATATCGACGGCGGGAAACTGATATATCAGGAGAACAACATGAACAACAAACTGCCTTTTGCCGCGTATAAGGGGAACGAACCGTATATCTTTATCAGCTATTCGCATAAGGATACGGACACGGTGTTCCCCATTATCAGCGAGTTTCGCAATCTCGGCTATAACATCTGGTATGACGAGGGGATTGACCCAGGCAACGAGTGGCCCGAGGAAATCGCCGCCGCGCTCGCCGGCTGCGCCGTCTTTGTCGTCTTTATATCGGCGAGGTCAATAGCTTCCGTAAACGTCCGCAATGAAATAAATTTCGCGCTTGACGACGACACTCCGTTTTTTGCCGTACACATAGAAGAAACGAAACTGACGGGCGGTCTGAAACTGCAAATCGGCTCAAAGCAAGCCATTATGAAATACCGCATGGACGGCGAGACGTTTTACTATAAATGCAAACAGACGTTCGAGCGTTTTGGGCTTAAACCCGCCCCGAAGCCCGTCGCGCTCCCCATACCTACGGCGCTCCCGGAACCCATGCCCGCCGCGCTCCCAGAACCCGTGGCGCTCCCCGAACCCGTGGCGCTCCCCGAACCCATACCCGTGGCGCTCCCCGAACCCGAACCCGAACCGGAACCGCTCCCCAAACCCGAGCAGGAACCCGTTCCCGTACCAGTCGCGCCTCCGAAGCCCGTGATTGCGTCTATTCCGAAACTCACCGCGCCCCCGAAACCCGCCGTTCCGCAAACAAAAAAGAGCATGAAAATTCCCATTATCGCCGGGGCCGGCGGTTTAGCCGCGCTGATTATAATAATAGCCGTCGCGTTAAATTCGGGCGGCGATTCGTATTCTTCGTCATCGTACGACGATTCGTCCCGCCGAACAACCACCGAACTGCCCGCAACGACCACCGAGCCGCCCGCTTCGACCGCGACAGTCGGCGATATAATACGATTCGGCGGGTACGACTGGCGGGTGCTTAAGGTGCAGGACGGCAAAGCCTTAATCATCACCGACAAAATAATAGACAACAGGGCGTATAACGAAGAATGGGAAGACGTAACATGGGAAACCTGCGACTTACGCGCCTATCTGAACGGCGAGTTTTATAACTCGTTCGGCGCGGCAGATAAAGCGCGGGTCGTCGAAACGCGGGTAATAAACAACAATAATCCGAGTTACGGAACATCCGGCGGGAACGACACGACAGACAAAATCTTTTTGTTGAGCATTGACGAAGTGAACGAATATTTCAGCGACGATAACGCAAGAGTCGCCTATAATTCAGAAGGAAATGCATCCTTTTGGTGGCTCCGGTCGCCGGGCGGCAATAGTTACAGCGCCGCCAACGTCCGCGGCGACGGCGTTGTCGGCGTCGGCGGCTACAGTGTCGGCCACAATTTCGGCGTTCGCCCCGCTTTGTGGCTGAATCTGTAATCGGGAATCTTTTAATCCGGTTTTCGCCGTAAGGCGAAAACCTGCGGCGCGAACGCGCCGCAATCTTGCCGCCGCAGGCGGCCGCCGCGATTTTTTTGAAGGGGATGTGTCCGTTATGGCGGTTCGTATAAAAAAGAAAAACATCTTTACAATCTTGAAAATCATCTTCTATGTATCGCCGCTTTGCTTCGGGACAATCGGGTTTTTATCGGTGTACGAAAACGATTTGTCGTGGGCGGCTTACAGTGCCGTTCAGCTTTACATGGGTCAGCTTTCATACCTCGACGGCAACGTGTATATAGAAATCGCGAAGTGGCTCGCCGTTTGCGTAATCGCAAGCTGGGTATTCTTGATTATCCGTTCGTTAGGCGGCGCGGTCGCGAATTTTTTCAAATGCTTCAGCGAAGATTCCTGCGCGGTTTACGGCAAATCCGCCTGCGCGAAGCGTCTGGCGGAGGAGTTGAAATGGAAAGGCATAGCCGCCGAGAAGCCTGTTTCGCGGGCGGGGAGGCACGTTCTGCTCTTGGACACGGACGGGGAAAACCTTGATTTTCTCGCCAAAAACGCGGATAAATTTAAACAAAACCCCGTTTTCATCAAACTCGACGACGCTATGCCGCACAGCTTGGAGGGCGGGAATATCATGGCTTTCAGTATGGCGGAAATCACGGCGCGGCTTTACTGGAAGAGTTACCCCGCCCTCGCAAATGAAAAAATCGCGATTATCGGCTTTGGCTCGCTCGGGCGCGAACTTTTACACTTCGGGCTTATCCTCAATATCTATCTTCCGGCGGAAAGCGTCATAGAATATCATGTTTGGGGGGAAAGCGAAAGTTATACGGGCTTACACCCGCAGTTATCCTGCGTTGACGGCGATAAAATCGTTTTTCACCGGGAGGACTGGCGCGCGGGGTTATTGAAGGCGGGCGGGTTCGACAGGCTCATACTGTGCGGGGATACGTCGCGGAATATAGTGGATTTAAGCGTTATATCATCTTTAGCCGAATGCCGCGACATATACGTGTGCGCGGACAGTGAGGAAAGCGTCGGCGTGTTTCAAAATTTTGAATGTAACATAATTCCTTTCGGAGCGGCGGAACGGCTTTCCGCCAAAGAGATTATCCTCAAAGAATCGCTTATCGAAAACGCGAGGCGGTTACACGGGAATTATACGGCGAAGTATCCCGACATGAGGCCGTGGGAAGAACTGAACGGATTTCTAAAACGCTCCAACATATCGGCCGCCGACTTCGCGGATGTTATCCGCAGGCGGAAAGAAGAGGGCAAAACCGACGAGGAACTCGCGGAGTTAGAACATATCAGATGGTGCAGATTCCATTGGCTGAATAACTGGAGTTATGCCGAAAAGCGCGATAACAGCCGTAAAAAACATAATATGCTTATCTCGTATTCCGAACTGTCGGAGGAAGAAAAGCAAAAAGACCGCGATAACGTCGTTATGCTGTTGAAAGCGACGGCGGGAAGCTGATATATCAGGAGAACAACATGAACAACAAACTGCCTTTTGCCGCGTATAAGGGGAACGAACCATAAGCGTACGGCGGTGGCATTCGTGTCTACAACATACTTTGCAAACTTTGTAGAAATCATTAAATTATACAGATTTTATAAAATAATTTTTGCTTAGTAGTTACTCTCAAATCGCCAATTTTCGGTTTTCAAACCGTCGATGTTTTCAAAATCCTTGATATTATCGGTTACCAATATAGCCCCCGCCAGCATAGACCATGCGGCAATTATAATGTCATTGCTTCCTACGGTGAAACCTTTTTTCTTCAATTCGACAAAAAT
>JAIRWC010000036.1 GCA_031253495.1 Oscillospiraceae bacterium | reverse complement strand
AGGCGTTTTCGTACCCGTTTCAATAAAAAATATATAAAAATGCCCGTAAACGGTTGACAGCCAAAGAAATCTATGGTATAATGCGCGGTAAAGAAAATAAGAACGAATCGGAAACTCTCTCGTTTCTTTTCCATTCTTATTATATTTATTTTTCTTTTCCGACTACATCGCGGGATGGAGCAGTTCGGTAGCTCGTCGGGCTCATAACCCGAAGGTCGTAGGTTCAAATCCTGCTCCCGCAATAAAAACAAGTAAGCGGAATTATTTATGTAATCCCTTACCTTTCCATAATTGAGCAAACGGCGGGAGTAGTCCGCGACGCTGCCGGCGCGGACGGTTTTGTCGTGCTTGAACATCACTCCGACATTATCCCGGATAACCCGGAATATTACAAACTGCAAACGGACGGGCGGGACGAGCCTTTGATAATAACGACTCAGGCGCAGTTTTTAGAAAGCATATTCTCCGCAAAAGGCACACATCTTCGCAAATTGCGCAATATGGCGGGCAGCGTTGGGAACGTTTTATAGGTTCGGAAGAGTTTATCAATAATAAAAAGCGTTGGTGTTTATGGCTTGTTGATGTTTCGCCTTCGGAACGCGGTATAAGGCGTTGACGCGGGGATTTTCTCCCAAAGCGGGCGAACCGCTTGACAAACGTACGAAAAAAGTGTATAATGACCGTTAAGGGAACAAAGACGTTTATTCACGGCGCGGGGGCCCCGCCGTGAACGAACGTCTATATATTACTGTTCGGGAGGAAGGTTTATGCGAAAAGAGGGGCAGGTAAGAATTCCGTCGGGTTGCGCCATATCGGGGATTGTCGACAAATCCGGGAAGAGAATGAGCGGCGAGGCGATTATCAAGTCCATTTCCGTCATGCACGACCGTTCAAACGGCTTGGGCGGCGGCTTCGCGGCTTACGGGATTTACCCGGAATATAAGGATTACTACGCTTTTCATATATTTTACGAATCGGCGACCGCGAAGAAAGAATGTGAGGAGTATCTCGAAAGGCGCTTCGATATTATAAACCTTTCAAAAATCCCGACCAGAAAGATGAAGGAAATCACGGACGAACCGCTTATATGGCGGTATTTCGTAACGCCGCTGCCCACGCGGCTGGCGGACAGCCAGCTTGACGAGCGCGAATTTGTGGCGCGGCGTATGTTCCGCATAAACACGTCGATTGACGGCGCTTACGTCTTTTCCTGCGGGAAAAACATGGGCGTGTTCAAGGCGGTGGGGTTTCCGGAAGACGTGGGGCGGTTTTACCGGCTGGAGGATTACGAGGGCTGGTGCTTCACGGCGCACGGGCGTTATCCGACGAACACGCCGGGCTGGTGGGGGGGCGCGCACCCGTTCGCCTTACTCGACTATTCCGTGGTGCATAACGGCGAAATCTCTTCTTACGACGCGAACAGGCGCGCCATTGAAATGTACGGCTACAAATGCACGCTGAAAACCGATACGGAGGTCATCGCTTACACGATAGACTACCTCCACAGGAAAAAGGGGCTTAGTTATAAGGAAATCGCGTCGGTAATCGCCGCGCCGTTTTGGAAAACAATCGAGCGGATGCCGCCGGAGGAACGCGAAACGCACGAGTATCTGCGCGTTATGTTCGCGGCGCAGCTGATTACCGGGCCTTTTTCGATTATCGTGGGGTTTGAAAACGGGGTAATGGCGCTTAACGACCGCCTGAAGCTGCGAAGCATGGTCGTGGGCGAAAAAGGCGACAAGGTTTACATTTCAAGCGAAGAAGCGGCAATCCGCATAATCGAGCCGAGCCTTGAAAAGGTGTGGGCGCCCAAGGGCGGTCAGCCGGTGATAGTCCGCCTGAATTCGCAAAACGGGGGTGAGCGGTAATGGCGATGAATTATTTGTATCCCGAATACGAGGCGGCGAGGAATTACGACAGGTGCATAACCTGCCGCGCCTGCGAGCGGCAGTGCGCCAACGGCGCGCACGAATACGTGGAGGAAGCGGATAAGATGGTCTGCGACGATTCAAAATGCGTGAACTGCCACCGTTGCGTCGCCCTCTGCCCCACCCGCGCTTTGAAAATAGTCAAAAGCGGCAATACCTACAAAGAAAACACCAACTGGAGCGGCAAAATCATCAACGAGCTTTACCGCCAGGCGGAAAGCGGGGGGGTTTTGCTTTCCGGCATGGGCAACCCCGAAAATTTCCCCGTTTATTTCGATAAAATCCTGATTAACGCCTCGCAGGTTACGAACCCGTCTATCGACCCGCTGCGCGAGCCCATGGAAACGAAGGTTTCCCTCGGGGCCAAACCGCGCGACATAGAGCGCGACGAAAACGGGAGGATAATAAACAATCTCCCCCCGCAGCTGTCTTTGTCGATGCCGGTGATGTTTTCGGCGATGAGCTACGGCTCCATCAGCTATAACGCGCACGAAAGCCTCGCGAGGGCGGCGGAAAGCCTCGGTATCCTTTACAACACGGGCGAGGGCGGGTTGCACGAGGATTTTTACAAATACGGCAAGAACACCGTCGTGCAGGTCGCTTCGGGGCGGTTCGGGGTTCATCCGGAATACCTCAACAGCGGAATGGCCATCGAGATAAAAATAGGGCAGGGCGCGAAACCGGGTATAGGCGGGCACCTCCCCGGCGCCAAAATCGTCGGCGACATTTCGCGGACGCGCATGATTCCCGAAGGGAGCGACGCCATTTCCCCCGCGCCGCACCACGACATATATTCAATCGAGGATTTACGGCAGTTGGTTTTCTCGCTTAAGGAGGCGACGAATTATGAAAAGCCGGTAATCGTCAAAATAGCGGCGGTTCACAACGTCGCCGTCATAGCCAGCGGAATAGCGCGAAGCGGCGCCGATATCATCGCGATTGACGGGTTCCGCGGGGGGACCGGGGCCGCCCCGACGAGAATCCGCGACAACGTGGGGATTCCGATTGAACTCGCCCTCGCCAGCACCGATAAGCGGCTCCGCGACGAGGGAATCCGGGATAACGTCTCAATCGTCGTAGGGGGGAGCATCCGCTCGAGCGCCGATATCGTAAAGGCGGTCGCTTTGGGCGCGGATTGCGTTTACATCGCGACGGGCGCGCTTTTGGCCTTGGGCTGCCACCTGTGCAGGAGCTGCCACAGCGGGCTTTGCAACTGGGGGATAGCGACGCAGGTTCCGGAACTCGTCAAGCGGCTGAACCCGGACATGGGGTACAAGCGCCTTGTGAACCTGATGACCGCGTGGCGGCACGAAATAAAGGAAATGATGGGCGGAATGGGCATAAACTCAATCGAAAGCCTTAAAGGGAACCGCCTTATGCTTCGCGGGGTCGGGCTGAACGAAAAAGAACTCGCCATCCTGGGGATAAGGCACGCCGGGGAATGACGGGCGGCGGTTATGGCATATCAACTTAACGGGGTGATAACTTGAAAAGGATATACGTAAACGAAAAATGGTGTTTGGGTTGCCACTTATGCGAATATTACTGCGCTTTCGCGGGGACGGACGGTTCGGATATGGCGCGGGCGCTTAAGGGCATAAAGATTAACCCGAGAATCAAAATAGAGGAAAAGGACGGAATCAGCTTCGCCGTTTCCTGCCGGCACTGCCGCGAACCCTTGTGCGTCAAGGGGTGCATAACGGGGGCGCTGACCGTTGCGGACGGCGTGATTACCATTGACCGCGACAGGTGCGTGAGCTGTTACACCTGCGTGTTGAGCTGCCCTTACGGCGCGGTTTCCCCGTCGGACGACGGCGCGGTCCAAAAATGCGAGCTTTGCGTTAAAACGGCGGAGGGGACCCCCGCCTGCGTTCGGGGCTGCCCGAACAACGCCATCGTTTTCGAGGAAAGGGAGTGCGCGGAATGAAATATTTAATCATCGGCAATTCCGCCGGGGGCATAGGCGCGGTCGAGGGGATAAGGCAAATCGACAAAGAGGGCGGAATAACCGTTATTTCAAACGAACCGTACCATACCTATTCCCGCCCGTTAATATCGTATCTCCTGCTCGGGAAAATCACCGAGGACAAACGTAAATACCGCGGCGCCGACTTTTACGCGAAAAATAACGTCAAACTCGTTCACGGCACGGTCAAAAGGATTTATCCGGAAGACAAACAGGTGATTTTGTCCGGCGGCGAGCAGGTTTCATACGACAAACTCATGGTCGCGGCGGGTTCGTCGCCGTTTGTGCCGCCGTTCGAGGGGCTTGACGGGGTTCCCGCCGAAAACAGGTTCGCTTTTATGTGTCTTGACGACGCCTTGAACTTGAACAAGGCGCTCGACAAAAACAAAAGGGTGCTGATTGTCGGCGCGGGGTTAATCGGGCTTAAATGCGCGGAGGGCATCCTCGAAAAGGTGGCGGGGGTTACCGTGGTCGACCTCGCCCCGAGGATTTTGTCGAGCATTTTGGACGATTACGGCGCGAAACCGTTTCAGGAGCTGTTGGAGAGCAAGGGGATAGAGTTCAGGCTTTCACGCGGGGTGAAACGTTTCGAAGGCCGTACCGCCGTCCTTGACGACGGCGAAACGGTCGATTTCGACATTCTCGTCTTGGCCGTCGGCGTGCGCCCGAACACGGCGCTCCTTAAGGACATAGCCGAGATAGACAAGGGGATTGTCATAAACGAAAAGTCCGAAACCACCGCGCCCGATATTTACGCGGCGGGGGACTGCGTCCAGACCGTCGACGCGTCGAGCGGGGAAAGCAAAATCATGGCTTTGCTCCCGAACGCCTATATCCAGGGGGAGTGCGCCGGAATAAACATGGCGGGCGGGGAAAAGAGCTTCAATAAAGCTATCCCCATGAACGCGATAGGGTTCTTCGGGCTGCACGTCGTTACGGCGGGGAATTATACCGGCGACAAGCTGTATACCGAAAGGGAGGGGAACGGCTACAAGCGGCTGTTTTACGGCGACAACAAGCTTAACGGCTTTATTCTCGTCGGGAACGTGGAAAAGGCCGGGATTTACACCTCGCTTATCCGCGAGCGCACGCCGCTCGATTCGATTGATTTCGCGCTTGTCTGCAAAAAGCCGGGCATGATGGCGTTCACAAGGGAAGAAAGAAACATTAAGTTAGGGGGCGGAGCGGTATGACTATAACGGCGGGGAATATCGACTTCAGGGAATTGAACCGGCTGGTGAAAACCTCGCCCGGGGACGTCCGCGTGGACGAATGTTACGGGCAAAGGTTCATGGGGTGCGGGCTGAAAGGCAAGACCCTCACCATAAACGGCACCCCGGGGAACGCTTTGGGGGCTTATCTCGACGGCGCCGTCGTCGAAGTGAACGGCAACGCGCAAGACGCCGCCGGCGATACCATGAACGACGGCAAAATCATCATCCGCGGGAACGCGGGCGACGCTTTGGGTTACGCCATGCGCGGCGGCGGAATATACGTCCGGGGGGATTCCGGCTACAGGACCGGTATTCACATGAAGGAATACAAGGACAAAAAGCCGGTAATCATTATAGGCGGCAAGGCGGGCAGCTTTTTGGGGGAATACCTCGCGGGCGGGCTGATAATCGTTTTGGGGATAGGCGTCGGGGAAATCCCCGCGGGTAATTTCACCGGAACGGGGATGCACGGCGGAAAAATCTTCATAAGGACGGACGGCGAGCTTTCGGGATTGCCGGCGCAGGTTACGGCGGAAATCGCTTCCGCCGGGGATTTGGAGGAAATTAAACCGTACGTTTCGGAATTTGCGGGGTATTTCAACCTAAATCCCGAAACGCTGATTAAACACAGATTTTATGTGTTGAAGCCCAACGCGAAAAACCCGTACAAGCAGCTTTATACCGCGAATTGAACAAGGGCGGGCAATCACGCCTCAATTTCGGCTTTTTTTTTGAAAAAAGCCTTGTTTATCGCCGCGTTATTTGTTATAATAGACGAAACGTAAAAATTAGGAGGTCGTCATGCTGAAATGTAGCTCTTGCGGTCATGAAAACGCGGAGAACGCGAAATTCTGCGGCAAATGCGGAACGCGGGTCGAAGCCCCCGCGCCAATTCCCATACCCGTTCCCGCGCCGGAACCGCTCCCCATACCCATACCCGCGCCGGAACCGCTCCCTATACCCATTCCCGCGCCGGAACCGCTTCCTATACCAATTCCCGCGCCGGAACCGCTTCCTATACCAATTCCCGCGCCGGAACCGCTTCCCATTCCCGCGCCCATTCCCGCGCCGGAACCGCTTCCCATTCCCGCGCCCATTCCCGCGCCGGAACCGTTTCCCATTCCCGCGACGGTCGTTTTCCCCGCGGCGGCACCCGCGGCGAAAGCCCCCGGTCTTTCCGGCGCCGTGAAAGCCCTTATGGTTTTGGTACCGATCGCGATTATCGCCGTCGTAGCCATATTCGTGGTTCCCGCGCTTACCAAGGGCGCCCCCGTTTTGTCCAAAGCCGGCGATATATCCGCCTTTTACAGTTACGGAAAGGTTTACGTCGTCAACAACGACGGTTCCGTGAACGAGCTTGACGGCGTGCTGCAAGGACAGTTCAAGAAGAGCCTCGACAACACGAAAGCGGCTTTTGTCGTCAGCGACGACGGCTATTCCGCCGGAACGCTGTATTACGCCTCCGGAAAGGGCAAGCCTGAAAAAATCGCGGACGACGTCGTGAATTTTGTCTTGGCGGATTCGGGCGACGGGGTGGCGTTTTATAACAATTTCGACCCTAACGCGCGTTTGGCGGACCTTTCGCTTTACGACGCGAGGAACGGTGAAACCCACAAGCTCGACAACAACGCCTATTTCACCGACTCTTACGACTACTACTACGTCGCCGCCGGGTTTTTCGCGGTCATTTCCCCCGACGGGAAAACCGTGGCGTACAAGGCGGACTATTCGGACGGCGGATATAAGACCAAAATCAACATAAACGGCAAGGCCGAGGATTTGGGCGTAAACATACAGCCCGTCGCGGTCGCCGACGGCGCGAAATATATATACCATATCAAAACCCGCGAAAACGGGGAGGCGCTTTATGTGAGCAAAGGACCCGCCGCCGAGGAAATCAGGCTCGACAGGGTATCGGCATACAACGACTTCCACCTGAACGCCGATTATTCGCAAATCGTTTTCACCAACTATGACGGCAAATCCTACGTCAGCGCGAACGGCGGCGAAAAGTCTCTTATCGCCCAGTATTCCGTCGATAAATTCTTGGTTTCGGCGGATATCGGGTACGTGCGCAAGAAGCCGGAAGATTATTATAATTCGATGTCCATATCCGTTTACGGCTTGGGCGATTTCAGGAACAGGGCGTTCTCGTCCGGCGGCGAAATCAATTATATAGACGGCGCCTTTGAAAGGACGAGCGTCGCCAAAAGCGTGTATGGCGGCGCCGAACCGACAATCACGAAGGACGGGAAATGGGTTTATTACGTCAGCTACGGCTACGAATTGAAGAAGGTTTCCGTTACCGACCCCGAAACGGCGGTTACCGTCGCTAAAGAGGTTTACGGCTTCGCCGTCGCGAAAGACGGGAACACCGTTTATTACGTCAACTACGACGGCGACCTTTATTCCAAGAAAAGCGGCGATGACGGCAAAGGGACGAGGATATCCGGCGACGTCTCAGGGTACAGCCTTTGCGTTTCCGGCTCCGGAACCGTTTTCTTCCTCGCCGATTTTTGGGGCTCGTCGGGAACGCTTTACACCGTTTCCGGCACGGAAAGGAAAAGGGTGAGGGACGATGTCGCCGACGGCGTCGTCGCGGGCGTGTCCGCCGTGTTTTATTTCGTCTATGAAGACCGGGCTTACGACGTTTACAGGAGCGGCGGCGGCGCGGATTTCAAGAAGGTGGCCGCGGCGGATTCCCCCTTGGTTCGGTAAATTTACGAAAAACCGTTTACAAATCCGCGAAAATGTGATAAAATGGTCAGGTTATCGGCGCTTATTCCCGGCTTTGGGGTTTGGTCGGTCTTCCGCCCTTTCGCTGAGATTAGGCAAATACGAAAAAGAGGTGTAAAATGTTACTCAAAGACGAAAAATCCGCGGTTATCGAGGCTAACCGCAAACACGAAAACGACACGGGTTCCCCCGAGGTTCAAATCGCCATCCTCACCAAGAGAATCAACGATTTAACCGAGCATCTGAAAATCCACAAAAAAGACCATCACTCGAGGCGCGGGCTGTTGAAGATGGTCGGGCGCAGGCGCAACCTGCTCAATTATCTGACGAAGAAGGACGTCGAGCGTTACCGCGCCGTCATCGCGAAGTTGGGCATACGCAAATAACCGGATTAAGGGCAAGGCGGCGGCGCGCCGCCTCCCCCTTTTATACCGCAAACAGGCGTGAAAACGGGTATGGCATTAAATTGAACCCGTCTCCCGGCAGGCGGGCTGAATTTATTGCTGCATCCGTTTTCGCGAAAAAAAATGAAAACGGAGGAAAACGTTAAAAAATGTTTGAAAATCACAAAATCTTTAAGACGGCGTTCGCCGGGCGCGAGCTGACCGTCGAAACGGGGAAGACCTGCGAGTTGTCGAACGGCTCGTGTTGGGTTATCTACGGCGAGACCGTCGTAATGGTGAACGTTACCGCCGGGGCGAAGCCGAGGGACGGCGTGGACTATTTCCCGATGTCGGTGGACTATGAGGAACGCCTTTATTCGGCGGGGAAAATCCCGGGCGGCTTTTTAAGGCGCGAGGGCAAACCGAGTGAAAAGGCCGTCCTTACCTCCCGCGTGGTGGACCGGCCCATGCGCCCGCTGTTCCCCAAGGATATGCGCAACGACGTGGCTTTGGTTATGACGGTAATGGCGGTCGACCCCGACTGTTCCCCCGAAATCGCCGGGATGATAGGCGCGTCCGTCGCGGTTTCAATCTCCGACATCCCGTGGAACGGGCCGATTGGCGGTATTTCCGTCGGGCTTGTCGACGGGGAAATCGTCCTTATGCCGAACGCCGAGCAAAGGGCGAGGTCGGATTTGCAGCTCACCGTCGCCTCTTCCGGGGAGAAAGTCGTTATGATTGAGGCGGGCGCGAACGAGGTCGCCGACGACGTTATGCTGAAGGCAATCGGCGCGGGGCACGCGGAAATCACAAACTCGCTCATCCCGTTCATAAAAGACATACAAAAGCAAATCGGCAAGCCCAAGTTCGCGTTTTTATCGAAAGAGGTCGACGGCGATTTATATGACGAAATCTCGAAAACGGCCCTCGAAAGCGTCAGGCGCGCCCTCGACACCAACGACAAGAACGTTCGCGAGGAGCGGCTGCAACCGATAATCGACGAAATCCACGCCAAGTTCGACGAGCGGTATCCCGAACAAACCGCCATGATTGACGAGTGTATTTATAAACTGCAAAAGTTCGTGGTGCGCCGCTGGCTCTTAGACGATAAGAAGCGGGTGGACGGCCGCCGCCTTGACGAAATCCGCCCCTTGGCCGCCGAAGTCGGCGTGCTTCCGCGCGTTCACGGGTCGGGGCTGTTCACGAGGGGGCAAACGCAGGCGCTCACAATCACGACGCTGGGCCCCGTCAGCGATTCCCAAAGAATAGACGGGTTGGACGACGAGGACTCAAAGCGGTATATGCACCATTATAACTTCCCGTCCTATTCGGTGGGCGAGGCGAAGCTGAGCCGCGGGCCGGGGCGGCGCGAGATAGGGCACGGCGCCTTAGCCGAACGGGCGCTCGAACCCGTTATCCCGAGCGTGGAGGAATTTCCTTACGCCATCAGGCTGGTTTCGGAAATACTTTCTTCCAACGGCTCCACCTCGCAGGCGTCGATATGCGGTTCGACGCTGTCGCTTATGGACGCGGGCGTTCCCATAAAAGCGCCCGTCGCGGGGATTTCGTGCGGGCTGATTACCGAAGGGGACGAATGGATGACCATGATTGACATACAAGGGGTCGAAGACTTCTTCGGGGATATGGATTTCAAGGTGGCGGGCACGCATAAGGGGATTACCGCCATCCAAATGGATTTGAAGATTGACGGCTTAACCCCCGAAATTATTAAGGAAGCCATTGAGACGACCCATAAGGCGAGGGTTTATATCCTTGACGAGGTTATGCTGAAGGCGATTGACAAACCGAGGGAGCAGGTCAACAAATACGCCCCCAAGATGCTCAACACCAAGGTCCCCGTGGATAAAATCCGCGAGGTTATCGGAGCCGGCGGCAAGGTTATACAAAAGCTGTGCGCCGACTTCGACGTGAAGATTGACGTGGACGAGGACGGCAACGTGTTCGTCTGCGGCGGCGATTTTGAAAGGGCTTCCGCCTGCGTCGAAACCATCAACGCCATTGTCGCGGAACCGGAAATCGGCGCGATTTATAAAGGGGTGGTCGTCCGCGTGACCGGATTCGGCGCGTTCGTCGAGTTCGCGCCGGGGAAAGAGGGGATGGTGCATATTTCCGAGCTTGAAAACCGCCGCGTCGACAAAGTGGAGGATATCTGCAACGTCGGCGACCAGATTATAGTAAAAATAATCAAGATTGACGGGCAGGGGAAAATAGGGCTGTCAAGGAAAGAGGCGCTTTCGGACATACAAAAGAAGAAAGCGGCGCAGACGGCGGGTTAATCGGAGCTTTTACCCCCCCCGCGAACGCTTGTGTTTGAAGTTATAATAGCACCCCAAAACCATGACCGCGATAATCGGCGACATGGCGACCATGCCAATCATGCCGAAGCCCGCCATGGCGTCGCCGCCGTTCAAAACGTCGGAAACCTTAAGCGTGAACGACAGGATAAACGACACGCACATGGGGCCTATTACCACCCCGCCCGAATCGAACGCGACCGCCGCGAACGTGGGTTCCACAAACCTTGAGAGGAAGAAAATCAGCGCGTACCCCGGGATTAGGAAAAACAGGGCGTGGACGTCCAAAAGCAGCCTTATCATCGAAAGCGTGATTGACAGCGCGACGCCGGTGGAAATGGTCAGGATAAGCGTCTTTTTGTTTATGCTGTGGGCGGTAACGTCGTCAACCTGATTGCTTAATATGCGCAGGGCGGGTTCCGCGTAGGCCGAAACGAACCCCATCGCGAAGCCGATAGGGATAACGAGCCAGCGGTGCGGCGACGAGCCGATGATTTCCCCCACCCGTTCGCCGACCGGTATGAACGCCACATGGGTTCCCTGAATGAGGAAGATAAGCCCTATGTAGGTTAAAACGAACCCCAAAAGGATTTTCTTTACCTCGGGCGCTTTCAGCTTCAAGAAAAATATCTGCATGACGACGAAAATCGAAAGCAACGGCAGGATGGCGATGGTTACGTCGGAAACGGTGCCTAAAAAATCCCTGAAAATAATCCCCGCGAATTTATTCATTTAAAATACACCCCCAAAAGTAAAGTGGCGATTATCGCGCCGACGGAAGTGATGCCGACCATGCCGAAGCTGGGGTTGCTTTCCTGTTCGCCCTTAAGCATTTGCGACGCCCCCGCCGCGAACGCCAGTATGAAAGGCACGGTTACGGGGCCGGTGGTTACGCCGCTGCTGTCAAACGAGAGGGCGACCAAATCGGGGGCTATGAACATACTGATTATCGCCGTGGCGAACACGACGGAATAAGAGAAGAACAAAACTTTCACAAGATGTATTTTATAAACTATTCTGAAAAGGGCGATTGACAGGAACAGACCCGTGCCCACGCTGATAACGGAAATCAGCAGGGTTTTGTGTATGTTGGGATTAACCCCCGCCACCTGCCGCGACAAAACCAAGAGGTCGGGTTCGGCGTTGGTAACCAGATACCCCAAAAAGAACCCGAAGAACAAAATCAGCGGCAGCTTCCCTTTCTTGAAGATGAAGCCCCCCGCCTTCGAGCCGAAGTTCATCATAGACCTGCCCGAGCCGAACAAGAACAGCGACATCCCGAAAATCACCATAAACGTCCCGCCTATGAACGACGCCCAAAGCTCGGTGTCTATCTTCTTTTCGGGGGGCAAATCGACGAAAAAGGTCAAAACGACCATAAGCGAAACGATTATCGCTATAATCGGAATCAGGGACTTCACCACTTCGGAAAGGCTGTCCGTAAACTTATTGTGTTTCGTATGCGTGATTTTCATGTCGGTTCCGTCTCCTTCGGTTCGCGCCGCGGCGGCAAACAGCCCCGCATCACCGTATTATATCATATTTTTGTGAATTTTCCAAGTGTTTTGAGATAATATTTTGCCGGCGGGGCCGCCGGGGGGGATTGAAAACCGGATAAATCCATGCTATAATAAAACGCGGACGGAGCGGGGGCGGCGTTATGGGGGGGCTCGGACAATGAGGGACAAATTTGAACAGCAGTTGACTTTGCTCAACGATATGCTGACTGAAATGGGCGGAATGGTGGAAACGGCGATTGCCATGGCGGTAAAGGCCTTGGAAAAATTGGACGTCGCCCTCGCCGAAAAGGCGGTGCTGTTCGACGAGGACGTCGACCAGATGGAAAAGGAGATAGAGCGCCTTTGTTTGAAGCTGTTGTTGCAGCAGCAGCCCGTGGCGAGCGACCTGCGCCTTATTTCCTCCGCGCTCAAGATGATAACCGACATGGAACGCATAGGCGACCAAGCCGCCGACATTTCGGAAATAACGCTGATGCTGGCGGGCGCCCCTTACATAAAGCCGCCCGAACATATAACGCAGATGGCTTCCGCCACGGTGAAGATGGTTACGGAGAGCGTGGACGCGTTTGTCAAGAAGGATTTGAAGCTGGCTTATGACGTTATCGAAAGCGACGATGTCGTCGACAACCTTTTCAACGAGGTTAAGTTCGAGTTGATAGATTCAATCAGGACGGACGGCGGTAACGGGGAACAGGCGATAGACCTGATTATGATAGCGAAGTATTTCGAGCGTATAGGCGACCACGCCACGAATATAGCGGAATGGGTCGTCTTTTCGATTACGGGCGCGCATAAGCGCCCCAAGGAAAAGAACCCGGCGCAATAATTCGCCGTGTTTTAAGGAACCGCCGCCGTGTTTTAAGGGAACCGCCGCCGTGTTTTAAGGGAACCGCCGCCGTGTTTTAAGGGAACATCGCCGTGTTTTAAGGGAACATCGCCGTGTTTTAAGGAATCGTCGCCATGTTTAAAATCGTTACCCCGAGGGAAGCCGCGGGCGTTATCCCCGATAACGCCCGCGTCGCGATAAACTCGTTCCTCGCCTTGTCCAATCCCGAAGAGCTCCACGACGCGATATACGAGCGGTTCGCCGAAACCGCCTCCCCGAAAGGGCTGCGGCTGTTCTGCCCCGCCGGGTTCGGCGTGTGGGACGAAGGCCGTTGCGCCGACAGGTACATTAAGGCGGGGGCCGTCGCGGAAATCGTCGCGGGGCATTACGGCAGTATGCCCGCCGCCGTCGAGGCGGCGCTTTCCGACGGGATAGAAGCCTATAACCTCCCTTTGGGGATGCTTTCCCACGCCGTCCGCGCCGCCGCTTCGGGCAGGGAATGGATTTTGAGCGAGGTGGGGATAGGCATTTTCGCCGACCCGCGCACGGGTACCTGCGCGCTTAACCGCGTGTCGAAAAAAGAGCAGGTTCGCGTTGTGGAAATCGAGGGCGGGGAATACCTGCTCTTCAAAACCCCTAAGATTGACATAGCCTTAATCAAAGGCACCACGGCCGACCCCAACGGGAACATTTCGTTCGAGAGGGAATACCTTACGGTCGACGCGCTTTCGCTGGCGCAGGCGACGAAGCGCAACGGCGGCAAGGTAATCGTTCAGGTCGAACGGGTAAGCCACGAGTTCTCCAGACCGCGCAACGTGATTATCCCGGGGATTTTGGTGGATTTCGTCGTCGTCTGCGAACACAAGCCTTCGTCGTCGGCGTATAACCCCGCCCTTTCGGGGGACGTCCACGTTCCCGCCTCTCACATGGACTATTATGTGAACAAGCTGTCGACCACCAAGCGCAAAAACGCCGCCGGGAGCGGCGAAAAGGACGAGACCGCCGACATTATCGGGGAACGCGCCGCCCGCGAGCTGAAACCGGGGCACATCGTCAACATAGGGATAGGCATACCGGAATCCGTGGGGAAATACGCCTCGAAAATGGGGATTCTCAAAGATATCGTAACCACGGTGGAAGCGGGGGGGATAGGCGGGCTGCCCGCCCCGGGCGTGGCTTTCGGCGCCACCATCGGCGCCGATATGATTTGCGATATGGCGACGCAGTTCGACTTTTACGACGGCGGCGGGCTGGACATATGCTTTTTGGGCGGGCTGGAAGCCGATATGAAAGGGAACGTCAACGCCCATAAGCTGGAGGGCGGCTTTTCGGGGATAGGCGGGTTCGCCGACATCACGTTCGCGACGAAGACAATCGTGTTTTGCATGAGCTTCAACACGAAGGGGCTGGTCGCCGTCAGGGAAAACGGCGCCGTCTCCGTAAAGCGGGAAGGGAGCGTCCCCAAATTCAAGAAAGAAATCGCCGCAATCAGCTTTTCGGGGGCTAACGCCGTCAAGCGCGGGCAAAGGGTGTTATACGTAACCGAACGGTGCGTGTTCGAGCTTACGGAAAGCGGGCTGGCGCTCAAAGAGGTATACGGCGGGATAGACGCGAACAGGCAGATTAAAGCGCGGCTGGATTTTGAACTTATATCGGCGGGTCCTTAAAAAAATACGTTACGCGGGCGGCTGAAAAAACGTCGGGATGTTTTTTCAGCCGCCGTATTTTCGCGCCGAAAAACGAAAATATGCAAAGATTTTTAAAGAATACGGCAATTTTTTCAATTGACTCGGCTTGGCGCGGCGTTTTATAATTATATCGGGGGAAAGGGGGCGAACCGCGTGAAAAAAGAAAAAATCCCTTTGATAAGGTTTTTCGTTTCCGACGAGCTGCCGTTCGAGGAGCGCATACTCAGCTTCGTTACCTTTGTCGGCGCGTTGGCTACGGTTATCGCGCTCGCGGCAAGGATAGCCGAGGGCGTTTCCGTCGCCGCCGTTATGGCGGTGGTCGTTATGCTCGTTACCATTTTGACCGCGTTTTTCGTGTCGGTTATGCGCCTTAAAGGGTTGAAGACGATTACCGCCGCCGCGGTATTCGGGATGGGGGTCGTTTTGTTCCCCCTAATCTTTTTCACGAACGGCGGCGTCAATTCCGGCATAGCGGCGTATTTCGCGCTTACGATAACGCTCGGCTTCCTGCTGTTGAAGGGGAGGACGCGCGTCTTTGTGATAAGCGCCACGTCGGCGGCCATATTCTTCTGTTATTTCTCCGCCCTGTACCGCGGGGTTAAAGTCCTGCCGGAAAACGGAATGAGCCGGGCGCAGATTTTCGTGGACGGCATACAGTCCGTGTTCGTCGCGGGGTTCTTCATGGGGTTTGTAATCGTGTTCCAAAACGACGTTTATTTAAAGGAAAAGCGCAAGGCGGAAACGCGCCTCGCCGGGCAGCAGCTCATGTCCGGGATTACCAAGAGCTTTATATCGAAAGAGCCCATGGACGGGATAATGAAAGCCGCGTTGGCGGATATGGGCGTTTTTATGGAAGCGTCGCGGATAATCGTGGCGGTATTTGAAAAAAACGCCGATTTTATCAATCCGGCGTATTTCTGGCTCGCGAATTCGGAATACGCGCCCAAATCCTTATCCCTGCAAAAACGGTTCGGCGGCGCGATAGACAGGATGTTCCCCCATTTTTCCCCGGACGGCGGGAAAAGCCCGGGCGTTTATTGCGGCAATACCTTGACTTTCGAGGGCGGCAAATACAAGGCTTTTTATGAGTTTGGGGGGTTAAGGGCGTTCATATGCGCGCCGATATACGCCGACGGGACGCTTTGGGGGGTTATAGGCGTCGAGGATTACGGGAAATTCCGCGAATGGGGGGAAAGCGACGCGCAGTTGGTCAGCGCCGTAACCAGCTCGATTTCCAACCGCGTCGTCCGCGACGTTATCGAAAAAGAGCGTTCCGCCGCTTTGGAAGCCGCCATTAACGCCAGCCGCGCCAAGGGCGATTTTCTGTCCAATATGTCGCACGAAATCCGCACCCCGATGAACGCCATCGTCGGCATGGCCGCCATAGGAATCTCGGCCAAAACCGCGGAAAAAAAAGACGACGCGTTCGGGAAGATAAACAACGCTTCAAGGCATCTGCTGGGCGTAATCAACGATATACTCGACATATCGAAAATCGAAGCCAACAAGCTTGAGCTTTCACCCGTCAGGTTCAACTTCGGGAAAATGCTGGAGGACATAGTCAATATCATCAGCTTCCGCGCAGACGAGCGGAGGCAGAAATTACGCGTCGATATCGACGGGGATATTCCGCAGACGCTGATAGGCGATGACCAGCGCTTGGCGCAGGTTATAACCAACCTTCTTTCCAACGCCGTCAAGTTCACCCCGGACGAAGGTACAATCCGCCTCGGCGCGCGCCTTATCCCCCGTGAGAACGGCGGCGGGGGCGACGGTTCGCTGCGGCTGCTGATAGACGTTTCGGACACGGGGATAGGCATGAGCGGCGAACAAAAATCGCGGCTGTTCCGCCCGTTCGAGCAGGCGGAAAAAGGTACCGCCCGCAAGTACGGGGGTACGGGGCTGGGGCTTGCCATTTCAAAGCACATCGTCGAGCTGATGGGCGGGGAAATATGGGCGGAATCGGAACCCGGGCGCGGTTCAAGGTTCTCGTTCACCGTTACCGTGTCGTCCCCCGGCGCAAAGGACGGCTTTACGGGGGCGGTTGGCGGCGGCGGTTCCGAAGACGGCGGGGGCGGGGCGGTTGAAGACTTTTCCGGGCGCGTGATTTTATTGGCGGAGGACGTGGAAATAAACCGCGAGATTGTGGCGGCGCTGCTCGAACCGACGGGGGTAACCGTCGAGTGCGCGGAAAACGGCGAACGGGCGTTAAATATGTTCGCCGCGGCGCCGGAAAGGTTCGACATGATACTTATGGACGTTCAAATGCCGGAAATGGACGGTTATGAGGCCGCTAAGCGAATTAGGTCGCTGAACGTCCCGCGGGCCGGGGAAATCCCCATCGTCGCCATGACGGCGAACGTTTTCCGCGAGGATATAGAACGCTGTTTGGAAGCGGGCATGAACGCCCATATCGGCAAGCCGCTGAACCCGGGCGAGCTGTTCGGCACGGTCGGGGCGTATTTGCGGCAAGAGGGGGCGGAACGGTTATAACGGGGGCGGAGAACCGCGCGCGGGGCTTTTCGCTTCGCGGCGATTTTCCCGTTTCGACTTTTTTTGCAGTCGCCGCCGCTGTTCGCGGTTTAACGGCGGGGCGCCGCCGAGCGGTTCTTCGGGGTCTTTTTCCGGCGAACCGAACGGCTTGTCCATGTCGTTGACGACGACGACGCCGGGCTCTTCTTCCTCTTCCAACGTTTTTTCAAGCGACAGGAGTTTCACCAGCATGCGAATGGCGGCGAGCTTGTGGTTGATTTTCATGTCCTCGCCGAACGCGATTGCCCGCAGTTCCCTTAAGATTAACCCCGTAATCTCTTCTCTGTCAATCGTTAAATCCATAATAAAACGCTCCTTTTAAAGTTTTATTTCATTATAGAATGTTTTTGCGGCGTTCAGTGCCAGATTTTACGTTTGAAAGCGTTTTAAAAAAGGTTGACAGCGGGAACGGGATATAATATACTGTTATTGTTACGCGCGATAAATTTACAAAAGGAAAACGGGCCAATGCTGCGGTTAATCGGCAATATCAAAAAAGTCATAAAAGGCAAGGACGCGGAAATCACCCTGCTCGCCGCCGCCCTCCTCGCGAAGGGGCACGTCCTTATCGAAGACGTTCCCGGCACGGGGAAAACCGTCCTCGCGAGGAGCCTTTGCAAGAGTATAAACGCCGGGTTTAAGCGGGTGCAGTTCACGCCGGACCTGCTGCCGTCCGACGTGACGGGGATAAATTTTTTTAACATGAAAACGCAGGAGTTCGTGCTGAAAAAGGGCGGCGTGTTCACGAACGTCCTCCTCGCCGACGAAATCAACCGCGCCACCCCGCGAACGCAAAGCGCCCTTCTCGAATGTATGGAGGAGCGGCAGGTTACGATTGACGGGGTAAC
Source organism: Oscillospiraceae bacterium (assembly GCA_031253495.1). Taxonomy (GTDB): domain Bacteria; phylum Bacillota; class Clostridia; order Oscillospirales; family Ruminococcaceae; genus Ruminiclostridium_E. The sequence continues at coordinate 21,493 of JAIRWC010000036.1, read as the reverse complement.
TTATCCCCTCGACGAGCCTTTTATGGTAATCGCGACGCAAAACCCCATCGAAATTCAAGGAACCTATCCCTTGCCGGAAGCGCAGTTGGACCGCTTTCTTATCCGTATAACGCCGGGTTACGCGGATAAGGACGCGGAAATGGACATCCTCGAAAGCGTCGGCGCGTCCCATCCGCTTGACGGGCTGGAAGCGGTAATGTCGGCGGACGATATTCTCGCGGAGCGGGAAAAATGCGCGGCGGTATTGGCGGGCGGCGCGACGCGGGAATATATCGCCGACCTCGGAGCGGCGACGAGGGCGCATGACAAAATCAGGCTCGGGTTAAGCACGCGCGGGTTAATCGCGCTGAAAAAAACCGCGCAGGCCCTCGCTTATTTGAACGGCAAGAAATTCGCGTCGCCGCGCGACGTTAAGGAAATAGCCCCGTATGTTATGTCGCACAGGATAATCCCGCGAAATTACGGCGAGAAAGAAGTCCCTGAGATTGTGGGCGAAATTTTGGGGAGCGTAAGGGTTCCGACGGAGGAAACTTGAAAATGGACGTCGTCGTCATAACGGTTATCTTTATCCTGGTTATAGCGGCTGAAATCGCGGTTTACCGCAGGTTCGGTCTGTACGGTATCGAATACCGCGTTTATCTCAGTAAAAAAGAAGCCCGCGAGGGCGACGAAATCGAGATAATCGAAGAGGTTCTCAATAAAAAGTTTTTGCCTGTCCCGTGGCTGAAATCCGAAATTTTCACCTCGCGCTGGCTTGACTTCGCGGGGACGAAGGCCAACGCGGCGGCCGGGTCGCGTTTCGCGCCGAGCGTTTTCGCCCTTCGCCCCAACCAGAAATGCGTTCGCAAATGGCGGGTTAAATGCCTTAAACGCGGGGTTTTTCACTTAGAGGACACCTCGATAGTTACCTGCGACGTCTTCGGGTTTGTTACGCGTTCCGTGAAAATCAAGGTGAACGAAAGCGTAACGGTTCTGCCCGTGCCGATTGTTTCAGACGAAAAGCGGTATTCCGACAGGATGCTGTTCGGGCAGACAATAACGCGCCGGTTCGTCTGCGACGACCCGTTCCTCATTTCGGGAACCCGCGAATATTCGGGTATCGAGCCGCTCAACCGCATCCATTGGAATTCCGCGGCCAAGGAAGGGCGTTTGATGGTATATAACAACGATTATACCACCCATAACACGGTTCTCGTCATGCTGAACGCGCAAAGGGGCGACGGCGGCTTAATCCCGCCGCCGCCCGCCGATATCGAGATTTTCATAAAAGTCGCCGCTTTTATCATAGACAAATGCGCCCTGAACCGTTTCAGGGCGGGCTTCATTTCCAACGGCGGGAGCCGCTCGGGCGTCGTCAGTTACCCCGCGGATAAGGTTTATTCAAACACGGAGATTTTGCGCGGGCTTGCCGCTTTCGACGAGAGGGAATGTTTCGCCGACTTCGGCGAAGCGGCGAGGCGGGTTGATTTTTCCGTATACACCGACGCGGCGATAATAACCGCGTTCGTTTCGCCGCGCCTGTTGAAAACCGCCGACATGTTAAAAAACGCGGGGATTAACGTGTTTTTTTATTCCGATTGCGGGGGCGGGAGCGCGGGGGATTATAAAGTGATACCGTTAAGGGGGCGACGCGGGCCGTTACAAAAAACTTGACTTTACGCGCGTTTTTCTTTATAATGTTAGGTATACGGCGGCGTGTTTTCCGGAGGGCGTTTTTCTATGAAGATATCTGTGTCAATGCGTTTTGTGGCGGTTATGCTCGTGGTATTTACGGTAACCGCGCTTGCGTTCGCCTTCTTTTCCGTGGCGGGGCAGCGGCGCATATACGATGAACACCGAAGCGTGTCGGGGCTTGCGGACGATTTGTACGGCGCGTCGAGCGCCATGACGGAGCAGTTAAGGTGGTACGTCAACATAGCGCGCGACGACCGCGACGAGTATTACAGGGCGTATACCGAAACGGCGGCCGCCGTCGACCGCGTTTATGACGAAATCGTTAAAATGAGGCTCCCCGCCGATTTTACCGAAATCATGCTTCACATAAGAACCAGCTTCGACGATATAAAGAAGTACGAGAGCGACATTTTCAAATCCGCCGGGGAAGACGACGTCGTCGGCGCGAGGAGTATGCTTTTTTCGGGCGAGTATACCCAATACAGGAACTGGGTGAACGAAGCCATAACGATTTTACAGCAAAGGGCGGACGCCCGCTTTGACGAAAACCTTCAAAGGAGCCTCGCCGTAACCGGGTTTTTGCTGTTTTCCGTGTTGGCGTTAAGCGTCGGCGGGCTTGTTATAGTTTTGTTCTGTTTTTCTTCGATAGACGAAAAGAACGGTAATTTGAAAGAGATGACGGAACTCGCGTCGTTAATCGCCGCCGGCGATTTTTCCGTCGATTTGGGCGCGTACGAAAAAGAGGGCGAATTCGGCGAGATGTCGAAGATACTGGGGAATATTCACAGAACCGTCGAGGATATCGAGAAGGAAATTATTTTTTACGTCGAAAACATCCTTATGGGGAACCTTATATACAAAGCCGAAACCGCCGGGTTCAAGGGATATTGGATTAACATACTCGAGGGAATTAACACCGCCGTGCAGTGCATAAGGGAAAAGGTAATCGAAAACGCCCCCATCGTTTATATAATCATACAAGACGGCTGCGTCGTGGACTGCAACCGTTACGCCCGGGAAAAAATCGGCATAGCAATCGGGGCGTTTATCGAAAGCTATTATGAAAATCCCGAACAAAGAAAAACGGTTATCGGAAAACTTGAAAGCGATAAAGAGGTGTTGAGCGAACAAGTCGTCGTCCGCACGAAAGACGGCGACAAGCGCCGTTACTCCATATTCGTCTACAGAATAGGGGAAATGGGCGTGGACACGCATATAGTGTGGGCCGTCGACGTTGAAAACGAGGAGCGTCAGCACGATATTATACGCTCGAACCAAAACGACTTGAAAAAGATGATAGACGCGCTCCCCATAATCACGACGATAACGGACCCCGAAACCGGCGACATAGAATACGCCAACACGGCGTTTTACATATGTATGTGTTTTAACTCGCGGCCGGACGAGGTGAATGAGCGCGAGCTTTTCGGCCCGGAGCAAAGGGACGGCGTATCCGCCGCCGAAAAGGAAAAAAAGCTGCTTAACAGGTTAAGCGAAACAAAGGCGCCCGTGTCGGAGGAATTTACTTACAGGGCTTTAAACGGCGAGGATATCGAAACCAGGGTAACCGCCAGCGAGGTCGTTTACGAGAATAAAAGATGCGTCGTCAAAATGATACAGGACATAGCGGAGGAAAAAAGATACACCGACATGCTTAAAAGCGCGGCGGAGAAAGAACGCGAGGCCAATCAGCTTAAAAGCCGCTTTTTGGCGAATATGAGCCATGAAATCCGCACGCCGATGAACGCCATAATCGGGTTCACGCAGATTGCCCTTACGCGCTGCCGCGACCAACAGGATATCGAAACCTATCGCAAAATCAACTCTTCCGCCAAGAATCTGCTTACAATCATTAACGACATCCTTGATTTTTCCAAAATCGAGGCGCAGAAGCTCGACCTTGTGGAAGAAAAGTTCGCGCTGGAGGATATAACCTCGAACGCTTTCATGGTCGCATCCGAAAGGATAGAGGACAAGAAAATCGAAATGCTCCTCGACATCGACCCGCGCGCGCCGTATTACCTCGTCGGCGACAAGACCCGTTTGTGGCAGGTGCTGAAAAACCTTTTGGATAATTCCGCGAAATATACCAAGAGCGGTTCCGTCGTATTGAGGATATACCCCGCGAACGCGGATGAAAACAACGTCGACATGGTTTTCAAAATAATCGACACGGGAATAGGTATGACAAAGCGGCAGCTTGACAAGCTGTTCGTCCCGTTCACGCAGTTCAGCGATAATTTCAAGTACAAGACTTCCGGAACCGGGCTTGGGATGAGCATTACAAAACAGCTTGTCGAGCTGATGGGCGGCACGATAAAAATAGTGAGCGCGCCGGATAAAGGCAGCGAGGTTACCGTAAACATCAAGTTCGCGTTTGACGAAGACCGTTCCACCCTTCTTGACGCCTTGCGGAAAAACCCTTCCGCCGGCCATACCGTCCTCATAGCGGACGACGACCCCGTTTCCCTTGAGATAATGGAAAAGCTGTGCTTGTCGGCGGGGTTCCTCCCGGTCTGCGTAAGTTCCGGGAAAGAGGCTTTGGCGCAAGCCTCGGAACGCGGAAAGGCGGGGCGGCCGTTTGACATAATCATCCTCGATTATTTGCTGGGCGAGGACGACGGAATAGAAATAGGGCGCGAGCTTATGAAAAACCAGTATAAATCCAAGCTGCTGATGGTATCCGCCTATGTCAGGAAAATTCCCGAAGACAAGATAAGGGAGGTCGGGTTTAAGGACGTCTTGCAAAAGCCCATTATCCCCGGTTCTTTTGTCAGGCGGCTTTGCGATACGATTACGGATAATTTCCCCGACGCGCCGAAACCGCCCTTATTTGAAAACGCCAGCGTTTTGCTTTGCGAGGATAACGTCATCAACCAAGAGGTCGCCACACAGCTGCTGGAAATCCTCGGAATAAAAGCCGACGTCGCCGAAAACGGCGCGGAATGTCTTGAAATGCTTCAAAAAAAATCTTATGACCTTATTCTCATGGATATACAAATGCCGGTTATGGACGGGAAAGAGGCGACGCGGAGAATCCGCGAAAGCGGCGAAAGCTATAAGGACGTCCGTATCCTCGCCATGACCGCCAACGTTATGGCGGAGCAGGTGAGCGAGTTTGGCGAGTTGGGGGTGGACGGATACGTTCCGAAGCCCGTGGAGCTTGAGCGGTTAAGCGGGGAGTTGGCAAAGTACCTTTCCGTCGGCGCTCCGGCGGCCGACGCGAAACCGCCGCCGGAGCGGGGGGGCGACGGCGTTTCGGAGCGGGGGGGCGACGGCGTTTCGATAGAGGGGGTTTTAACCGGCGAGGGGTTGGCGCGTTTCGGCGGGGACGCGAAGCGGTATAAAAAATCACTCTTGAGCTTCGCCCTGGAACCGGTCGGATACCCCGCGCCGGAAAAAAGCGACGGGTTCGACCGTTATATCCACACCGTCAAAGGCGCCGCCGGAAATCTCGGGATAACGCGGCTCGCGGAATTGGCGGAAGACGTGGAGGACAGCGTGAAATCCGGCGACGATAAAGCCCTCTTCGATTGTTACGCCGAATTTAAAGCGCAAAAAGAGATTGTCGGCGAAAGGATAATCGCCGCAATCCCCGACATTTAGTAATTTCGCGTTTCGCGCGAAATCGCCGTAAAAAGGGTTTTCACCCGTTCGCGAACTCTAATTTCGTGCCCGGCGGAAACGCCTCGGAATCTATCGTAACGTCCGTTTTCCTCGTTTGTATATGGGCGGTTTGCAGACCGTCGCAGCCTTCAAACGCGCTCTTTTCGATTTTTACGACGCTCGGCGGGATATCGATTTCCGTCAGCCCCGCGCACCCGTAAAACGTGCCGCCGCCTATCACGGAAATGTTGTCTGAAAGTATGACGCTCAAAAGGTTAACGCAACCGCTCCAAGCGTTCCACGCTATTTCGGTAACGCTGTCGGGGAGGTTGACGCCCATCAGCCTTTCGCACCCCTCGAAAGCCCCCCAGCCTATCGAGGTTACGCCGTCGGGAATGGCTATCATGGCCAACTTCCTGCAATCTTTGAAGGTGTTGCTCTTTATATCCGTAACCCTCCCGGGGATAATCACGTTTTTAAGGCTTATACATTCTTCAAACGCGCTTTCCCCTATATCGGTTATGCGGTCCGGCAAGGCGAACCCGGACAGGTTTATGCACCCTTTAAACTCCGCGTCGCCGATACGGGTGAGACCGGAGGGAAGATTAAGCTCTTTGAGGCTTTTACTGCCCATAAAGGCGTATTTGCCCAACTCGGAAACGCTTTCGGGAACGGAATAGGACGCGTCGGTCTTACCGGAGGGATAGGCTATCAAAACAGATTTATCTTTGTTGAAAAGCACGCCGTTTTCGGAAGCGTAGGCCGCGTTGTTTTTATCGACGTTGATTGATTTCAGGCTTTTGCAGTTATAGAAAGCGTTTTCCCCTATCCGCGCGACCCCGGCGGGAATGGAAACGCTTTTTAAATTTATGCAGTCTTTCAGCGCGTAGTCGCCGATTTCCCTAAGCCCGGCGGGCATTGCGAGCGCCGGCAGCGCCGCGCACCCCGAAAAGGCGTATTCGCCGATTTCCTTTACGTTGGCGGAAAGGTTTATGCTTTTAAAGCTTTTGCAGCCGTTGAAAGCGTATTCGCCGATATATTCGACGCTTTCGGGCAGATTTACGCCCAGCAGGTCCGTGCAGCCGGAAAAGGTGTGCTTTTCAATATCGGTAATCCCTTCGGGGATTTCAAGGCTTTTCAAACTTCTGCATCCGCGGAAGGCGTTGGAGCCGAGCCATTTCAACCCCGGCGAAACGGTAACTTTAGACAGGCGCCCGCAACCCTCGAAAGCGTAACTGCCTATCGTTTTTACGTCGGGCGGCAAAAGCAGGGTAACAAGGCTTTTGCAGTCCTTGAACGCGTTATCCCCTATTTCGGTTACCCCTTTGGGGATAATGACCGAGGAAAGGGCCGTGCACCCCTCGAAAGCGCGGCCGCCTATCACCTTTACGCCGGAAGGCAGATTGACGCTTAACAGCCCCGTGCACCCCTCGAACGCGCTCAAACCGATTTCTTTCACGGAATAGGGGATACTGACGCCGGTGATGTTGGTAACGTTCGTAAATTCTCCCATGCGTATTTCTTCTATTCCGTAAGTGATGTCCTTGTGCATTGCTTTTCTCCTTAAACCCCCGTTCTCACGCCGTGACGATTTTGCTCTCCGCGCTTAGCCCCAACTTCTCCACCGCGTCCTCCCGCATCTTGTACTTGAGAATTTTCCCCGCCGCGTTCATCGGAAATTCGCCGACAAAGCCCACATAGCTCGGCACCTTGTGCTTCGCCATGTGCGCCCGGACGTATTCCTTGATTTCGTCCTCGCCGGCCCGCTCCCCCTCCTTGAGTATAACGCACGCCATAATTTCTTCGCCGTATTGCTTGGACGGTACCCCGATTACCTGAACGTCGCGGATTTTTTCGTGGGTGTACAGAAAATCCTCGATTTCCTTGGGGTAGATGTTCTCGCCGCCCCGAATTATCATGTCCTTCAGCCGCCCCGTTATCTTGTAATTCCCGTCGGGCAGCCGCTTGGCCAAGTCCCCCGTGTGCAGCCAGCCGTCGGCGTCAACCGCCGCGTTGGTCGCCTCGGGCATTTTGTAGTAGTCCTTCATGACGTTGTAACCGCGCGCGCAAAGTTCGCCGTCGCAGTCGTCGGGCAGCTCCTCCCCCGTTTCCGGGTTTATCACCTTTACCTCAACGCCGAATACCGGCGCGCCCACCGTGTTCACCCGCGTTTCAACGCTGTCAATCGTCGTGCTCATTGTAATCGCGGGGGCGGCTTCGGTCTGACCGTAGGTAATGCAGATTTCCCTCATGTTCATCTTCTCAAGAACATCCTCCATGACCTTTACCGGGCAGGGCGAGCCCGCCATTATCCCCGTTCGCACGTGGGAAAAGTCGGTTTTCGCGAAATCGGGGTGTTCCAGCATCGCGATAAACATCGTCGGCACGCCGTGGAACGCCGTTATCTTCTCCCTGTTTATGCAGTCAAGCCCCTTCTGCGGACTGAACGCCGTAATCGGGCACATTGTCGCGCCGTGGGTCATCGAAGCCGTCATCGCCAGCACCATTCCGAAACAGTGGAACATGGGCACCTGAATCATAAGCTTGTCCGCCGTCGAAAAGTCCATGCAGTCGCCTATGACCTTGCCGTTGTTGACCACGCTGTAGTGCGACAGCCTTACCCCTTTCGGGAAACCCGTCGTCCCCGACGTGTACTGCATATTGCAAATGTCGTGCTTGTCAATCGCCTTGCGCCGCGCCTCAACCTCGGAACGCGGAACCCTTTCCGATAACGCCATCGCCTCTTCCCATGTGTAACAGCCCGCCTGCCTTGACTCGACGGTTACGACGTTCCGCAAAACAGGCAGACGTTCCGAACACAGCTCCCCCGCTTCGCAGGAAGCTAATTCGGGGCAGATTTTGTTGATAATCTCCACGTAGTTCGAGTCCTTGAACCCGTCAACCATTACCAACGTGTGGGTGTCCGACTGGTGCAGAAGATACTCCGCCTCGTGGATTTTATAAGCCGTGTTGACCGTCACCAAAACCGCGCCGATTTTTGTCGTCGCCCAGAATGTTATAAACCACGCCGGCACGTTGGTCGCCCATATCGAAACGTGGTCGCCCCGATTTACCCCCATCGCGATTAACGCGCGGGCAAACCTGTCCGATTCCTCGCGAAACTCCGCGTAGGTGCGGGTGTAGTCTAATTCCGTGTAGCGAAAGGCGTATTGGTTCGGAAATTCCTCGCATATTCTGTCGAGAACGTCCGGAAATGTTTCGTCAATAAGCGTGTTCTTCTTCCACGGGTAGTCGCCGTCGCCACGGTTGTTCTTGTACAGCCGCTTCTTTTCGGCGGTGTACGCCTTCATAAACCGCGCGAAATGCGGGAACACCACCCCCGCTTCCTCAAGGTTGTTCGCCCAACGCTTGACCCATTCCAGCGAAACATACCCCTCGTAGCCTATCCCGCGAAGCTCCGACAGCATTTCCTTGACCGGCAGGTCGCCGTAACCCATCATCTTATACAGCGATTCCCCGCCCTCGACGACCGAGTCCTTGGTGTGGACGTAACGAATGTAACCCCCGATGTTCGCGACGGTTTCGGCAGGGCTTTCGCCCTTGTACCTGTAAGGGTGGTGCATATCCCACAACGCCGCCACGCTCGGCGAATTAACCGCGTCAAGCAACGCCTTAAGCCGCTTGGTGTCGGCGTAAACGCCGTTGGTTTCCACAAGCAGCGTAACCTTAGCCTTAGCCGCCGCGCCCTTAAGCGCGTTCAACGCCTCGATTACGACATTGTCGTCAACCTCGCCCCGCGGCATGGGTTCAAGGTCGCCGAGAATTCGTATATAGTCGGTTCCAAGCTTCTCGGCCAAGGAAATGTATTCGGTTATTTCCGCCATGTTCTCGCCGAAATTCTCCTTGTTTTTAAGGCAACACCCCGACGAAAGGCAGGGGATTTCCAACCCCAGGTGCTTTAGCTTTTCCTTGGTTCCGCCAACCTCGTTCGGGGTGAACGGCTTCGCCCTCGCCGCGAAGATTTCTTCCCCTAAGCCGCGGATTTCTATGCCGTTGAAACCCAAGTCCTTTGCCATTGAATAGATGTCCGTCCATGAGAAATTCGGACACGCCAACGTCGAAAACGCGATTTTCATTTTTTCAAGAAGCTCCCAATAATGTTTTTTTAGTTTTAAGCCTGTTCCGCCCAAGCTGTCGGTACGGGTTTACAACTTTTTTATAATGCTTTTCAGTTCTTCCTCGTCTTTGAAGTCGATGCAAAGCGTCTTTTTGTTCTTGCCGTCGATAATCCTCACCGTCGTGTTAAGCGCGCCGCCAAGCGCAAGCTCGGTTTCGAGGAAAAAATTGTTCTTCCTTTTGGCGGCGGCTTTCTTTTTAACGGGGGTCTTTTTGGCGAGTCTCTCGGTTTCGCGGACGCTGAGTTCGCCCGAAGCGGCAAGGTTGGCGAGCTCAATCACGCGTTCGGTCGACTGCGCCGCCATTATCGCCTTGCAATGCCCCTTCGACAGCGTATTCTTCCTGACAAGCTCCAAAACCTCGTCGGGGAGCGTAAGCAGCCTTAACGAGTTTGTAACGGACGAACGCGCCTTCCCCACGACTTTCGCCACTTCGTCCTGCTTCATCCCGTAGCCGTCCATCAACTCGCGGTAACCCGCCGCCTCTTCGACGGGGTTCAAGTCCTCGCGCTGCAGGTTCTCTATAAGCGCGATTTGCATCGTTTGGGCGTCGGAAAGTTCCATGACGCGCACCGGCACTTCCGTTAATCCCGCCATTCGCGCGGCGCGCCAACGCCGTTCGCCCGCCACTATCTGATACCCGCCGTCTGTCTGCCTGACGGTTAAAGGCTGTATAAGCCCGTGTTGTGATATGGATTCAGCCAATGTGTTCAGCTTTTCGGGGTCAAAATCCTTACGGGGCTGGTCGCGATTGGGTTCTATCTCGCCGATTTTCAGCGTTTGCACGCCCAAACCGCCGTCAAAGCCGTCCACGTCGTCGAAAATACTGTCCAGCGCGTCGCCCAATACCGATTTTTTCGCCATATCAATCTCCTAAGATAAATTTACACGTAACCATTATATCATAAAAAGGGTTAAAAAGTCCAGTGTTTGAATATATAAAAATACAAAAAATAAAAACGGGCCGCTTAAAAAATAAAAACGGGCCGCCTTCGGGCGACCCGTTTTTGAAGTTAACCTTCAGCTTTTCAGTTTAAACTGTCTGATAAGCTCTTCAAGCATTTCGGACTGGCCGCTCATTTCCTGGGCCGCCGCCGCGCTTTCCTCCGCCGTCGCGCTGTTTTGCTGAATAACCTGCGTTACCTGCTCGATACCGGTGTTAATCTGCGAAATACCTATGGACTGCTCCTCGGAAGACCGCGCGATTTCATTGACAAGCTGGCTGCTCTCGTTGATGCCCGACACGATTTCCGTAAGGCTCGAGGCGGTTTCGTTGGCAATCCGCGCGCCGAGTTCCGCCTTCTCTATGGAGCTTGAAATCAGCCCGCTGGTATCCTTCGCCGCTTCCGCGCTCTTGGCGGCCAAGTTCCGCACCTCTTCCGCGACGACGGCGAAGCCCTTGCCGTGCTGTCCCGCCCTCGCCGCCTCGACCGCGGCGTTCAAAGCGAGAATATTCGTCTGGAACGCTATATCGTCGATAACCTTGATAACCTTGCTGATGTTCTGGCTCGCTTGGTTGATATCGTTGACCGCCGCCATCATCTCGTCCATTTGACGGCTCCCTTTCTCCGCGCTCTTGATAATCACGTCCGCGAGTTCCGCGGCTTTCGTCGCCATTTCGGCGTTCTGCTTGGTTTTGCCCGCTATTTCCGACGTGGAGGAAGAAAGCTCTTCTATCGTCGCGGCCTGTTCGGTGGAACCCGACGCGAGCGCCTGCGCGCCGTCCGCTATTTGCTTGGAACCCATGTTGACCTGCGAGGACGACGAATTGATTTCCCCGAACATATCGTTCAGCTTCGCGTTCATCTTCTGCAGGGAAACGCCCATGATATCCTTCTCCGACAGGAGAGAGACGCTGCTTGACAGGTCGCCGTTCGAAATAATCTCAAGCTCGCGGCTTATAACGTTCATTCTGTTGACAAACCCCGACGTGGCGTTGATGGTCTGCCCGATTTCGTCCCTGTTCTGGGAATAGTCCCTGATTGTGTCCTCTTCTTCCTTGCTGAATTTCAGGTCGCCCGTCGTGCTCGCCTTTTTCATAAACCCGGTCAGCCGCGCGAGAGGCTTGCTGATTATACTCGAAATGTACACCGCCAAGACTATCGCGACGACCACCGCCAACACCAGCACGACAATCGTTATCACCATCGACTGGCTCGCCGACTCGGTCGCGCTGTCGTAAGAGTTCTTCGCCGACGTGATTTTCAACGACATGCATTGGTCCAAATTGTCGACGACCTTGTTGACGTCCGCCGTGTAGGTGCCCATCAAATCGTACAGTTCTTTGGCGTCCTGCCCGTTTTTCGCCCCGTCGTAAATTTTTTCCAGGCACTCCATGAAACTGCCGTGGTACAGGGTGTTCGCGTCGTCGAAAAGCTGCTGCGCCTGTTTGCCCGCGTCCGTCGACGTGTCTATCGTCGCCCCGTAGCTCGTCAGGGCGGCGTCCATTTGCGTCTGGTAATCCTGGGTCCTGCTGTGCGCGTCGTCAATCAAGTCGTTGTCCCCTATGGCCGCGCCCACGATGTATTCGCGCATGCAGGCGCGCTGACGCTGAAGCATTTCAATCGCCTTCCCCATGTCGGGCAGCGGGACGGTCTGACCGTTGTACATCTTATCGAAAGAAGAGTCGATGCCGTTCATTCCGATAATGCCGACAATCCCCACCAACGCTGTCAAGGCGGCGACTATCAGAAAGCCTAAAATCAATTTTACGGATACTTTTAAATTTTTCATGGTGTTCCCTCTCTTTTTCGGCGTGTGAAAACTATATGCGCAGCGTAAAAGTAAACGCTAAGTAATTATACCATATCCGCCACGAAAATGGCTATTGACAAAACAACAGAATTTACGCGCGAATAACTCGCAAAATTTCACGAAAGTTTCAAAAAACGCCAAAAAAAAGGCTCGACACCCGCCCGTATCCGCGCGGGTGTCGAGTTTGCCGGGAAAAAATTTATTAAGGAGGTAAGAAAGCTGAAAAACAAGAAAGGACGAACCGCCATGCCGCAATTTCTATTGAGTTTTGTGCAGGGCGAGGCGGCATGGTCATAAAGCTGTTGTTATTTTTTTATGCTGAACTGCCTTAACTTTTCTTGCAGGAGCGCCGCCTGCCCGCTCATCTCTTCCGAAGCCGCCGCGCTTTCCTCCGCCGTCGCGCTGTTCTGCTGGACGACCTGCGAAATCTGGTTAATACCCGTCGTTATCTGCGAAACGGCCTTCGCCTGTTCTTCGGAGGAATGGGCGATATCGCGTATAATTTCGACGTTGTGGTTTATCCCGCTCACTATTTCGTTGAGGGAGTCGGCGGTTTCCGTCGCCATTGTCAGCCCGAGGTCGGCCTTGGTTATGGAGTTTTCTATCAGCCTGCTCGTATCTTGCGCCGATTCCGCGCTCTTCGCCGCTAAGTTGCGCACTTCCTCCGCCACGACGGCGAAGCCTCTCCCCTGCTGACCCGCCCTTGCCGCTTCCACCGCCGCGTTAAGCGCAAGTATGTTGGTTTGGAACGCGATGTCGTCGATTACTTTGATAACCTTGCTGATGGACTGCCCCGCGTCGTTGATTTCCGTTACCGCCTGAACCAGCCTGCTCATTTGGCCGCTGCCTTTTTCCGCGCTGTTCTTTATCGTGTCGGATAACCCGACGGCCTCGCCCGTCATGGCGGCGGTTTGCCGCGCCTTTTCGGCGATGTCTTCGATGGCCGCGGACAGTTCCTGTATCGACGCGGCCTGTTCGGCGGAGCCCTGCGCCAGCGACTGGCTCCCCGCCGCCACCTGGGCGGCGCCTTGCAAAACCTGGTCGGACGACGAGCTTATCCCCGCGAACATCTCGTTGTATTTCGCGACGAGCGTGTTGAGGGAAACGCCCATCGCGTCGTCTTGCGACAGTAAATCTATTTCCCGCGTCAGGTCGCCCCCTGAAACGCTTTCGAGGGTTTCCCCCACCTTGTTCAGCCGCGCGAAGAATTTCGCGGCGGAATTTATGCACCGCCCTATTTCGTCTTTGGCGGACGCGTATTTCAAAATGTCTTCCTTATCCTCGGCTTTTACGGTTATGTCGCCGGTTTCCCCCGCCTGTCTCATAAATGACGTCAGGGTTTTGAGCGGGTTGCCGATTATCCTTGAAATGTACGCCGCGAAGAAAAGCGCGAGGAACACGGCGAGTATGAGAGCGGTTATCTGTATCGCGGCGAGGGAAGACGCGTCCGCTATGTTGGCGTCGTTCAGCTCGCCCGCCCATTTTACGTTGTCCGCCGTCGTTCCGGCGAGGTAGGCCTCTATCCGGGAAACCACGTCCGCGCCGCCCCGCAACTCGTCGTAGGCGGCTTTCGTGCTGCCCGTTTCCGTCGCGGTTTTTTGAAGGCTCCTTATCATGGGGACATACTCGTTTTCAAAAACCCTTTTGCAATTGAAGAAATTCGCCTCCTGCGCTTCGTCCCGCGCGCTTTCGTTGTAATATTTAAGCGCTTCCTCCATCTTTTCGATGAAAATGTCGGCGTTTTTCAAGACCTCGTTAAATTCCTCCGGGTCGTCCAATCCGCAGACGATTGACAGCCTGTGCAGATTGCACCTTAAAAGCTGGTAACATTCCCTCATGTCGGCAAGCGCGTCAATCGCCAGAACGTTGTCCTCGTACATGGTTATCCCGCGTTCCTTGAGCGAATTGATGCCTTTGACCCCCACCGTTCCGACCACTCCGGAAATTACCGCCATTATGACAAAGCTTACGAAAAGTTTTGTTTTTACTTTCAAGTTTTTCATCTCGCGTCCCCCCCGTTTCGTCCCCGTAATTTCACTATAAAGGATAAAGCGGCTTTAATGTCAATAGCTTTTCGGAAAAAATCGCAACTTTTTTCAAAAATTCCGACAACGCGGGGAATAACGGCGGTTCCCGGCAAGGCGCCGTTATTTCCCGCCGCTTCACACGCGGGGTTTTCACCCGCGTTCGCCGCGGAAAACCTTAAAGCGGCTTTACGGAACAATGCGCAGCCGGCGCGCCCGTTAAATAAAAATTTCATAAAACCTGTTGAAAAAAATACCGAAAGGTGGTAAAATGTACGTATAAAATCACACAAGGAACGCGGATAATGAAAAGATTAGCGTACGCGCCGACCGTTTTGCTTACGGCTTTTTTGCTCGCCTCGTGCTTTTTCTTCCCCGACGAGGAACCGATTTTGGCCCCGCCCGTCATAATGCGGGACGAAGTTACCTACGTCACCTATACGGCCAAACGCGGGGAAATCGTTTCCCGCGCGGTGACGACGGGCTACGTCGTTTCCCGCGCACAAGCGGACTGCTTTTTCACCGATTATACCGGGAACCTGAAAACCGTGTACCCGCGCCCCGGCGATTTCGTGGAAAAGGGGGACTTGATTGCCGAATTGGACGTGGGCGAGCTTGATTTCGATTTGGAAGCCGCGCGGTTGAACGCGGAGCTGGCGGCTTTGACATACGCGGCCACCGGGGCGCAAACGGACAAGTTGGAGATGGAACTGGCCCAAAACGCTTATGAGCAGTATCAAAACCGCATGGACGGCTCGAAGATTTACGCTCCCGCGTCGGGGCGGGTTTCTTTCGTGGAGCGGTTGAACCCCGGCGAGGAAATCAACCCTTACCGCGTTTTGGTCCGGATAATCGACCCGGACGATTTGCACGTCGCCGCGACGTTAACCGACGTAAACGTTTACGCCAAGGGCGACGCGGTGGAAATTAAAATCGGCGGCGACGGTTACGCGGGCGTGATTACCCGAACCCCGCGGGACGCGCGGGACGAGGGCGCGGAGGACGCGAACGCCTTATGGGCGGACTTCGCGGGGGAGGCTCCGACGTTTTCCGATTTGGGGAAATTGGCGGACATAATCCTTATACTCGGAAAAAGCGAAAACGCGGTGATTATCCCGAAAAACCTTGTGAAGAATTTAGACGGCAAAACCTACGTGCAGATTTTCGAGGACGGTGAAAAAAGGGACGTCGAAGTCGCCGTCGGCATTTCCAACGCCACGGAAACGGAGATTGTCAGCGGTCTGGAAGCGGGGCAGCAGGTCGTGGTCAAATAACGGTTCGCCGGAATGTGGGATTGGGTTCTAAATGTTTACTGTCTTATTCAGGAAAATGTTCAGCACGAAATGGATGGTTTTGTGCCTTTTGGTCGGGTTTATGACGGCGGCGGGCGTGATGTGCGCCGTCCCCATATACACGGACGCGTCCCTGCAGAGAATGTTAATCAAGGATATGGAGGAGTATCAGTCGAAGACGGACGCTTTCCCCGGGGAATACAACGTTTGGCTTGAGCTCAGGACGGGGGCGCCGGCGGACGCCGTCCGCGATATCGCCGGGATTCTGCCCGATTTCGCCGAAGAGCGCGTAAAACGCGTCGGTATTCCCGCGAGTTCGCGGAAAACCGTTATCCGCGACAGTATGCTGTATATCGTAAAAGGCTCGGTCAGCGAGGGGAGCAGCCATTCCACGAGCCGCGTGAGGGTTTCCGCCATGACGGGCTTCGCCGGGCGCGTAAACATAACGAGCGGGCGAATGTATTCCGAAACGGGGGAGGACGGGGTAATTGAGGTCGCGGTTTCCGAGCAGGCGCTCAAGGTCTTGGGCATATCCTTGGGCGGGGAATATGAAATCAGCCCTTCCGAAGCCTCGCGCGAGCGTTTTAAGGTCAGGGTGGTCGGCGTTTTTGAGCCTTTGGACGAAAAAGACGTTTATTGGTCGGAAAAGATGGACGCCTATATGACTTCGCTTATCGTGGACTACGATTATTATTTGAACGAGCTTTTGCCGTCGGGCACGGTTTTGGCGTCGGAAATATACGCGCGGTACGGTTTGGATTATCGAAAGCTCGACATGAACAAAATCGGCGCGGTTACCGCCGCCATACGGGACGATTTTTCGGTGTATCCGGAAATCGGGTTCAAATTCCAAATGGGCGCGTACGACATTCTGCTCGAGTATGTCGACAGGGCGGCGAGTTTGACGCGCGTCCTTTGGGCTTTGCAGATTCCCGTGATGGTTATGCTGGGGTTTTATCTCTTTATGGTTTCGCGGCTGAACGTGGAGGGGGAGCGCAACGAAATCTCGCTTTTAAGAAGCCGCGGCGCGTCGGGGGGGCAGATTTTCTCGCTTTACGCCATGGAAGCGGGCGTGTTGGGGATAATATCATTCGTCTGCGCGCCGTTTGCGGGGTTGGCGCTGTGCCGCTTCCTCGGGGTGTCCGACGGGTTTTTGGAATTTGTGAACAGGCGCGGCTTATCCGCGAAAATCACTTCCGCGGCGCTGATTTACGCCTTTGCGGCGGTCGCCGTGTTTTTCGTAACCGCCGTGCTGCCCGTTATCCCGGCGTCGCGCCTTTCAATCGTGCAGTATAAGCGTAACCGCGTGAAATCCGCCAAAACGCCGTTATGGGAAAAGTTCATGGCGGATTTTATCCTAATCGGGGCGGGGTTGGCGTTTTTATACTTTTACACCTCCGGCGTCGAAAAGGCGATTGAGGAAAACGCGTTTTCCCCCACGGGGGAAATCGACCCGCTGCTTTTCATATTTTCCTCTTGCCTGATAATGGGGCTGGGGCTGTTTTTCCTGCGCGTTTATCCTTACGCGCTTTCGTTAATTTATCTGTTGGGCAGGCGGTTTTGGAACCCTTCGCAGTATATCGCGATTACCGCCGTCCGAAGGAGCGACGGCGGAGAGCGGTTTTTGATGCTGTTTTTGGTAATCACGTTTTCGCTCGGCATCTTCTCCGCGAACACCGCCCGCACAATCAACAACAATAAATCCGACATGATATACTATTCCAACGGCGCCGACGTTACTTTGAAAGAGTATTGGCTTTCAAGCGACGGCGGCGGGGACGCGGCTTTTTATTACAAGGAAACGGATTTTGAGAAATACGAGAACCTGGCGGGGGTCGAAACCGCCGCCAAGGTTCTGCGGAACGAATCGGTCAGGGTCGCGCCCGTTTCCGGTTCGTCCGGCGGAACCCGAACCGTAACCCTTATGGCCGTCGAACCCGATAAATTCGCCCGGACGGCGTGGTTTCGCGACGATTTGCTCCCCGTTCACTGGTGGAACTATTGCAACGCGCTCACGGAATATAAGTCGGGGATAATCATTTCCCGCTCGCTCGGCGAAAGCGCGGGCTTGGGATTGGGCGACGGCGTTACGGTAAGGTGGGGCAGAAGCAACGTGATAAACGCGACGGTTATCGCGATAACGGACTGGTGGCCGGGAATCAACCCCTATGAGACCGACAGGGACGGCGCCGCCGCCGAAAGGTCTTTCGCGGTGATGAATTATAACTTTGTCCGCGCGCAAACGGAGCTTGAACCGTATGAAATATGGCTGAAGATGGAAAAGGGCGCGGGGAGCGAGGCGCTTTACGACGACATAAAGGCGAACAACCTCCCCATTCAGACGCTTACCGATTCGTCGCAACAGCTGATTGCCGCGAAAACCGACCCTAAGCTTCAAGGCATGAACGGCGCTTTGACCCTCGGTTTCACGGTTATTATGGCGATGACGGTGATAGGCTTTTTGATATACTGGATTCTGTCGATAAAGGGGCGTACGCTTTTGTTCGGGGTTATGCGGGCCATGGGGCTGAGTTTCCGTGAAATTATCGGCGTTCTCGGCTATGAGCAGCTTTTGGTGTCGGGGGCGTCCATAGCGGCGGCGTTTATAATCGGCGGCGTAACGAGCGACCTTTTCGTCCCCCTGTTCCAAAATATGTACGCCGTTTCCGAACAGATTCCGCCGTTTTACGTAGCCGCCGCCCGACGGGATTATATAAGGATGTATATTCTGATTGCCGTAATGCTGGGGGCGGGGTTCGCCGCGCTCGGCGGCATCATAAGGAATATCAGCGTGAACAAGGCTTTAAAGTTGGGAGAAGATTAGACCTTGCGAAAAATATTGGGATATGTCAGGCGCGCCTGTCAGGAATTTGACTTGATACAAAGCGGCGATAAAATCGCCGTCGGCGTTTCGGGGGGAAAAGACAGCTTGGCCTTGCTCGCCGCCTTGGCGAAAACGCGCGCCTTCGCCGGGTTCGGCTTCGATATTCACGCCGTTACGCTCGACTTGCGTTTCAACGGCAAAGACGGGGATTTTTCAAGCGTAAAACGCTTTTGCGACGGGCTGGGCGTCCCTTTTACGCTTACCCGAACCGATATAGCCGAAATAGTTTTCGACATACGGAAAGAAACCAATCCGTGTTCGCTGTGCGCCAAAATGCGCAGAGGCGCGTTGCACGACATGGCGAAAGCCGCGGGTTGCAATAAAATCGCCCTCGCGCACAGTTATGACGACGCGGTCGAAACCTTTGTGATGAACTTGTTCAAGGAAGGGAGAATAGGCTGTTTTTCCCCGAAAAGCTATTTGTCCGTAAAGGACCTGACGCTTATACGCCCTTTGGTTTTCGCGCCGGAAAGCGCGATTGTCGCCTGCTGCGAAAGGAACGGTTTTGAAATCGTTAAGTCCCTTTGCCCCGTCGACAAAAAGACTTATCGGCAGGAAATAAAAGAGTTTTTGCGGCAAAAGGAACACGAGGACAAAGGCTTTAAGCTGAGGATTTTCTCCGCTTTGAGGAAAAGCGGGGTTGACGGTTGGGGATGAGGCGGCATGGTCATAAGGTTGAAAAACAAGAAAGGGCTCCTCGCCATGCCGCAATCTTCATTGAGTTTTGCGCGGGGTGAGGCGGCATGGTCATAAAAATGGCCGGTAATCTTGATTTGCCCAAACAAACGCTTGAAATCCTCGATAAACTGGGTTCGCGCGGGTACGACGCCTACGTTTACGGGAAATGCGCGAGAACGCTTTTGAAAGGGCGTTCCCTCCTTGATTTCGATATTATCGCGAACGCCGGGTTAGACCGGATAAGGGCGATTTTCGACGGGTATAAGGTTATCGAGGATAATTTGGACAAAGGCGAATTGATAGTAACGGTTCTCGGCGTTTCCGCCGGAATAAAGCCGTACGCCGATTTGAGGGAGAAGCTTTCCGAAAGCGCCTTTACCGTCGACGCGATTGCCTACAGCCCCGAGAAAGGCTTTAAAGACCCGTTCGGCGGTCTGAAGCACATGGAGGAAGGCGTCGCCGCGTTTACCCCGAACAGCGCCAAACCGGAAAATATACTCCCCGCGTTGGCGTGGTATTCCGAAGAGGATTATACGGTGGCCCCCGAAACGAAGGAAGCTATTTTCGGTCTTGTCCCCGACCTCGCCGGGGTTCGGCCCGCTTTTATGCGCGGGGATTTTGAGCGGGTCGTCCTCGGGAAAAAGGCGGGAGCGGTTCTTGACGAATACGCCGAGGTTTTTTTCGCGCTTATCCCGGAGTTGGAGCCGGTGAGGGATTATGAAGATTTTCTTCCGCGCGCTTTTAAAAGCGTGGGGAGTTCCGCGCCTTTGCTGCCTTTGCGCCTGTCCTTGCTGTTTTGCGAGCTGGGGAAGCCGGACTGCTGTTCCCGCGATTCGGACGGCGGCGCGCGTTATCTGGGGCACGTCGAACGCGCCCGCATTTACGCCGAGCGGATTATGGCGAGGTTCGGATATTCCCGGGAAGAGATAAAAGAAGTGGGTTATATCATAGAAAACCGCGACAGGGTTTCCGACGCGGACGACGGCGATATAAAGGATTTGCTGAAAGAACACTCGGTCGAACGCTTAAAGGCGCTTTTGCTCTTTAAATGCGCCGAAAGCCGCGCGAAAAAAAGCCGCGAAGCCGAACACGACGCGCTGCGTTACAAACGGCTGGCGGAGCGGCTGTAAAAAGTTACAACCGAAAAGGGGGTGATTGCGACTTTGGGCAGTTTTAACTGGGCGGGCTTTATAGACCTGTATTACAAATATTTTGAAAAATCCGGCTCGTTTAGTTTCGGCTCGTTTAGTTTCGGCTCTTTTAATTTCGGCTCTTTTGGTTTCGGCTCTTTTGGTTTCGGCTCGTATGACGCCCAAGGCTCGTATATCCCCTTGCCGATTGGGTTAACGGCGCTTATCGCGGGGGAACCGCTTAATATGTTCGGTTACGGGATTGACTTGATATGAGGGTTGTTTATTCGTTATCGACCGCGCCGCATTACGCCAAAAGCGACGAAAAGTTTTCTTTGGAGCGTTTTGAGCTTTACACGGCGGCGATTTCCGCCTTAACCCGCAGGCAAGACGGCGACAAAACCGAAATGCACGCCGATTCCGCCGGCGCCGCGTATATTCGCGGTATCGGAATAGCCGGTTTATGGGACGAAGTGCTTGTTACCATCCCCGACGACTTTGAGGGGATTGACGCGCGGGCGTTTTGGGCGGCGGGAAAGCTGTTCGCGTTAAGGGCGGCCAAAGCGCCGCTGTTAATGCTCGACACCGATTTTATAGCGTGGAAGCTGCCGGAATTTTCGGATAAAATCGTCGCCGCGCACAGGGAAGAGCTTATGCCGGACGTATACCCGCCGACAGGGTTTTTCGACATGAAAAAAGGGTATAAATTCGACGGCGCCCACGACTGTTCCGCGCTCCCCTTGAACACGGCCTTCCTTTACCTGCCGGGCGAGGATTTCAAGCGGTATTACGTCGCACGGTCCCTGCGCTTTATGAAATACGCGAACCCGCGCGGCGATTATCTGCGTTACATGGTGTACGCCGAACAAAGGCTGCTGGCCATGTGCGCGCGATACAAAAGGCAAGGCGTCGAAACCGTTCTCGATTGGGATAAGCTGCGTTTCCCCCAAGTGAGCTACACCCATTTGTGGGGGGCGAAACAGGTTATGCGGGAGAACAAAAGCGAGTATGAGCGGTTTTGCGAAAAATGCCGCGACCGGTTAAGGCGGGATTTCCCGGAGTACGGATACGTCGCGGATATTATCGAAAAATTATAGCGGACCGGGCGGGAAGGAAAAAGGTTGAAAAACAAGAAAGGACTCCTCGCCGCGCCGCGATTTTCATTGAGTTTTGCGCGGGGTGAGGCGGCATGGTCATAAAAATGGACACGAAATACATCTTCGTAACGGGGGGCGTCGTTTCCGGCGTCGGGAAGGGCATAACCGTCGCTTCTTTGGGCAGGCTCCTCAAAAGCAGGGGATACAAGGTTACCATC
>JAIRWC010000023.1 GCA_031253495.1 Oscillospiraceae bacterium | reverse complement strand
CCTGTCGTCCCCATGTCAAGACCCGGTAAGGTTCTTCGCGTTGCTTCGAATTAAACCACATACTCCACTGCTTGTGCGGGCCCCCGTCAATTCCTTTGAGTTTCATGCTTGCGCACGTACTCCCCAGGTGGATTACTTATTGTGTTAACTCCGGCACGGAAGGGTTCTATCCCCCCACACCTAGTAATCATCGTTTACGGCGTGGACTACCAGGGTATCTAATCCTGTTTGCTCCCCACGCTTTCGAGCCTCAGCGTCAGTAAAAGCCCAGCAAGCCGCCTTCGCCACTGGTGTTCCTCCTAATATCTATGCATTTCACCGCTACACTAGGAATTCCGCTTGCCTCTACTTCACTCAAGAACTTCAGTTTCAAATGCAGGTCGCGGGTTGAGCCCGCGCATTTCACATCTGACTTAAAGTCCCGCCTACACTCCCTTTACACCCAGTAATTCCGGACAACGCTTGCCACCTACGTATTACCGCGGCTGCTGGCACGTAGTTAGCCGTGGCTTCCTTAGAGGGTACCGTCATTATCGTCCCCTCCGACAGAGGTTTACAATCCGAAAACCTTCTTCCCTCACGCGGCGTCGCTGCATCAGGGTTTCCCCCATTGTGCAATATCCCCCACTGCTGCCTCCCGTAGGAGTCTGGGCCGTGTCTCAGTCCCAATGTGGCCGTTCAACCTCTCAGTCCGGCTACTGATCGTAGATTTGGTGGGCCGTTACCCCGCCAACTGTCTAATCAGGCGCGAGCCCATCTTTAAGCGATAAATCTTTGCCGGTTCCCGGATGCCCGGGTGCCGGTTTATGCGGTATTAGCAGCCGTTTCCGGCTGTTGTCCCCCACTTAAAGGCAGGTTGCTCACGTGTTACTCACCCGTCCGCCACTAAAACGCGCGCAACACTCTGTGTTACTTGCTCAATTTACAATTGACAGTTGACAATTGACAGTTATGGTGTCGCCTTCGGCGACTATTCTTAACTGCGGCACGAAGTGCCGCTCCATAATTGTCCATTGTCAATTGTTCATTGTCAATTGCGCAACACACAGTGTTGCGCACGTTCCCGTTCGACTTGCATGTGTTAGGCGCGCCGCCAGCGTTCGTCCTGAGCCAGGATCAAACTCTTTATTAAGTTTGTATAATTACGCGGATTCCCGCGCAGTTACCTTGACTCCGTCTTAACGCCAACTTATTTGTTAAGTTTGCTTAATCCAGAATTTTTTTAGAATTTTTCAGGTAATGTTTGTATTGTTCAATTTTCAAAGAACCCCAGCGGGACGAAGCGCCGTTATACAGCCGCCCGTACCGCCGTTCCATCCCTTGTCGGGGGACAGCTTAACCATAATATCACGTTTTTCGCGCCTTGTCAATACTTTTTTTTGAATTTTTCCTGTTTTTTCCCGTTTTTTTCGCTGAATTACGTTTTTTCGCGGTCGTTTCGGCGTTCGGCGAAACGCGAACGCACACGCGGCGCCGTGGAACAAGAAAAGGGTTCACTTCAACATTTCCAAAAACTCGCCCTCGCTTAAAATCTTAATTCCCGACTGTTTGGCCTTGGACAGCTTGCTCCCCGCGTCCTCCCCCGCTATTACGAAGTCGGTCTTCGACGAGACGGAACCGACGCACTTTCCGCCGAGCGCCTCTATTTTCTCTTTGGCTTCCTCCCTTTTCATGCTTGAAAGCGTTCCCGTAAGAACGAAAGTCGCCCCCGCGAACCTATCCGACACGCTTTTTTTGGAATACGCCATGTTAAGGCCGCTTTCCTTCAGCGCGCCGACGAGTTTTTCCATGTGCGGCTCGCGCAGTGTGTAATATACGTTTTCGGCGAGGTTGTCGCCAAATTTTTCGACTGTTTTCAGCGTTTCGATATCCGCCGCCATAATCCGGTCGACGTCGCCGAAGCGTTCGCACAGGAGCGCCGCCGAACGCTCGCCCACGCCTTTTATGCCCAAAGCGAATATCAGCCGTTCAAGCCCGTTTTTCTTGGAATTTTCAATCGCGTTTAACAAGTTTTCAGCCGATTTTTCTTTAAATCCGGGCAGCGACGTCAAATCGCATTTGGTCAGCTTATATAAATCCGCCACCGTCGAAACAAGCCCGCTTCCGACGAGGAGCCGCACGGCCGCCTCGCCCAAACCGTCTATGTCCATGGCGCCGCGCGACGCGAAATGTTCGATATTACGCAAAATCTGCGCGGAACAGTCAATGTTCGGGCAACGGATAACCGCCTCATCCTCGCGGCGAACCGTTTTTGCCCCGCAAACCGGGCAATTATCGGGAATCTTGCAAGGTTCGCCGCCGTTGTGCTTTACGGTTTTCACGACCTCGGGGATAATGTCCCCCGCTTTTCTCACCAAAACCGCGTCGCCGATACAAACGCCGAGTTCGTCCATTATATCCTGATTATGCAACGAGGCGCGGGATACCGTCGTCCCCGCGAGGATAACCGGCCCGAGTATCGCGACGGGCGTCAAAGCCCCCGTCCGCCCCACGTTTATTTCAACGTCCCTCAACACCGTTTCTTTTTCCTCGGGCGGGTATTTATAGGCGACCGCCCACTTGGGAACCTTCGAGGTATAGCCGATTTCCTCCCTGCCGGCTATATCGTCGACCTTTATAACCGCGCCGTCTATGTCAAACGGCAAATCGGGCCTTTTTCCGCCTAACTCTTCTATATAGCCGATGGCGCGTTCTATGTTTGAAAACGTTTTACAGCCGCGTATGACATTAAACCCCAGTTTATCCATAAATTCAAGCGACTGTTTGTGGGAGGCGATGTTTTCCCCGTCGACGCGCTGAATATTAAACACGAAAATATCAAGCCCGCGTTCGGCGGCGACGGCGCTGTCCTTTTGTCTGAGCGAGCCGGCGGCGGCGTTTCGCGGGTTTTTGGAAGGCGTTTCGCCCTTTTCTTCCTGTTCACGGACGAGCCGCTCAAAGCTCTTTTTCGGCATATAGACCTCCCCGCGAACCTCGATAAGTTTAACGGGTTCGGTCAGTTCTAAGGGAACGCTTTTTATGGCGCGGATATTCGCGGTTATATCCTCGCCGACGAACCCGTCCCCCCTCGTCGCCCCGCGAACGAACGCGCCGTTTTCGTACAACAGCGACACTGAAAGCCCGTCCACCTTGGGTTCGACCGCGTAAAGCGGGTCGCGGAGCGTTTTGCGGACACGCCCGTCAAATTCCCTTATCTCGTCGAAGCTGAAAACGTCCTGCAGGCTTCCCATTTGGACGGCGTGCCTAACCTTGCGGAAGGTGTTCAGCGTCCCCCCCCCCACCCTTTGCGTGGGGGAACGGGGCGTTATCAGTTCGGGAAAAAGCTCCTCTATCCCTTTAATCCGCCTCATCAGCATATCGTAGTCGTAATCGCTTATTTCCGGGTCGTCAAGCGTGTGATAATTCCTGTTATGCCTCTCAATTTCAGCCGACAGCGCTTCATGCTCTTTTTTCGCGGTTTGAAAGTCCATATTTTTCTCCTCGGAATTTGACAATCGGGGAACAATCTGTTATTATCAGTGTTATGAAAACAAAAGGCGTAATTTTCGACATGGACGGGACGCTCCTCGATTCCATGCACTTATGGAGCGGGGATTATAACGGCGGCTCGCTCAGCGAAGGGTATAACGGGAAGCTGTCGTTGAAAGACGGCGCGCTCGATTTTCTGAACAGCCTTCGCGAAAACAAAATAAGGATGGTTCTCGCCACGGCGACCGACCGCCGTTTCGTCCGGCCCGCGATTAAAAACGCGGGGATTTCCGGCTGTTTTGAAACGGTTCTGACCTGCGGGGAAGTAGGTTCGGAAAAAAACACGCCCTTGATTTATCATAAGGCGCTGGATTTCCTCGGGTTGGAAAAAGACGAGGTATGGGTGTTCGAGGACGCCTATTACGCCGTCAAAACGGCGAAACTGGCGGGGTTCAAGGTCGCGGGCGTTCACGATAAATGGGCGTATAACCAAGACAAAATCGCGCTTTTATGCGATATATACATAAAATCGTTCAAAGAGGTCGGCGTCGGTGATTTGGGTTAAGGTTCTCCCCCGAACACCAACCTGTCCCCCTCGTACAGCGCTGTTCCGAAAGCCTTTTTCAGACTGCCCGAAGAACCTATATCCTTATAAGACGGGTCGTTGCCGTTGTCCCACGCGCCCGAACTCGTCATTCTGAACTGCACCTCGCACTTATACTGGCTTTGACCGCCCGGGTAAATCTTATACCCCGAAAAGTCAATTTCCACGTAATAGATACTGCCTTTCCACTGCTTGACTTCCGAAGCCTTTCCCCCCTGCATATAGTTGGTGTTTACGCTGATTTCGGAGGGGTCGCCGCCCACTTCCGACAAATCGAAGAAATACCGCATTTTCAGGTTGTCGGTAACCCGCGCGGGCCAGCCCGTTTGGTTGTAGACGACCGCTTTTATTTCAACGAAGTTGTTCCCCGAAGCGTTCACCCCCGCCTCGACGAAAAGCTCGTCGCCCGCTTCCTCGTCGGCGTTGAGATTGGCGACAAGCTTGCCGCCGTAAACCCCGTACAGCTTAGCCAACGCCGCCGTGAACCCCGCGTTGTAGTCGCAGGCGACCTCGTTGCTGACGTAATCGCTCACCTCGTCCTTGTAGCCGTCGTTCCTGTCCGGACCGCCCACCAACGCGCCCACAAGAACGTGCCGCCCGGGATTTGGGTTGCTCATGTTGTCGGTCCACGAACCCTGCGCCGTTCTGTGGTGCGGGTTTACCGGGGGATTTTCGCCAAACCCGCAGACAAAACTCCTTCCCGTGCTGCCAAGGGCGTAGTCAACCTGCGAAACCGCGAAATCCCAGTAAGTTGTTTTCTTAGCCGACGGGCAGCCGCTCCACTGCGAATACACCCCCGCGAGATAAGCCATTGTCGTCGCGTACCTAAGCGAACCCCATTGGTCAAGCCACGCCAAGCCTTTCGGGGTGTAATGAACCTTCTTGCCGTCCGTTCCCGTCGTCCAAAAGTCGAGATTCTTCTCAATCATGTTCTTGTACTTGGAATCGCCCGTTTCCATTGCCAGCAAAAGCGCGGCTCCCGCCGTTACGTTGTCCCAGCAGTGCGCCCACTCATAGTAATCGCCGCTCGCCGCCGTTTCGACGTAAGACTTCGCCTTGTCTAAGTAGCTCTTCTCCCCGGTCGCCTTGTACAGCCAAAACGCCGCTAACGCCAATTCGTCGTTCCAACCGCTCCACGACTGGTAAAAGCCGTTCGCCGCCGTGTAACCCGCGTCGCTCTTGGCGGTTTCCGCAAAGGCGAAAAGCTCCTCGGCGTGCTTTACACACAAATCCGAATACGCCTTGTCGTATTCCTTGAACACAACCGCGCACGACGCAAGCGACGCCGCCGTTCCCGCCGCAACCGTCGAGCCGGGCTTGCTGTCGTCAACCTTGTAAGACGGGCGGTTCATCTGCATTGCCTCGGCGGGTCCCCACCACGAATGGTCGAGACCGCCGTCGCCCACTTGGTAGTAATAAACATTGGGTTCGGGGTGGCATTTTATAAAATAATCGTTCGCCCACTTGACCGCGCCGAGAATGTTCGCAAGCTCGCCGCTCGCTATGTAGCTCTGCTTGTCCTCGTAAACGCTCCACGCCAGCATTGTCGCGGAATACGACATGGGCAGGTTGAACTTCACATGGTCGCCCGCGTCGTACCAGCCCCCCGTTAAGTCAAGACCGGCGTCCCCGCCGTCGTTCAGACCCGAATCGCCGCGCCAGTTGGCTCGGGTTGGCGTCGGAAGCTTCCCAGAACGCTGTAACTCGTAAAACAGTATCGACTTTTGAAGAGCCTCGCCGTAGTTATAATTGCCGCTTTCGGGAACCGGGTCGCCGCTTGTGTCGGGAATTGACGCGCCGCCGCTCGTATCGGGAACGTTCGGGTTTTCGCCCGGGGAAGGGTTACCGCCGCCGGAAACGCCGGGTTCGCCGTTCTCCGCCCCCGCCGCGGTCGTTTCGGTTACGGAAACGTCCTTCGCGCCGCCGGGCTTGTTAAGCCAAAGCGCGAACGTAACGGCGTTGACGACGAAAAGCGCCGCGATTGCGATTATTAACGTAAGGTTGAGTTTTTTCACGGTTACCTCCGCGTAACCCCGTTTAAATTCAAAGCGCGAAGCATTTTGAATTTAAACGGCTATATCACTTCCCCAGGAAATCCTTCGCCGTTTTAACGATATTGTCCGCGCATAACCCGAACTCTTTCAGCAAGTCAACCGCCGGACCCGAGTGACCGAACACGTCGTTCACCCCGATTTTCCTGACGGGAACGGGGCAAAACTCCGCGGTAACGTCGCAAACCGCCGAACCCAGCCCGCCGATTACGGAATGTTCTTCCACGGTGATAATCTTTCCGGTTTCTTTCGCCGCTTTTATAATGATATCCGCGTCAATCGGCTTAATCGTGTGGATATTGATAATCCGCGCGCTTATCCCCTGTCCCGACAACGCGTCGTAAGCCGCCAGCGCTTCCGAAACCATAAGCCCCGTGGCGATTATGGCGACGTCGCCGCCGTCTTTCAGCGTAACGCCCTTTCCGATTTCAAACCTGTAACTGTCCTTATCGTTGAACACGGGAACGGCGAGCCGCCCGAACCTCAAATAAGCGGGACCGTCGTGTTCCGCCATAGCCATAACCGCCGCTTTAGCCTCGACGTCGTCGGCGGGGCTGATTACCGTCATGTTCGGGATAACCCGCATCAGCGCCAAATCCTCGTTGCACTGGTGCGAAGCGCCGTCCTCGCCCACGGAAATCCCCGCGTGGGTGGCGCCGATTTTCACGTTCAGCCGGGGATAGCCTATACTGTTGCGCACAATTTCAAACGCGCGCCCCGCGGCGAACATCGCGAAACAGGACGCGAACACCAACTTCCCCGCGGCGGCAAGCCCGGCGGCCACGCCCATCATGTTCTGTTCTTGGATTCCGCAGTCGAAGTGCCTGTCGGGGTACGCTTTCTTGAAAGTAACCGTTTTTGTCGCTTCCGCCACGTCCGCGTCAAGGACGACGAGGTCGTTCCTTTTCTTGTAAAGTTCAATTAAAGCCTCCCCGTAGCTTTCGCGGGTCGCCTTTTTGACAATATCTGCCATAATTTATATTCTCCTTCGGTTTTATTTTTTTTCGTAAGGGCGAAACCGTATTAAACCCGCTTTCGCCACATATTATATAATAAACGCGCGACCGCCGTTTTGTCAACCCGTTTTTAAAATTTACGGTCCGTAAATTTTGGGTATTGTCAAATCGGTTAAGATATGATATCATAAGTCATAATCTTTTGAATTTAAACGATTATGGCGCGCGGCGCGGGTTCGGGACAAAAAAAGACCGTAAAACCGCCGCCGGCGGGTTTTAAAACGGTTCCGACAAAAAATAACGGGGGGGAATCTTATGGGCGTTAGAAATCTGAACGGGCGTTTGAGGAATTTTACGCTTCACGTTCCAAAGGAAATTGAAACCGCTTCCGGCATAGTGATTATGGGCAGACGCGTAAAATCGCTGGTTTTCACCACGGACATCTGCATTATCCGAAACGTTGACGCCGACGCCGTGCTGGCGGTCTATCCGTTTACGCCGCAACCGATTATAAACGCGGCGGTCATGTTCGCGGCGGAGGTTCCCGTAATCGCGGGGGTGGGCGGCGGGCTTACGAAAGGGAAACGCGTGGTCGAACTCGCCAAAAACGCCGAATTTCAAGGTTCGGCGGGCGTCGTGGTAAACGCGCCCACGTCCGACGCGGTCTTGAGCGAAGTGGCGGAAACCGTCGATATCCCCGTCTTCGTAACCGTGATAAACGAGCGGGACGACATCAAATCGCGGTTGGAACACGGCGCGGACGCCTTCAACGTCTCCGCCGCCGGGAAAACGGCGGAAATAGTGGCTAAAATCCGCAAAATCAGCCAAGACGTCCCCATAATAGCGACGGGCGGCCCGTCAAATGAAACGATTATCGAAACAATAAAGGCGGGGGCCAACGCCATTACCTGGACGCCGCCGTCGAACGGCGAGGTTTTCAAGGATATCATGACGGCGTACCGCGACGGTAAGCCGCATCCTTAAACGGGGTCGCGCCGTTGCGGCGGCTTTAATTTCTACCCCAGCGTAATCTCGACCGCGTGCGTCCCGCCGCCGAACGCCGGAACGACGTTATCCGCCCTTTCCTCGCCGTTTACAAGCGTCTTAACCACGCCCTTGCAAACATGGTTCGGGTTTTTGACCGTGATGTTGTAAGTGGCCCCGCGGAATACCCTCGCAAGCGTGAAACCGTCCCATTCTTTAGGGATTGACGGGTCGATTTTCAAGCCGTCGTACTGCGGCTTAATCCCGAGAATATACTGCGAAACCGCCACGAAATTCCACGCCGCCGTGCCGGTCAGCCACGAATTTTTCGCCTCGCCGTGGCGCGACGCGTCCTTGCCCGCAATCATCTGCGCGTAGACGTAAGGCTCGGTGCGGTGCAGGTTCGACATCTCCTCCCTGAACGCCGGCGCGATTTTGGAATAATACTCGAACGCCTTGCCGCCCCTGCCGATTTCGGCTTCGGCGCAGATAATCCAAGCGTTGTTGTGGCAGAATACGCCCGCATTTTCCTTGTACCCCGGCGGATAAGTGGAAATCTCGCCGTATTCTATATAGTATCTGGTGAAAGCGGGGTTGTTCAGCACAAGCCCGTGGTCGGTATTGAGGTATTTGTCCACGCTGTCAAGCGTCTTTATATCCGCGCCGTCTTCCTTGCCTAAGCCCGCCAAAACCGCGAACCCTTGCGGTTCGATAAAAATCCTCGATTCATCGCATTCCTTGGAGCCGAGTTTTCTTCCGTAATCGTCGTAAGCGCGCAAAAACCATTCCCCGTCGAAGCCGTGCTTCATTGTCGTTTCGCGCATTTTTCGGATTTCGGCGTCGGCGCGGGCGGCTTCGGTTTCGTCGCCCTTAATGCGGCACATCGCGGAATATTCCGGTCCGATAAAGCAGAACATCACGGCAATCATAACCGATTCGGCGATTTTTCCGTCCTTGGAGGTGGTGGTTTGGAAAGACTGCCCCGACGAGGCGGAAAAACAGTTTAAGTTTAAGCAGTCGTTCCAGTCGGCGCGCCCTATCAGCGGGAGCCCGTGCGGTCCGGTTTTGGTGCAGACGTGGTTGAACGCCCGCTTCATATGGTCGAGGAGGGTGTCGGAAAGCTCTTTCTTGTTTTCATAAGGAACCTGCTCGTCAAGGATGGTGAAATCCCCCGTTTCTTTCATGTAGGCGGCGACCGCCAAAATCATCCACAGCGGGTCGTCGTTGAAGTTGGAACCCAGTTCATGGTTTCCCATTTTTGTGAGCGGCTGATATTGGTGATAAGCGCCTCCGTCCTCAAGCATCGTGGCGGCTAAGTCTATGACGCGTTCCCTCGCTTTTGACGGGATTTGGTGGACGAACCCCAGCAAATCCTGGTTTGAATCGCGAAAACCCATTCCCCTGCCTATCCCCGATTCAAAGTAAGAGGCGGAGCGCGACATATTGAACGTTACCATGCACTGATACTGGTTCCAAACGTTCACCATGCGGTTTAGCCTTTCGTCGGGGGAATTGACGCTGTACTGCCCGAGCAGGGCGTTCCAGTAAGTTTTCAGCCCGTCGAACAGCTTATCCGCTTTTTCGGCGGTGTCGCAAAGCGCGAGCATTTTATAGGCTTTTTCCTTATTGATTATGTTTTTGCGGGATTTTCCGGAAGTTATAATTTTCTCGCCGCCGGTCAAATCGTCGGCGAATTTCTCTTCAAAAGTGTTTTCAACGTAACCGAGGACGAACACCAAATCGCGGCTTTCTCCTGATTCCAGCCCCACCTCCACGAAGTGCGAGGCGATGGGAGACCACCCGTCCGCGACGGAATTGTGGGAAATGCCGTTCATGGGGACCTGCGCCTCGCCGAACCCGTTGTACAGCCCGATAAAACTTTCCCTGTTGGTGTCGAAACCCGTCAGCTTGGCGTTCACCGAATAAAACGCGAAATGGTCGCGGCGTTCCTTGTACTCGGTTTTATGGAAAATCGTCGAACCTTCTATCTCCACTTCGCCCGTGTTGAAGTTGCGCTGAAAGTTCGTCGAGTCGTCCCGCGCGTCCCACAGGCACCATTCCACAAAACTGAACAGCTTGATTTTCTTATAATCTTTAGTCGTGTTACGGAGGGTTACCTTATGCACCTCCCCGTTAAAATCCTGCGGGACGAAAAACTTGACCTCGGCTTCGACCCCTTTTGAGCTCCCTTTTATAATCGTGTAACCCAACCCGTGCCGACATTCGTAACCGTCGAGTTTAGCCTTTACGGGCGACCAGCCGGGGTTCCAGACGTGCCCTTCGTCGTTGATGTAAAAATATCTGCCGCCCATATCGGCGGGAACGTTGTTGTACCGGTAACGCGTAATCCGTCGCAAGCACGCGTCTTTATAAAAGCAATACCCCCCCGCCGTATTTGATATAAGCGAAAAAAAACCCTGCGCGCCGAGATAGTTAATCCACGGGTAAGGGGTTTGCGGAGAAGTAATCACATATTCTCTCCTGTCGTCGTCAAAATATCCGTATTTCATTTCCGCTCCTCCTGATAATTGTAATCACACTTAATTATATAACGGATTTTCCAAAAATTCAATACTTTAACATGATTTTTTTGGGAATTTTATTGTCAGGTCGAACCGCGTTTCCTCCTCCCCCCGCCGGTAAACCGCCTTACAATCGGCATACCCGCCCTGAACCATAACGGTTCCATACGTTTCCTGACGGTTTTCAGCTCCGCCTCGACCGATATGCCCTGCGGGCAGCGCGGGGAACACTTGCCGCATTTAACGCAGGAACCCGCCGAACCTTTCTTTGATATCATCGCCCCGGTGTTCCTTATATATTGCGCGATTCCCGAGACTTTCCCGAAACTGCGGGAATCGTTATACGCCGAGAAACATTCCGGGATATTAACGCCGGCGGGGCAGGGCATGCAATAACGGCAACCCGTGCAGGGTATCCTGTCGGAGGCTTTGAAAACGGCGGCGACCCTTTCGACCGCGTCCGTCTCCCGTTCCGTGAAGGCGTTTTCAGCCGCGTAATCCGCCGTAGCCGCGTTCTCTCGGATTTGCCCCGCGCTCTTCATCCCCGACAGCAAAAGGGTGATTTCCCCGTGGTTCCAAAGCCACCGCAACGCCCAGCTCGCCGAAGACGCCGACGGGTTGACCCCTTTGAAAATCTTTTCCGCTTCAAGCGGGAGTTTGTCGGCTAAAAGCCCCCCGCGCAGCGGTTCCATGACAAAAACGGGAACGCCTTTCGACGCGGCGTGCCTAAGCCCCTTTAAACCCGCTTGATTGTTGACGTCGAGATAACTGTACTGAATAAGGCAAAATTCCCAGTCGTAAGCGTCAATCAGTTTGATAAAGGCGCCTTGCTCCCCGTGGAACGAAAAGCCGATTTGCCTGATTTGCCCCCGTTCTTTTTTTTCCGCAATCCACTCTTTTGCGCCCGCCTCGCATAATTCCCGCCATTGCTCCGGACCGTTCAGCATATGGATTAGGTAATAGTCGATGTAGTCCGTTTTCAGCCTGTCGAGCTGTTTGCCGAAAATTCTGTCGAAATCGGCGCGGTTCCGGCACATGAAGGGAGGGATTTTGGTGGCGACGTTAACTTTTTCCCTCGCGCCCTTTTTCTCGAGCAGGCGGCCTAACGCCGCTTCGTTTCCGGAATACATGTAAGCCGTGTCGAAATAATTTATTCCGGCGGCCAAAGCCTCGTCGAACAGCTTTTCCGTTTCGTCCGGGTTTTTGGGGAAGCGCATACAGCCGAACCCGAGGACGGACAGCTTATTCCCGTATTTGTCGGTTCTGTAATTCATAAGGCTCTCCTTTTCAAAATATTCTACCATAACAAGCCGCCGTTGTCAAATCCCGCGCCGGACGCGCTTTTACGGAGGGCGGCGCGCGGTTGATTTGTAAAAATTTTGTTAAGCGCGCCTTTTTATATTTACAAATCGCGTAAAATGTGCTAAAATTAACGTCATAAATATGAATAAGGAGGAGAAACAATGGCAAGAAAGAAAATATGCATGGATGGCAACACCGCCGCCGGTCATGTGTCCTACGCGTTTACCGAAGTAGCGGCGATTTATCCCATTACACCGTCGTCGGTAATGGCGGAGGTTACCGACAGTTGGTCCACGGCGGGGCGCGAAAACATTTTCGGGCAGCGGGTCAAGGTGGCTGAAATGCAGTCGGAGGCCGGCGCGGCCGGCGCGGTGCACGGTTCTTTGGCGGCGGGCGCCCTTACGACCACCTACACGGCTTCACAGGGGTTGCTGCTTATGATTCCGAATATGTATAAGATAGCGGGCGAGCTGCTTCCGAGCGTAATTCACGTTTCGGCGCGCGCGGTGGCTTCTCACGCGCTTTCTATTTTCGGCGACCACAGCGACGTTTACGCCTGCCGCCAGACCGGATACGCGATGCTTTGCTCGACCAACCCGCAGGAGGTTATGGACCTCGGCGCCGTCGCCCACATCGCGACTTTCAAAGGTCGCGTTCCTTTTTTGCATTTTTTTGACGGTTTCCGCACTTCCCACGAAATACAGAAAATAGAGGAATGGGATTACGCCGATTTGGCGGAGCTTGCCGATATCGACGCGATACAGGCGTTCCGCGACAGGGCGCTCAACCCGCAAAATCCCGTTCTGCACGGAACCGCGCAAAACCCCGACATCTTCTTCCAAGCGAGGGAAGCCTGCAACCCCTATTACGACGCGCTCCCCGAAATCGTTCAAAAGACGATGGACAAAATAAACGCGAAGACGGGCGCCGACTACAAACTTTTCAACTACTACGGGGCGCCCGACGCAAAACACGTTATAGTGGCGATGGGTTCCGTCTGCGACACCATTGAAGAAACCATCGACTACCTCAACGCCGGCGGCGGGAAATACGGTTTGGTTAAAGTAAGGCTTTACCGTCCTTTCGCCGTAAACGCCTTCGCGGACGCCATACCCCAAAGCGTCGAGCAAATCAGCGTCTTGGACAGAACCAAGGAACCCGGTTCCCTCGGCGAACCGCTTTACCTTGACGTGGTCGCGGCTTTGCGTCAAGCGGGGAAATTCAAAGACGTCCCCGTCTTTACGGGGCGTTACGGGCTGGGTTCCAAGGACTGCAACCCCGCGGACATAATAGCGGTGTTCAAAAACGGGCAAAAGGCGCGTTTCACCGTCGGCATCGAAGACGACGTTACCAACCTTTCCCTGGAAATCAAAGAAAACCCGAACACCGTCCCGAAAGGCACCACGAGCTGTAAATTCTGGGGTATCGGCGCTGACGGAACGGTGGGGGCGAACAAGAACTCGATTAAGATTATCGGCGACCATACGGATATGTACGCCCAAGCGTATTTCGCCTACGATTCAAAGAAGTCGGGCGGCGTTACGGTTTCGCACCTGCGTTTCGGGAACGCGCCCATCAAGTCCACCTATTTCATCACGAAGGCGGACTTCGTGGCGTGCCACAACCAGTCTTACATCGACAAGTACGACATGGTCGAGGACGTGGTAAAAGGCGGTTCTTTCCTGCTTAACTGCCAATGGGGCGCCGACGAGCTTGAGGCGAAAATCCCCGCCCCCGTCAAGAGATACATCGCCGAAAACGATATCAGCTTCTATATCATCAACGCCACCGATATAGCCAAGGGGATAGGGCTGGGCAACCGCGTAAGCACCGTGTTGCAGTCGGCGTTCTTCAAGATTGCCGGCGTCATACCCGCCGCGGAAGCGATTGATTATATGAAGCAGGCGATTTACAAGCAGTTCCACAAGAAAGGCGACGACGTCGTCAACATGAATTACAAGGCGGTCGAAATGGGCGCGGAAAAATTCGTCAAAGTCGACGTCCCCGCTTCATGGAAAGACGCCAAGGGCGATTTGGAAACGCCCGCCGCCGTCGGCGACAGGAAAGACCTTGTGGATTTCGTGAACAACATCCTTATTCCGATAAACGCCCAACGCGGCAACTCGCTGCCCGTTTCCGCGTTTTCGGGCATGGCGGACGGCACTTTCCCGCAGGGTTCCGCCGCCTACGAAAAGCGCGCCGTCGCCGTGGACGTTCCCGAATGGATTCCCGAAAACTGCATACAGTGCAACCGGTGTTCCCTTATCTGCCCGCACGCCATTCTCCGCCCGTTCCTGCTGAACGAGGAAGAAGCGGCGAAAGCCCCCGAAGGCACGAAGATGAAAGACGCGACGGGTCTGCCGGGGTTGAAGTTTTGTCTCGGCAACTCCGTTCTCGACTGTTACGGATGCCGCGCCTGCGTGGAGGAATGTCCCGCGAAACAAAAGGCGCTCGTTATGAAGCCGCTTGACGAAATGCTCAACGAGGAAAAGGTCTTCGCCTATTGCAT
Organism: Oscillospiraceae bacterium; assembly: GCA_031253495.1. Lineage (GTDB taxonomy): Bacteria > Bacillota > Clostridia > Oscillospirales > Ruminococcaceae > Ruminiclostridium_E. Next base: position 4,385 of record JAIRWC010000023.1, on the reverse strand, counting down.
GACCGTTTCGGACAAGCCGGAAATATTCGATAAAATCAAGGAAACCTCCGTAAAAGGCTCGCAGTTCAAACAGCCCTTGCTCGAGTTCTCGGGCGCTTGCGCCGGTTGCGGCGAGACCCCTTACGCCAAACTCGCGACGCAGCTGTTCGGCGACAGAATGTATATAGGCAACGCGACGGGCTGTTCTTCAATCTGGGGCGGCTCCGCCCCCGCGACGCCTTATACCGTCGACAAAAAGGGCAGGGGCCCCACTTGGTCGAACTCGCTGTTTGAAGACAACGCCGAATTTGCTTACGGTATGTTCTTAGGGCAAAGGGCGGTTCGCGAAAGGCTTGTTAAAAAAGCCGGAGAATTGGTCGCCGGGGACGGTTCGTCCCCCGAAAGCAAAGCCGCGGCGCAAAAATGGCTCGACACCCTTTGCGACGGCAACGCCAACGCCAAAGCGTCGGACGAATTTATAGCCGCCATGGAAAAAGACGCGTCTTGCCCTTACGCCAAGGAAATCCTCAAGGATAAAAACTTCCTCGTTAAAAAGTCTGTTTGGGCGTTCGGCGGGGACGGCTGGGCTTACGACATCGGTTACGGCGGCTTAGACCACGTAATCGCGAGCGGCGAGGACGTGAATATTCTCGTATTCGATACCGAGGTTTATTCAAACACCGGCGGTCAAGCTTCCAAATCCACCCCGACGGGCGCGATAGCGCAGTTCGCGGCGGGCGGTATGGAAGTCAAAAAGAAGGATTTGGCGCAAATCGCCATGCAGTACGGTTACGTTTACGTCGCGCAGGTCGCGATGGGCGCCGACCAAAACCAGTGCATAAAGGCGTTCACGGAAGCGGAGGCGTATAACGGTCCGTCAATCATAATAGCTTACGCGCCGTGCATCAACCACGGGATTAAGGGCGGTTTGGCGCTTTCGCAAAAAGTCGAGAAAGAAGCGGTTGAATCGGGCTATTGGCATTTGTTCAGGTTTAACCCCGCGCTCGCCAAAGAGGGGAAATCCCCTTATTCCCTCGACAGCAAAGCTCCCGTAAGCGATTACAGGAAGTTCATCGAGAGCGAGGTGCGTTACAGCTCGCTTAAAATCCAAAACCCCGAAAGGGCCGAAAAGCTGTTCAGCCGCGCCGTCGATGAAGCCAAGAGGAAATACGACGACTTGGCGGGTTTGGTCGAATACTATAAGGTTAAAGAATAATTTCAGAAAAAAAGGGGCGCGTTCGCCGAACGCGCCCCGCCGTTTTTTCAGGTGCGCCATGGGGAAAAATACCGCTTTATACGTTCATGTTCCGTTTTGCGATACAAAATGTATATATTGCAATTTTTATTCCGTTAAGCATAAAAAAATAACGACCGATTTATACAAATCGGCGGTTATCCGTAATGTTCAAAAATACGCGGCGGACGAACGGGTTATGTTCGACACCGTCTATTTCGGCGGGGGGACGCCGTCGCTTTTATGGCGGGAAATCGCCGAAATAACCGCTTTCCTCCGCGTGAACGGCGCCTTGTCCGCAAACGCCGAAATCAGCGTCGAAGCCAACCCTTCCGACATAAACGCCGAAATGCTTGAAACGCTGTTAAAATCAGGCGTGAACCGAATTTCAATAGGCGCGCAGTCGCTGAACGACGACGAACTGCGTTTCTTGGGGCGGCGGCACGATTCAAAAACGGCGGTAAAGGCGGTCGAACTCACGCGGGAAGCGGGTTTTAAAAACATTTCGGTCGATATAATTCTGGGGCTCCCCGGGCAAAGGGACGCGAGCGCGGTATACGAACTGCCGGTAAACCATATATCGGCGTATATTCTGAAAGTCGAGGAAAACACCCCGCTTGCCCGGATAAATCCCGCGATTGACGAAGACCTGACGGCGGAACTGTATTTAAAGACCGTGAATATCTTGGGTAAAAACGGATTTCCCCAGTATGAAATCAGCAATTTCGCCGCTTTGGGCTTTGAATGCGGGCATAACCTCGCGTATTGGCGGTGCGGCGAGTATATAGGGATAGGTCCCGCCGCACATTCTTACCGCGACGGAAAACGCTTCGCCGTACCGGAAGACGCGGCGGCGTTCATAGCCGCGCCGTTGCAGGAAACTTATATCACCGAGGAAGAACCGGGAACCTTCAAGGAGTGGGCGATGTTAAAACTGCGGTTAAGCGAAGGCATTACCTTCGCGGAGTGCGAGGCGCGGGGGGTAAGGCGGGAGGTTATCCTGAAACGCGCCGTTTCGATACCCCGCGGGTATTTAAACATAAGCGACGGCGGCGTCGCGCTTACGGCGGAGGGCTTTTTGGCGAGTAACTCGGTTATCGGCGGGTTAATCGGATAAAGGGCGGAAACCCGCGCAGTCCGCCGAAAACACGTATTCGGTAACCGACCTGAACTCCTCGCCTTTTTTCAGCACGCAAGAAGGGAAATCGGGCAAATTCGGCGTATTCGGCGTGAACTGCGTTTCAAGGCTGAACCCCGCGAATTTCCCGAAACGGGCACCGCCCTTGCCTTTTTCGTCGAGGTGGAGCGCCGTATAAAACTGAACGGCGGGCATATCGGTGTAAACCGTCATCTTTCTGCCGCTTTTTTCGTGGTAGGCGACGGCGATTTTCCGCGTAACGCCCGGTTCCCCCAAAATATAATTGTGGTCGTAACCGCCGATTTTCCCCGAGATTATATCCGCGCCGATTAGCTTGGGCGCGGTGAAGTCGAACGCGGTGCCCTTGACGGGGGCCGTTTCCCCGGTTGGAACGTTCGCCTCGCTGAACGGCGTGTAGCTTGAAGCGAACAGTTGCAGCTCGGTGTCGAGGATATCGTCCCCGGAATTAACCCCGCCGAGGTTGAAATAGGCGTGGTTGGTAAGGTTCAAGACCGTGTCGCCGTCCGATACGGCGGAATACTCGATTTTAAGCGAGTTACGCGCGGTTACGGTATAACGTGCGGTAATTTCCGCTTCGGCCGGGAAATTTTCCTCCCCGTCGGGGCTGACGTAACGGAAAGTAACGCCCGGGTTTTCGCCGTCTGAAATCCCGCGAACCCCCCATACCCGCTTCCCGAAATTCGTTTGCCCGCCGTGCAGGCAGTTGTCGCCGTCGTTTTTGTATAATTCATAGGTTTTGCCGTTAAGCGCGAACCGCCCCCCGGCTATCCTGTTGGCGAACCGCCCCATTACCGCGCCTTGGCAGGAAACGCCGTCAACGTAGCCGTACAGGCAGTCGTACCCCAAAACCACGTCGGAAAACTCGCCGTTTTTATCGGGGACGTTAAGACCGACGACCGCCGCCCCGTAATTCGTGAACAAAACCTCCATGCCGTTTTTGTTCCTCAAGGCGATTAAATAGCATTTATACCCGTCGGCGAAGCCCCATTCGGTTTTAACGTTCATCGTCAGTCTCCCCTTTTTTTTCTGTTAAAATTATACACCGATTACTTGAAATTGTCAATAATCTGTGATATACTATGTGGCGATATGGAAAAAATAAAACTGTTCGACACCCACACCCATTATGACGACCGCGCCTATAAGGGCGGGGCGGACGCGGTTATCGAAAAAGCGCTCGCCGATAACGTCGCGGGGTTCATGGCAATCGGCTGCACCCTCGACCGGAGCCGCAAAGCCGTGAAAATCGCGGAAAGCCGCGAAACCGCCTACGCCGCCGTCGGAATACATCCGAACGACGTCGGGGGGCTTCCGCCCGATTATCTCGAACGCCTTGAAGAGACGGCGAAATCCGAAAAAGTCAAGGCAATCGGGGAAATCGGTTTGGACTACCATTATAAAGGGTACGACCGCGAAAATCAGATTAAGGCGTTTAAGGAACAGCTGCGGCTTGCCGAAAGGCTTGGACTGCCCGTTATAATCCACTCGCGCGAGGCGGCGGAAGACACGATGGAAATTCTGCGGGAATTTAAGCCGAGGGCGGTTACGCACTGTTATTCCGGGAGCGCGGAAACCGCCGGGGAATTGGTTAAAATGGGAATTTTAATCAGCTTTACGGGCGCGCTGACGTTCAAAAACGCGCGAAGGGCGGTCGAAGCCTGCGCCGCCGTCCCTTTGGAAAAACTTATGATTGAAACCGACTGCCCTTATATGGCGCCCGAACCGTTCAGGGGGGAGCTTTGCGCCAGCGGCATGGCGTGGTTCACGGCGGCGAAAATCGCCGAAATAAAAGGGCTGTCGACGAAAGAAACCGTGAAAGTCTGTAACGAAAACGCCAAGAGATTTTTTGGGATTGATTTTTAGGAGGATTGTAAGATAACGTTATGGAATCTGATGAACAACGAAAACAAAAGAGGGCGGCGCGGTTTTTTTTATCGCCGATTATCGGGTTGCACAAGCTGACCGGCAGGATAATCGGCAAGGCGTTGGGCGACGCAGGCGAAGTTACCGAGG
>JAIRWC010000039.1 GCA_031253495.1 Oscillospiraceae bacterium | reverse complement strand
GGGGGGGTTCGCGCGCGGTTATAAAATTATTATTTGGGGGGTGAATTGGGGTTATGAGGTGTAATTATCGCGAACACAGGTATTATTGCGGGGAGTTTTTGGACGTGCAGGTTTATCCGGTTTATCGTAAGGCGGGCGTTCGCGGGGCGCGGGCAAAGCCCACTTCGGACATACAGGCTAAGCTTAACGCGGAAAATTCCATAAAACGGTTGACAAGGCTTATCCACACGAATTTCACGCGGGACGACTACGCTTTGCACTTGACTTACCGCGACGACGAGATGCCCGCCGACGACTTAGCGGCAAAGAAAAACACCAAGAATTTTCTTGCGAGGGCGAAACGGTTATATTCAAGTTCTTCGGCGGGTCTAATTAAATATATCCTCGTTACCGAAAAAAGCGACAAGGGGCGTTATCACCACCACCTTATCGTTTCGGGCGGTCAAGGCGGCGCCAAAGTTGACAGGACCGCCCTTGAGCGTTGCTGGGGCAAAGGTTACGCCAACACCAAAGCCTTGCAGTTCACCGACGCGGGGTTGTCGGGTTTGGCGCGTTATATCACCAAAAAGCCTTTGTTTTTTAAACGCTGGTCGTGCTCACGGGGATTGAAAAAACCCGTTGAGAAAATCCGCGACGGCAGATTTTCAGGCAAAAAGGCGGCAAAATTTATCAATGAAATCGCGCCGCCTTTTATCGGTTACGACGACGCGCAAAAACGTTTCGCGGCGATTTTCGGGGATTACTCGCTTGTCAACTTTAAAGGCATGTACAACAACTTTAACGGCGGGGCGTATATAAGCGCAATTATGCGCAAAAGGATGTGATATTATGACTGCCAAAGAATTTTTTGCGTCAGCTGACAAAACCGACGTAAAGAAAGCCTTGCGCAAGGTGAAAAACGCGAATTACAGGCAAATACTGGTAAAGCGTTATCTGCAAAGGAAAAAATGGGAGCAAATCCAAAAGGAAATATATTCGTCGCGCCGTAACGTCTTTTATTGGCATAAGGCGGCGTTACGCGAATTTGAGCGCAAAAACCGCCTGTAGATTATCGGGGTCAAAATTGCACTTTTTTTGTATTGTTTTTTTTTACAAAATATGGTATTATTAAAGCATGGGAGATACAAATATGCAACCTTGGGCCGAAAAATTTTATAAATCGCTTACATGGCAAAAATGCCGCGAAAGTTTTTTGTCTTCCCGCAATTTCTTTTGCGAGCGGTGCGCTAAAAAGAAAACTTTGCGGACCGCCGTTATCGCGCATCACAAACGGCCGCTGACGCCAAAAAACATAAACGACCCGTTCATAACGCTTTCGCCCGATAACCTGCAAGCTTTATGCAAGGATTGCCACCGCCGGGCGCATACGCGCGGACGAAAGGCGAAAAGCCGCTATTCGTTCGACGAACGCGGTGAAATATATGAGAGGTGAAAAAATATTGAAGCCGGATATATTGGCGACTATTACGCGAAAATCAAAAGCGGCGAATGTATAGTCGGGGAAAAAATCAAAAAAATCTATGCCCTTATTATGGCGGGACTTAAAAAAAAGACGTATTTCTTTTCGGAGTTAAAGGCCGCCAAAGCCGTACAATTCATCGAAACGTTTTGCCGCCATTCTAAGGGGCGCGGCGATTTGATACGTTTGGAACTGTGGCAAAAGGCGATAGTTTCGGCGATATTCGGGCTTGTCGACGAACACGGCGCAAGGTATTTCCGCGAGGTTTTTATTATGGTCGGGCGCAAGAACGGGAAGACCCTTTTAGCCGCCGCGATTATGGCGTATTTCGCTTTTGTCGACGACGAATACGGCGCGGAATTATATTGCGTCGCGACAAAATTAGACCAGGCTAACATAACTTTCGACGCCTTTTTCCAAATGATTTTGAAAGACCCGGATTTATCGTTGTCGTCGCGAAAACGCAGAAGCGATATATACGTTTCGGTTAGCAACACGGTTATTAAGCCTTTGCCGTTTAACGCCAAAAAGGCGGACGGGCTCAACCCGCATTTGGTCGTGTGCGATGAAATAGCCTCATGGCGGGGGGACGGCGGCTTGAAACAATACGAGGCGCTTAAATCCGCTTTGGGCTCGCGCCGTCAGCCTTTGGTCCTTTGCATTTCTACCGCCGGCTATGAAAACGAGGGGATTTTCGACGAATTGACGCGGCGTTCGACGGCGTTTTTGAAAGGCTCGGGCAAAGAAGAACGACTATTGCCTTTTATCTATGAAATCGAAGACATACGCAAATGGAAGAATATCAAAGAATTAAAAAAAGCGAACCCGAACATGGGCGTTTCAATCACGGAAAACTTTTTTAACGACGAAATAGCGGTCGCCGTCGGTTCGCTCTCGAAAAAGCGCGAATTTTTGGTAAAATACTGCAACAAAAAACAAACGTCTACGTCCGCTTGGCTGAATTTTGAAGACCTTAAAACCGTTAAACTAAGCTACAAGGATTTCTATGATACCTACGCCGTGGGGGGCGTGGACCTTTCACAATCCATAGACCTTACCAGCGCGGCGGCGGTTATTGAAAAAAACGGCAAACTTTATGGCTTCTGCCAATTCTTTATGCCCGCCGAAAGGTTTGAAACCGCCATAACCGAGGACGGACGCGCCTATGATATTTTTTTAAAAAAAGGCGTTTTGACTTTTTCAGGTGAAAACCACGTCAACTATAAAGACGTTTTAGACTGGTTTCGCATGCTTGAGGACGAATATAAAATCACGTTTTTACAAATAGGCTATGACAAATGGAACGCAAATTATTTGGTCGAGGACTTAAAAAACGACGGCTTTCGCGTGGACGACGTAAGGCAGGGCGAAAACCTTACCCCGGTTTTACGCGAGTTTGAGGGGTTAATACGCGATAAGAAATTTTTTATCGCCGGGGATAATACCCTGCTGAAAGCGCAGTTTTTAGACGTGGCTTTGCGCTCGAATTTCGACACCCGCCGCGCGTGTATGGTAAAGGCCGAAAAAAACAGCCGTATCGACGGCGCGGTGTCGATTATTGACGCTATGACCGTTCGGCAGAAATGGTTTGGAGAAATCGGCGAAAGGCTGAAAAATCTATGAGTTTGTTTGACAAGTTATTTCCTCGCCGTAAAGCGGCAAGCGACGCCAGGACATTTTTCAAGGTCTTGAACGGATATACGCCCGTTTTTACCAACGCGCCCGAATGTATATATGAAATGACACAAACCCGCGCCGCGATTAACGCCTTCGCCCGGTTCGCGTCGAAACTGCAGCCTGAAGTTTTCGGCGACGCTAAGCCGGAACTTGAAAACGCCTTGAAATTCCGCCCTAACCCGTGGCAGGACACGTCTAAATTTTTGCGGCGGATTGCTGCTATACTGTCCGTGAACAACACCGCCTTTATCGTCCCCATAGAAACTCCGAGCGGGGAATTGACCGGATATTACCCGGTTTTGCCGCAAATGTGCGAAATCGTGGAAAACGCCGGGAAACAATATTTGAGATACACATTTGAAAACGGCTCACGCGCCGCCGTGGAACTGGAAAAGGCGGGGATTTTAACCGATTTCCAATACCGCTCGGAATTTTTCGGCGAAAGCAACTTAGCGTTACGCCCGGTCTTGGATTTAATCCAAAGCCAAAACCAAAGCATAATAAATTCGATAAAAACGTCCGCGTCGATACGCTTTTTGGCGAAACTTGTCAACCGCACCAAAACGACGGATATTATAGCAGAACGAGACCGGTTTGCCAAAGAGAACCTTTCGGGGCTCAACCAATCGGGAATTATCATGTACGACCCCATGTTTTCGGAATTGACGCCCATTGAGGGCAAGCCGGTAATCATCAACGCGGCGCAAATGAAAAGCATAAACGAGAGCGTTTTCAATTATTTCGGCGTTTCGGAAAAAATATTGCAAAACAATTTCTCGGAAGACGAGTTTAACGCCTTTTATGACGGGAAAATCGCGCCTTTTGCATTACAATTGTCGTTAGTTATGACAAACATGACATTTACGGAAAACGAAATAGCCTTGGGCAATAAGATAGAGTTTTCGGAAAACCGCCTTATGTACGCCTCAAATAAAACCAAGATTGATATAGCCTCGCAATCGTTTGACCGGGGACTGATGACCATTAACGAAGTAATGGACTTGTGGGGGCGGCCGCACGTGCCTGACGGCGATAAGCGTTTCATCCGCAAGGAGTATACCTTGATAGGCGATTTGGGAAAGGAAGGCGCAAATGAAGAAGTCAAAAAAAATACGCCTTGAAGAAATAACAAAACAATTTTTGGAAATATTCGACGAATTGCCCGAACACAAGAAAAGTTTCGTGAAATCACTTATCGACCGCGCGGCGTTCCTAATAGCCTCATTACAGGACCTTGAAGCCGAAATAAACGATAAAGGGCATACCGAAACCTATCAAAACGGTGAAAACCAAATGGGCGTTAAGCAGTCGGAAGCCGTTAAGACGCATATCGCGTTCGCCAAGAACCTGTCCGTTATAATGCGGCAGTTATACGACTTCGTCCCCGCCGTCAAAAATACCGAAAGCAAAATGGCGGCGTTCCAGAAAATTTATAAAACTTAAAAGGAGATTTTAATGAACAGACAATACCGAATTATCGAACGACGATTTGAAACCGAAAACGACAAGGCGGTTTTCGGATACGCGGCCGTTTTCAACAAACCGTATTTGATTTACGAAAACGACGGGCGGGAATATTATGAAAAAGTCGACTCCGACGCTTTGTACGGCGCGGATTTTTCGGACGTCGTATTGCGTTACGACCATGAGGGCAAAGTGTTGGCGCGGGTAAGTAACGGCACGTTAAGCGTTCGACCGGACGATAAAGGCTTGTTTATACGCGCGGATTTGTCCAAATCACCCGCCGCCGGGGAACTGTACGAAGAAATTAAAAACGGACTGGTAACACAAATGTCGTGGGCGTTTTCGGTTGTGGAAGAGAGTTTTGACAGACAAACCCGCACCAGGACGTTTTTAAAGATAAAAAAAGTTTACGACGTGTCGGCCGTAACGTTTCCGGCAAACCCGGACACCGAAATACACGCCAGAAGCGCCAAAGAGTTTTTCGACGGAGTGATTGAAAAACAGCGCGGGGAGTACGCGCGGCAGTTAAGGCTGTTAATAAAAATCAAACTCGAAAGGACAAAAACATGAAAACCTTAAAAGAAATCGAAGAACGGCTTGCCGCCGTCGAAAAAGAGCTTGAAAGTTCCGACGCGTTAAACGCCGAAGAATTAAAGGCGTTGGCCGAAGAGGTAAACGGACTTTTTGAAGAAAAGAAGACGATTGAAACGCGCGGCGCGGCGCTCAAAGCCATAGCCGCCGGGAAGGGCATCCGAAGGGACGCGTTCGGCGGCGGGGAAAAAACCGATCCTTTGGACACAAAGGAATATCGCGACGCGTTTATGAACTTCGTTTGCAGGGGGACGCCCATACCGCCCGAATTACGCGCGGATACGTTTACGGGGGTTTCGGACGCTTCCGCCGCCGTACCTACCGCCCTTATGGAAGAAATCGTAAGGGAGATGAAAAGCTACGGCGAACTGTTTGAAAAAGTGAGAAAAACGAACGTGCCCGGCGGCGTGAGGTATCCCATCCTGTCTTTAAAGCCCGTCGCGTCGTGGGTTACCGAAACCGCCGTATCGGACCAGCAAAAGCTGCAGGCGAACACCTATGTCGATTTCAGCTTTTATGCGCTTGAGTGCCGTATTTCGCAATCGCTTTTGACGTCCGTCGTTACCTACGACGCCTTTCAGCGCGAGTTTATACCCTTGGCCGTCAACGCGCTGGTACAGGCGCTTGAAATCGGCGTGATTAAAGGCACGGGAACGGGGCAAATGCTTGGCGTAGTAAACGACGCGCGAGTACCCTCGGGCAACACGGTTACTATGTCCGACGCTGATTTCGGTTCGTGGGCGGGCTGGTCTAAGAAAGTCTTCGCCAAAATGAAGAAAAGTTATAAAAACGGCGTTTTTGTTATGGCGGAAAGCACGTATCAGTCTTGGATTGACGGCATGGTTGACAATAACGGGCAGCCGACGGCCCGCGTTACTTTCGGTATGGGCGTCCCCGCCACGTATATGTTTAGGGGGCGCGAGGTCGTAACCGTGGAAGAAGACGTTATCGGCTCTTATGACGCGGCGGTCACGGGCGACGTGGTCGCGGTATTCTTTAACCCTGACGATTACGCGGTTAACAGCAACCTTGAGCTGACCGTCAAGCAATGGGAAGACCCCGATAACAACCTTGTTAAAACAAAGGCGATTATCATCGCGGACGGTAAACTGTTAGACCCGAACGGCGTCTTGATTATCAAGAAAGGCGCAAACCCGTCCGCTTAATTAAAGGCAGGTGTATCCCGTGAACGAGGAATTTTTGGCGCAAGTGCGCGATTATTGCGGCATTATAGACGGCGACTTTGACCTGTATATAAACGCCGCCGTCGAATATATGGTTAGGCAAACGGGTTTCACCGACCTTTCGGACCGCCGCGCGATACTTGCCGTCGCCGCCATAACACTTGACTTTTACGCCAATAGGGGTACGGACTTGGAAAATAAGACTACCCCGAACAGGATGATTGACTGCCTGTTGTGGCAATTGAACATGGAAAGCCGTAATGACTTTTAACAGAAAAATCGACCTTGTAACGTTAACGCCCTCCGCCGGGAACGCCCCGCCCGTCGAAAGCGCCCGTAAAAGCGTTTGGGCCAATATTTCTGACGCGGGCGTAATTACCAAGTTTAACGCCGCCGCCGTCGGCAAACGCGCCGATTTACAGGCCGTATGCTGGAGAAGCGAATATTTTTCTCCGCCTTTCGGAATTTTCCCGCCCACGCACTGTTACCATGAGGGCGTTTTATGGCGGGTGCAGGAAACGGGCAAGACGAAAAACCCGCTGCACGTCAAAGTTATTTTTTCTCGAGGAGGTTAAGCCATGGATTTTTACGCGTCGGTCGAAGAGGTTTTAAGCCGCCGGTTCGTACATTTTTTTGGGTATATGCCCGATTTCGGCGAAAACAAAATCCCCGACAAATATTGCGTGTATACGGGGCGGGAAAACAACGCGGCGTTTTCGTCGGGCGAACCGCTGATACGCGAATTCGTTCTTTTTATCGACATAATCACTTTAAAGCGGGAGTATGATTTATACCGCCTTGTCGAGGGCGATTTTAAGGCGGCGGGGTTCGTTTTTTGCCGTTCGCGCGTTATTTTTTTAAACGATACGTCGTACGGGAATTACTATATAGGTTTTCCTTTGCGATATCGCTATCAAATGGAATTTTTAAAAAGCCGGCCTAACTAACTGAAAAGGAGAAAAAAACATGAGCGTTTTAAGCCCTATAGGAAAAATCAACGTAAACACCGACCGCGTATCTTTTGCGGCGCTCGTTTCCGACACCGCCGACGCGGTAACTTTTGACAGTACGGCGACCGAGTTGTCAAAATCGGTGGTATCTTTCGGCTATCAACCCACGATGCAGACGAACGACTTTTGGGCGTCGGGACAACAGATTGACACTTATGTCGCCAAAAGCGGCGGGACGGTTAACCTAACCGTCCCGGTTACCGAGGCAATTTTGGAAAAACTGTTGTTCGGCTCGCAATACGACGTCGCGAGCAAAATGATTACCAGCAACAAAGACGACGTTATACCTTACGTTATGTTGAGCGTTTCGACCAAGCGCTCCGATGGGACGGTGAACTTGTATAAGTTCCCTAAGGTTAAATTCGCGTCGCAGGGGGAAAGCGTGCAGACGTCGAACGCTTCGGGCGTTACTTATTCCTCCGTGCAGTTAAACGGAAACTATTCCCCCTTGATTAACAACGGCGACGACATGTACGTAATCAAGGGCTTGGACGTTTCGACGGTCGAGGGGCAGGAAATATATGACGAATGGTTCGACGCGTCTTTACCCTCGTGACGGGCCTGAAAATTAAAACGCCGTTAAATATCGCGAACGCGTATTTGCGGTACGACCTTGACGGCATATTCGCCCTGTCTGAAAAGGGCGTGGATTTTTTTGAACCGCGCCTTGACGGGGCGGAGCTGTTCGAAACGTTTTTAATCGGCCTTACCCGTTATTTGGACGAAACGGGGTTTACGCCGCCCGAACGCCGCGCCGTCGCGGAGGAAATGTATTCGGCTTGCCTGCCCGGCTATGTCGAGGAACGTGTTTTAACCGCGAAATTAGCGGCTTTGCCCCAACCGTCCGTTATCGCCGGCGAAAAAAAACCGCTGATAGCCCTCGACTTGTACACGTGGTATTGCGACGTTATGGGGCGGTCGGAGGAAGAACTGCTTAAAAGCACGCCGCGCGAGGCGTTGGAACGCTTTGAGAGTTACGCGCGGTTCAAGGGCTGGATAAAACCGCCGTTACAAATAAAGGAATTTGACGATTAAAACGGGGGGGCGAAGTTTTGGACGAAATATTTATCGAGCGTTCCGACGGGCGGTATATGAGTTTGTCGCATACGGGTTCGAGCGAATTTGCAAGCGAAAGCGGCGCGTATCCTTTTACTTTGGGGGATTTTGATTTTTTTTCTCTGGGCGGCGCGGCTGACGTTACGAAATGCGTCGATATGGACGGGCAATTTTTCGGCGGCTATACCTTTAACGCGCGGGCATTGACGCTGAATTTCGGCTTTGACGGGACATACCGGGAAAACGGCGCGTTAAGACGGTCCGAGGTAAAAGCGTCGGCGTATCGGAGGGAAATCACGAACTTTTTTTCCCCGCGCTCTCGTTTTACGATAAAATATAACGACCGTGAAATAAACGCGCGGTTAAACGAGACCCCCGCGCTTACGCGCGGGAAAGGCACGTTTTATAACGTTTCTTTAAACTTTGTCGCCGATTATCCGTTTTGGTACGTAAAACGCGGCGGGGAGATTATCGCCGATAAAAACGCGCCCGCGTATTTCAGCGCGTTTTATCCGTCCGATATATTTTCACCGGTTAAACTGGTTATAAAAAGGCTCTCAACTTCTTCCCCGGGGAAAAACCGCCTGGGGATACGCCATAACGGCGTTGATAAAATCACCGTTTTACCGTTGCCGCCGGGCGGAGAGTTAATCATTAATTTCGGCGTGTTCAACGAAATTCGGTTTTTTTTGTCCCCCGACACGCCGGCGGGGCATTATATCGTCTTTGACGAAACCAACCTTTTAAGGCTTTCCCCGGGGGAAAACGAACTTAGGTTCTTTGTCAGCGACGACGCGGCGGGAAGCGACCCGCATAATTTTAAGCTGACCTATAACGAATTATTTTTGGGGGTGTAGCCCCGTGGTTGTTACCGTTTACGCGCCTTTAAGCGAGACCACGCCCACGTTTAATGAAAATATCGTCTGCTATGTCATGCAGGTCGCGTCTTACCGTTACGTTAAGCGGTTCGCCGACGCGGGAAGTTTTGAAATAGTGTTTCCGGCGGGTGCCGTCGGCGCGGACTTTATACGCTCCGATATGCTTTTGGAAGTTGACGGAGAGGATTTTTTATATGTCCGTTCCGTAGTTACGACGAATGAGACCGTTACCGTGTCCGGCACGGACTTAAAAGGCCTTTTGTCTTTGAGGATTACGCTGTTCCCGCCGGACGAGTTGGAAGCGGGTACTTATGGATACGACTTTTTCGCGGGTACGACGGAAGAATGTATCGCTGACAGTCTGCTTGGCGAGTTTGAGAAGGCTTTTGTCGGCCTCCTTTGCCCGCGCCTCCGCTTTCACCGCCGCGACTTGTTTGTTCAGCCTGTCAATCTCAGCGGAACACTCGTTTTTAAGAGCGAGATACTCGTCGCGGGTGATTTCACGAAGTATGAACCGCTCGTACAGCTTCTGACGCTGCTCGTTGCAGTTTTCAATGCGTTTCTCGTACTCCGCCAACTCCTGTTTGATGTCGCCTTTCGCGGACAACTCATTGAGGTCGAGCGCGGTCAGTATCACTTCCGCTTGCTTTTGTATGACCGCCAACACAGCGTCGTCTATTTCCTTCGCCACGGTTTTGAACCTATGGCAATCCGCGCCGGGGTCTGAAACGGTGCTGTAGCAGCGGAATAACGGATAGCCCACGCCGTTGTCATATTTAAGGCCATGTCCGCAAGAACCGCACTTGGCTTTGCCTTTCAATAGGAACTCCCTCGCGGTCGCGGAGCGTCTGCCGGCAGGCGTTTCGGACAAAAGCGTCTGAGCGGTATTGAAAACATCCTCCGATATGATAGCGGGTCTTGCGTTCGGGGTAAGCCGCCATTCCGATTGCGGGCTGAGCCGCGGCATCATCGGTTTCGTCTCCCCGTCAGCGGTTTTCGCCGCTATAATGTTTCTGCCGGAAACCGCCGTCCCGGTATATTGAATCTCGCTTTGGATATTTTTTACCGCGCCCCGCGTCCACGCCTTTTTCGTGGCGACTTCCTCGCCCCTGTCCATAGCTTTCTGTTCGCCGGGTGTCGGGAATCCCGCCTGCGTGAGAGCCTCGCATATCTGCTGAACGGTCTTGCCGTCAAGCGTCATTTGAAAGACTTGCCGGATTGCTTCGGCAGGCTTGGGGTTTATTTCGGGTTCGCGCATATCATTGAAGATATAACCGTACAGCGGGAAAAGCCCGATTGCGCTGCCGTCTTTCTTGATGCGTTTTTGAGCCGTCTTGCCTGCGGTGTTCTCTTGAACGGCGCGAGTGCCTTTTATCATCGCGGCACTTTGAACCCGCTCGAAATCCTCTTTGCTGATTATCGCCGGGTGGTTGTCAGGAATGACAACCCATTTGCTTGGGTCGGTTTCAACCGCTCGTTTTGAGCCGACCGCCGCCCGTTCGTACTTGCCGCTGACGTAAGTGCCTGTGTATACCTCGTTGGTAATAATCCGGGTCACGGCCTGCGTGTCCCAACGGCAAGACGGGCTGCACTCTTTCCCGCGCTCCATTTTGTTGTATTCAAGCGGCGTCGGATAAGCGTTTTTGAAAAGCGCATCCCGGATTTCTGCGGTCGTGCAGCCGTCCAAAGCCAGCTTGAAAATAAAACGCACTACCCCCGCTGTCTTGGGATTCACCGCAAGTCTTTTGTTCTCGTCAATATAATAGCCGTAAGGGGCAATGCCGCTCATCGGCTCGCCGTTTATGCGCTTGACGTGCAGCGCGGACTTGATTTTTAAGGACAGGTCTTTTAAGTAATACTCGTGCATGAGGAACTTAAAAGCCACGTCAATCCCGCCCGTGTCGTTCTTGTAATCGTTGGAATCGAAGTTGTCGCTCACGGAGATAAACCGAAGCCCGTACAGCGGGAACACCTGCTCGATGAAGTACCCGCTGTCCATCGCGTTTCGGGAAAACCTCGAAAAATCCTTGACGCATATCATGTTCACGCCACCGGAGCGCACAAGTTCCAACAACTCCTGCACGGCGGGACGTTCCATGCTGCTCCCGCTGTGTCCGTTGTCCACGAACTCCAAAACTTCGGCGTTCGGGATTTCAAGCTCGTCGATGTGCCTGTCGAGCATAAGCCGCTGGTTCGGTATGCTCAAACTCTCGGTAATGCCGTCGTCAACGGACAGGCGAATGTATTTCGCGATTATATACTTACTCATTTGCTTCGCCCTCCATGTCGCTCCCGCATACCCGCGAAGATTCGCCCTTGCTTTTTTTAGCCCTGTTCCTTTTCCAAACGAACCTTCCGTTCATTTGCGTTTTCATCGGTTCATCCGAAAACTTGAATGTCACCTCTATGTGTTTGTCCTCAAACAAGAGGATTCGGTCAATCATCGCGTCCACGACCTCCGCGGTCAAATCGCCGATAACGCTTACGCCGCTGATATTCTCGTTCGCCTTTTTCAGCGCGGACTCGCGCAGATAACGCTCGCGGATTTCGTCGGTTAGCCGCCGTTCCCGTTCGGTCAGCGCGGCGATGCGCGTTTCATAGCCGCGCTTCATGTCCGCGTATTCCGTGTTTGTGATGTCGCCGACCATAAGGCTTTCGTACAAGCCTTTGAGGAAGCCGCTTGTGCGGCTGAGTTCCTGCCGCGTTTGCGCCAGCTCCGCTTTAAGGTCATCATTTACATCGGCAGCAGTCTGACGTTCCCGCATATCCGCGAATACCGCCGCCTGTTTGCCGAGCAGTTCGAGAATCTGCGTTTTAAGAACCCCGCCGCCGATGCTGACCGGGACGCAAGCGTCCTTGCCGTGGTATTTCCTCGACGCGCACGAATAGTAAGCGTCAGGTTTGTTTTTGCGCTTTTCGTGGTGAATCGCGAAACCGCAATGCCCGCAGTACAGCTTTTTCGCGAATATGTTCACGGGCGCGTTTTCCCGCGAGAGATTGACCTTGTTTTTCCTCGCTTGAACCGCCTCGAACAATTCGCGGCTGACAATCGGCTCGTGGGTGTTCGGCGTGATTACCAGTTCGGCGGAGCCAGTCCAAGTTGTTTTGTACTGTTTCGTCGTGCTGCGGCCTTGAACCATATCCCCGCAGTAGATGGGGTTATTGATAATCTCGTAAATCACCACCGCCGTCCAGAAAGTATTGCTTTTTGCCGCCTGTTTGGTGTTGCCGCTGTTGGTATGGCGGTACAGGTTCGGCGGCGTAA
>JAIRWC010000045.1 GCA_031253495.1 Oscillospiraceae bacterium | reverse complement strand
AATCGCTCAAGTTGCGTGTCCGCCCCATACATCATCATTTGCTTTCCCATTTCTTTCACCCCCACTCATTCTACCATATTTTGACGAACGGGTCAAGAGGGTTTTTAGAGGTTGCCTTTAAAGTAATTAGAGTTTCCTTAAATGCGTATTTTTTAACTTCCGGATATCGCTCATTATATAACGCATAACCTAAAATGTCAACGCTACCAATTGGAACACCCAGCGTGAATTCCGCCTCGGGCGCCTTTTTGCCCGTAGGATCATACGTCGCAAGATAGTCAAAGTCGCTGTACCACGGCCCATAACGGTCTACGTAGCTGTAACTAACTTTCATCAATTTATAATCACCAGACTCACCATGTGCTTTCATCACTTTGTCAGAAACAAGGAAAGTATACCCGACCCGGCAGTGATACCACCGCTTACCGTTCAGCGACACCATGTTCCAGGCATTATCATCATCCTTCACTACAACGTTCTTTATCCCGGCTCGGGTAAGCAAAATCTCAAAAACACGCGTCGCGCTTATCAACCCACTGTCTCGATTTACCAATCCGTCGTATCCGGTACCGTCAAACCAGTCGTTACTTACTGAAATTCCATTCATTACATAATCGTACAAAACCCGCACTTTTTCAAAATCGGACGCGCCCTTCGGTATGGTCTTGATGATTTTATCCGCGGCTTTATTCGCGGCTTTTTCTCTTTGCGCGAGGCTCAATTCAGCCGCCCCCGCGTTCGGCGCGAACCCGGTCTCGGGCGCGAAAACCACGCCGATTATCATGACGAACGCCATGAACGTGCTTAAAATACGCTTTTTCATAGATACGTTACCGACCTTTCACAAAAGTCTCACTTATTATAACATTTTTTCACGGGAATGTCTATTCGTATAATATACATAGTTTTGGCGCTTTTTTGTATATATTGCACAAATCCCGACCGGCGAAAAGCCGATGTTTTTCGTTAACGCTTGACATCGTTCGCCTTTGCGATTATAATTAAAGCGTTGGGGGGCGCGAAAATAAATATCGGCGGCATCTCCTTGATACAGTTTCCGAGGAAGTCTGTTACGGGTGGTGAATTACGGTGTGGGATAAGATATGGGATTTTTTAACTTCCGACGACAAAGCCGTGCGTATGCTTATGCGGATAGCCTTGTCGGCGTTCGTCGTGCTTGTTTACATACTGGCGTCAAAAATGAGCGTTCTCTTATTTGCCGCGCTGGCGATAATCGTTTTGGGGGCGGCGTTTTCGGTTTGGATGTACGGGAAAGCCTCGGAAAGGGAAGCGAAGCGCGAAACGGAACGCTTACGCAAAGACGAAGAGGACGACGACGGGGTGACGGGATACATTCAAGTGCGCCCCGAAGAGTTGGAGGGTCCCCCTTGGGAAAACCGCCCGCGCCCGCCCGTTAACGGCAAAGATAAGGAGGAATAGCTTCAATGTCGGACGAGAATAAAGAGCCGAAGAAAATCATTATCGACGATTCGCGGTTTGACAGTTTTGATTTTGAAAAGCTAAAGACCCAAACGACGCTTCGGGATACGGAGGAGGGGAAAAGACCCGTTTTTCTCGATGAATCGCTTGAAGGCGAAACGGTTTTGCCGGACGAGCCCTTATGCGACGTAAAGGCGTTATTCGCCGGGGGGATTATACGCGTCGAAAAAATCCGCGAGCTGTACCGCGGGGACGTATACGACAAAATGATGAGCGCGGGGACGGCGTTGATACTGCTCGCCCTGTTAAATCCCATCCCGCTTGTGCACGCCGCCCTTTCTTACGGGGGCTTGAAAATTTTGGCTGTCGTGTTCGCGCTTGCGGCTTACGCCGTCATTTCGTTAACCGTGTGCGATTTGGGGTTTTGGATTCCCCCGCTTGCCCCGTTGGCCGCGGCGAAGTTCTTTGTCATTCCGTTGGGGGCGTTCGACGTTATCGCTTCGCTTGCTTTAACCTTGATTGTCATTCTCGCGTGTCTGTTTAAGAAAGACAGGCTCGAAAAAGAGCGAAAAGGCGAATTGGGATTTATTTCCGTAACGCGGGAGGACTTTCGGCGAGCCGAAAAGCAAAGCAAGCCGGACAACCCCGCTTCCCGCTTCAACGACGGTGAGTTCGAGCATTTAATGGTCAGCTCCCTGTCCGTAGTCGACGGAACGGAACCGCTTTCGGTTTCAATCGGCGGGGGGGATACGCCCCCCGTTAACCCCAACCCCGGCAAACTATATGAATACGACGACCTGTTCATTCCCGAAAACGGTTCCGCCAATCCCGCCGACAGCTTTAACGACGGCTTCGACGATGAATAAAAACGACGTTATCGATTTGACGGTTACGGGGATAAGCAGCGACGGTAACGGCGTGGGGAAGCATGACGACATCGCGGTGTTCGTGCCGTTTTCCGCAGTCGGGGACGAGTTGAGGGTTCGTTTGCTTAAGGTTATGAAATCCGCCGCCTACGGAAAAATCGAGCGGATTGTAAAACCCTCGCCCGACAGGGAGGAAAACGACTGCCCCGTATTCGGCAAGTGCGGTGGCTGTGATTTTCGGCATATTTCGTATGAAGCGGAATTAAAAGCCAAAGAGGGCTTTATCCGCGACGCTTTTACGCGGATTGGCGGTTTGTCTCCGGAGTTTCAGCCGATTATAAAAAGCGGCGATACCGCGGGATACCGCAACAAGGCGCGGTATCCCGTCGGCAGGGACGCCGGGGGCGGCGCCGTATACGGCTTTTACGCCGCGCGGAGCCATAGGATTATACCTTGCGATAATTGCAGGCTGCAACCCCATATTTTCAAAAGCGTCGCCGATTTTATCATAGGGTATATGCGCGAAAATAAACTTCCGCCTTACGACGAGACCGCGCATACCGGCGTTATCCGCCATATATGCGTCAGAAAAGGGCATTATGGCGGTCAAATAAACGTAACGGTCGTCGTAAGGCGCAAAGTCCCGGAACTGAATAAATTATCGCGGAAAATCGCGGAAAAATTTCCCGCCGTGAATGGTGTCGTAATTAACGTAAACCCCGCGCGCGGCAACGCCGTTTTGGGCGGAGAGGAAATCACGCTTGTCGGCGAACCCGATATTACCGATACGATACGCGGCGTTAAAATCACGGTTTCCCCCCGTTCGTTTTATCAAGTCAACACGCCCGCCGCCGAAAATCTGTACGAAGTTATCCGTGATTTCGCCGAACCGGATAACAAGGTTATACTGGACTTATACTGCGGAACGGGCGCAATCGGGTTATCGCTGGCGGATAAGGCGAAAGAGGTTATCGGCGTGGAGTCTGTTGAAAGCGCGGTTAATAACGCCGTTTTAAGCGCCCGTATGAACAGCTTCGCCAACGCCCGCTTCATTTGTTCGGACGCGGCGGATTTCCCGCGGGAAATCCGCCCCGACGCCGTTATAATCGACCCCGCGCGTAAGGGTTGCGCTCTCAAGGTTCTTGAAAGCGCGGCGGCTTTGCTTCCGGAACGCGTCGTCATGGTTTCCTGCAATCCCGCGACGGCGGCGCGGGACTGCGCGAGGCTGGCGGAAATGGGTTATAAAACCGTAAAGGTTCGCGGGTGCGATATGTTCCCGAGGACGCGCCACGCGGAGTGCGCCGCGTTGTTGGTCAGGGATTGGTGAGAAAGGAACGGTTATATGAACAACTTCACATTCACGGTTGAACCTGAAAGCTACGAGGGAGTAAAAAGGATTGCGGGCAAGGTAGCCGCCGACTTTACCGAAGTTGGCGGCGCCGCCCCGCGAATAGCGTCGGAGTTACCGAGCGGCGAAGGTTCGTCCACGAACATAATCTTCTCGACGCTTGGGAGGAGCGGCATAACGGACAAGCTGATTGCCGAGGGTGAATTCGACCCGTCGGCTATTCGGGGCAAGCGGGAGGTTTACCAAATAAAAATCCTCGGCGGCGGCGGGTTGTTAATCTGCGGGAGCGACAAGCGCGGGACGATTTACGGAATGTTCGCCTTATCGGAATACATCGGGGTTTCGCCGCTTTGTTACTGGGGGGACGTAAAACCCGTCAAGCGCGAAATCGCGATAAACCGCGACATAGAAACGATTTCCAAGGAACCGAGCGTCAGGTATCGCGGCTTTTTCATAAACGACGAATGGCCCTGTTTCGGAAACTGGGCGGTTTCGCGGTTCGGGGGGTTCACAGCCGAAATGTACGAACGGGTTTTCGAGCTTTTACTGCGGCTAAAGGGCAACTATCTCTGGCCCGCGATGTGGACAAGCTCGTTCCCGCTTGACGGTCCGGGAAACTTAAGCGAGGAGTTAGCCGATGTCTACGGGGTGGTAATGGGCACGTCGCACCACGAACCCTGCCTCAGGGCAAGCGAGGAATGGGACTTGGCAAGGGGAGAAAACTCCGAATACGGCGACGAATGGAACTACTACGTAAACAAGGGCGGGTTGTTGAAGTATTGGGAAGACGCGCTTATACGGAGCGGAAAATACGAGAAGATTATTACAATCGGTATGCGCGGCGAACGCGACTCGTCGATGCTTGGCGAAAACTCGTCGCTTAAGGACAACATCGACCTTTTGAAGGACATAATCGCGAACCAGCGCGGGCTTATCGAGAAGCACGCCGACGGCAACCCGCTAATGATAGCTTTGTACAAGGAAGTGGAGGAATACTTCTACGGGAACGCCGAAGTAAGCGGGTTAAAGGACTGGGGGGGGCTTGACGGGGTAATATGTATGCTCTGCGAAGACAACTTCGGGTTTATGCGGACGCTACCGACAGAGGAAATACGTTCGCGCGTCGGCGGTTTCGGAATGTACTACCACTTTGACTATCACGGGGGACCGATTTCATATGAATGGCTACCGTCCACGTCGCTTTTGCGGACGTGGGAACAGATGAGTATGGCTTACGACTACGGGGTAAGGGAGGTATGGGTCGTCAACGTCGGCGACTTAAAGTTCAACGAAATCCCGCTCAGTTATTTCATGGAATTGGCGTACAACTTTGAGGAATGGGGGACAAAAACCCCGCTCAACACGGGAAGCATTGGGGTTTGGAGCGAGCTTTTCTTTAAAAAGACATTCCCGTCTGTTTCCTCGGAAATCCGCGCGAAGATGTCGGCGGTTCTGCAAGGCTACATGGGGATTAACTCATCACGCCGCCCCGAAGCGTTAAACGCCGAAACCTACCATCCTTGCCACTACAACGACGCGGACACAATGCTTATATGCGCCGAGATGGTTGAGGGGAACAACGAGGCGGTCTACGCCGCGCTTTCGGGGAACGAGAAAGACGCCTATTACAGTTTGGTGTACTATCCCGCGAAAGCGAGCGTCAACCTGCTTAGGATGAACCTGTACGCGGGCAAGAACGCGCATTACGCAAAGCAGGGCAAGAAAATCGCCGACAAATACGCCGAACTTGTGACGAGGTGCATAGAAAAAGACCGTGTTTTAGCTGAGGAATTTGCGGGGTTCAACGGGGGCAAGTGGCGGGGGATGGAACTCGAACAGCACATAGGCTTTACCGACTGGAACGAGGACGGGTGCAGGTATCCGCTGAGGATTTTCACCGAACCGTTCCACAAGCCGCGAATGGTGGTTTCTCGCGCCGACGGGGAGGAAATCTACCGCAAGGCTTACGGCGCGCCTATGAAAATCGAGGTACACGACTTTCTTTACGAGGGCAATCACGAAGTTGTGCTTGAAATCGCCAACGACGGAACAGGCGGTTTTGATTATACAATTGAGGCGGACGGCGACTACGGCTGGCTTGAAATAAGCGCGGCAAAAGGCGCGGTTGAGTTTCAAGAGGAGGTAATTTTGACCTGCGTTCGGGAAAACCTGCCGACGGAACCCCAAACGGCGCGATTGCTTATCAAAGATGGGGAAACGGTGGTGGCTGTAGAGGTCAAGGCAAAAAGAACCGACCTAACGAAGCTGCCGCCGGCGACGTTTCTGCAAAACAACGGCGTAACGGCGATGGAATACTACGGGTACTGCGGCAAAAAAGACGCGAACGGCGCGGGCTTTGTCGAGTTGAACAATTACGGAATGAAGGTATTTCCGACGACAGCCGACTTTTCGGAAACCGACGACGCCCCCGAGCTTACCTACAGGTTTCTTATAGAGGAAAGCGGGGATTACACGGTTGAGGTGTGGACGGTTCCGACCAACTCGGCGCAAAACAACCGCGCGTTGCGGTTTACGCTTACCGCCGACGATTGCGAGAATTCCGAGAACAGGCGGCGGGTGATAACCGCGATTCCGAGCGATTTCAGGGCGGGGAGTCCCTCCTGCGCCGAATGGTGTCAAGGCGTCTTGGACAACATTCGGAAGAGCCGCGCTGAATTCAGGTTTGGGGCGGGCGTTCGGGAACTGACAATAGGGGCGTTGGAAGCGGGCTTGGTGCTTGAAAGGGTATTGATTTACAAAAAGGGCGAATTGCCGTTAAAGTCGTACTTGGGACCGCCGGAATCATTCATGATACGTAACGCGATTAAACAAGAAACGGTATGAAAACAAAAAAGGCAAGGATAAGGCTATGAAAGTAAGCAAGCGCGTTTTAAATATAATTATTTATTTCGCGATTATACTGTTCGCTTTGTTGTTCCTTTACGCCGGCAATAAAATCGCCGTTGATGGCATGGTTATCAATTACGACGAATATTATCACTTAACCGTCGAAACCAAAGTGGGCAGGGTGCTGGGAACGTCTTACACCGAATTGGGCGATACGGTGGTAACGTTCGAGGCGACGGTTACGAAAGGCGCTCAAAAAGGCGAAACATTAACCGCCACGCAGATTTTCGGCAACCACATATCAAGTTTCGATAAAAGGGTGGATACGGGGGATAAGGTTATCTTGCTGTACGCGGGCGAAGAATGGCATTACGGCGGGTACGTCAAGATAGACAAGATTATAATTTTGGGGGCGGCGTTTATCGTATTGCTGCTGTTCTTCGGCAGGATTAAGGGATTGAACGCCATACTTTCGCTCGGTTTTACCTGCGCCGCGATTTTCGCCGTGTTCATACCTTCAATCTTATCGGGGAAAAACATCTATGTATCGTCGATTATTGTGTGCGTATATTCGATAGTCGTTACGCTTTTTATTATTTACGGCGTAAACATAAAATCGCTCGCCGCGGTCGCGGGTTGTTTCGGCGGTATTGTCGCCGCCGGCCTCCTGACGCTTTTTATGAGAAGCGTAACGGGGCTGACGGGGATGTTGGACGGCGAATCGCTTTCTTTGCTGTACCTGCCCACGAAGACGCCGATTGACTTAAAAGCGGTTATATTCGCCGGAATTGTCATAGGGGCGGTAGGGGCCGTTATAGACGTCGCGGTATCCATGGCTTCCGCGCTTTGGGAGATAAAGGAACAGGCGCCGGGGTTGAAGTTCGCCGACATATTCAAGTCCGGCGTCAATATAGGAAAAGACATAATGGGCGCGACCACAAACACGCTTGTGCTCGCGTATATCGGCAGTTCGTTGTCCGTGGTTTTGCTTTTGATTGTTTACGCGGGTTCTTTCACGGAGCTGTTAAACAGGGAATTGGTCGTCGTCGAGTTTATGCAGGCTTTAATCGGCAGCCTCGGCATCCTTCTGACAATGCCGTTGACGGCGTTAGTCTGCGCCGCGTTATATTCAAAAAAGCGAAACGGCGGCGTTTGCGCCGCGGCGGAAACTATTCAAACGGCAATGCGAAACAACAGGCAAGTCGCTTTCAAATACAGGGAATCGGATAACAGTATCGGCGGCTACCGCTTCAGCCCGTATAAATTTTTGCTGATTAAAGACAGGTACCATATTCTCGGTTACTCAAAAACGCATGATAAAATCGTTACGCTCAAGGTTGAAAGAATATGCGGGATAAACGTTTCGGGCGAGGACTTAATCCCGCCCCCGCCCGACTTTGACTTAACCGAATTTGAAAGGCGCGTATCCGATAAATACGGGAAAAAAATTATCGCGGCGGAACCCTTTTTAAAATAAAACGGTTATATACTATATTATACGAGGAAACGTAAAATGAAATTAGGCATGGTCGGACTCCCCAACGTCGGGAAAAGCACCCTGTTCAACGCCTTGACGTCGGCGGGCGCGGAATCGGCGAATTACCCCTTTTGCACAATCGAGCCGAACGTCGGCGTCGTATCCGTTCCCGACGAGCGGCTGAACAAATTGCGCGAAATGTACAAACCCGAAAAACTCACCCCCGCGACGCTGGAATTTATGGATATAGCGGGGCTTGTCAAAGGCGCGTCCAAAGGCGAGGGATTAGGGAACAAGTTTCTCGCGGATATTCGCGAGGCCGACGCGATTATCCACGTCGTACGCTGTTTCGAGGACGGGAACATCGTCCACGTCGACGGTTCCGTCAACGCGAAGCGGGACGTCGAAACCGTTAATTTAGAATTGATTTTCACGGATTTGGAAATATTGTCGCGGCGTTTGGATAAGGCGAAAAAGATGCTGAAAGGCGATAAATCGTTAAAAAAAGAAACCGATTTGATTGAATCGCTTATCGGGCATTTAGAGGACGGTCATTCGGCGCGGAGCTACCCGTTCGCCCCGGACGAAGCCGCGATGATAAAAACGACGCCGCTTTTATCGAATAAACCCGTAATATACGCGGGCAACCTTTCTGAAAAGGATTTCACGGCGGACGCGAAACAAAACCACAATTACGCGGTTTTAGCTGAAATCGCCGCGGCGGAAAAGAGCGGGTTGCTGCCGATATGCGCCCAAACGGAGGCGGAAATCGCCGAAATGGACGAAGCCGACAGAGAGGATTTTTTAGCGGAACTGGGACTGGCGGAATCGGGGTTAAGCCGAGTTATCCGCGAAGGTTACGGTTTGCTGGGGTTAATCTCTTTTCTTACGGCGGGACCGCAAGAGGTGAGAGCATGGACAATCGAACGCGGCACAAAAGCCCCCAAAGCGGCGGGGAAAATCCACACCGATTTTGAAAGGGGCTTCATAAGGGCGGAGGTTGTTTCGTTCGACGAACTGGCGGCTTGCGGCAATATGGCGGCGGCGAAAGAAAAAGGGCTCGTCCGGCTGGAGGGCAAAGAGTACGTTATGAAAGACGGGGACGTCGTGTTTTTTAGGTTTAACGCGTGAAAGGAACTAAGCCTCGCCCTCGCTTTGTTCTTCGTCCGCCTGCTTAAAATTTTCCTCCGAATAAATCTCAACGCGGTTTCTGCCGTTTTCTTTCGCTTTGTAAAGCGCGGCGTCGGCGTTCTTTTGCGCCGTGTCAAAATCCGTGTCGGGAGCGACCTGCGCCAACCCCATACTCGCCGTTACCGGGATGGATATATCTTCAAAAACGACGGGGGCCGATTCAATATTAAGGCGGATACGTTCCGCGAAAGTGTTCGCGTTGCTCGTGTCGGAAACGGAAATGAACATGATAAACTCTTCGCCGCCGTACCTTCCGAAAAGGTCGGAGGGGCGCACGGTGTCTTTTATCCTCCCCGCAATCGTCTTAAGCACCTCGTCGCCCGCGGCGTGCCCATAAGTGTCGTTAACCCTTTTAAAATGGTCCAAATCAAGCATAATGACGAAAGTGGGGGCGTTTTTCCTCGCGGCGATGACGGCGTGTTGCTGAACAAGCTCATAAAACCGCCTGCGGTTGAAAACGCCCGTAAGCATATCGAAATTCGCGCTGTTTTCAAACTTTTCGGTAAGACCGCTAAGCTGGAGAACGTCCTCCATATTTTCCTTCAGGCTGTCAATCAGCTGGAATAGGGCGCTTTCAAGTATGAGCAACTCGTTATTTGTTTCCTTGCTGATTTTTATTTCGTCTATTCCCTCGGTCTTGTTTTTAATGTCGAAAACCAAACCGGAAAGCGGAATTGACACCATTTTGTTCAAATTCTTGACGAGCAGGACTATTACCGCGACCGACAACCCCGCCGACACCCCGAGGAGGATGACCGTCAACATGTTTGAAATGTCTTTTATCTCTTTATCGGTCTCAATCATGCCCGCCTTTAT
Source organism: Oscillospiraceae bacterium (assembly GCA_031253495.1). Classification (GTDB taxonomy): domain Bacteria; phylum Bacillota; class Clostridia; order Oscillospirales; family Ruminococcaceae; genus Ruminiclostridium_E. The sequence continues at coordinate 46,708 of JAIRWC010000045.1, read as the reverse complement.
TTTCTCGGCAAGCTCGCCGTATTCCGAAATCATTTCGGATTTTGTCATGGCGACGCCCAACGCGTACTCCGCGCCGGCGAGCTTTATCTCGGAAAAAGCGACGTAAACCTCCTCGCTTTTCCCCGTTACGGGGTTGGTGATACGCTTGATTTTCTTTTCTTTATAGGCGCCGATAAAATCCTCCACGCTCTTCGCGTCGAAATTGCCGTCGGGGTGGGCTATGTATTCGCCCGAGTCAATCTCCAGAATGAACGTGAACCCGACGCTTTTCGCGCTTATAAAAGCCAAGACGTCGGGGAGGTTGTCCATATAATCTTCCGTATCGCCGAAAAGTTCCGCGCAAATCCGCGCCTGTTCGACGGCGATTTCATCCAGCAGAACCTTAGACTGCTCGCTCAGCGAATTTTGCGATTCGGCGACAGCCCTGTTGCCGAGGGCTTTCGCCGCGTTCAGCGAGTTCGACGTCATCACCGCCGATATGACGAACGCCGACAGGCAAACGATAAGCGCCGATAAAGCGCACACGCTTATGACAAGGAATTTGACCTTTTTTCGCACGGAATAATTTTTCAGCTTTTCACCGAAAGAAGAGGTTGAAACCGCGGCTTTATCTTGCGCGCCCGCCCCTTTGGTTTTGCTTTTTTTTGCCATTTCCGGAATCTCCGTTCATCAAATAATTATACCGACGCTTTCAATTATCGGCATTATAGCACACATTCCGTTAAAAGTCAACGGATTTTTTCGCAAATAATAACAAACAATGACAATTTTGTATAAAATATGTTAAAAAATATTTAAAAATTATCTTTTTAACCAAATCTCCCCGTGATATAATCGCTCGTTCTTTGGTCTTTCGGGTTTGAAAAGACGTCGGCGTTCGCGCCCTCCTCTATTAAGCGCCCCATAAGCATAAACGCTATCCTGTCGGAAACGCGCCCCGCCTGCTGTATGTTATGCGGGGAAATGACGATGGTGAACCGATTTTTCAGTTCGATAAGCGAATCCTCGATTTTGGCCGTGGATATGGGGTCAAGCCCGGAACACGGCCTGTCAAGCAGTATAACCTCCGGCTTTAAAGCCAATACGCGCGCCAAACACAACCGCTGCTGCTGCCCGCCGGACAGACTCATGGCGGGGGCGTTCAGCCTGTCCTTAACCTCGTCCCAGAGCGCCGCCTGCCGCAAAGCCTCTTCCGCAATCCCGGAAAGCGCGCTTTTGTTTTTCCCGCGGGTTTTCCGGTTTAAGCGGGGACCGTATGCCACATTGTCAAATATTGACATGGGGAGCGGGGTAGGCACGTCGAAAACAATACCCACCCTGCGGCGCAGTTCCGTCACGCTTACGTCCGGCGCGCGGATATTCCGACCGTCCAACAGTATCTCGCCTTCCTGCCTCGCCTCATGCGAAAGGTCGCACAGGCGGTTCAGCGAACGCAACAGCGTCGTAATCCCGCTGTTCGCCGGTCCGATAACCGCGAATATCTTATTCGGCGGTATGCCGAGGTTAAGGTTGTGTATCACCTGTTTTTCGTTAAAATAAAAATTAAAGTCTTTTATGGCTATCTTATCGGAAGAAGTCGTCATTTTACCGCCCTTTCGCCACAAATCTGTTAATAAGCGTGTTGGCGACGATATTTATGAAGAAAATCAGTATAATCAAAATCGCCGCCGTTCCGTAGGCGTTCTCCATCGAGATTCCCTCCGTCGCGAGTATGTAAAAATGCACCGCCATGGTTCGGGCGGGAGAAGAGAGGGACGCGGGCATACGTAAAGCCGAACCGGCGGTTAAAACCACCGCCGCCGTTTCGGCGACGCTTCTGCCCACGCTTAAAATGACGCCGTTGGCTATGCCGCGCACCGCCGACGGAGCGACCGCCCCGCGTATCGTCTGCCACTTGGTTCCCCCCAACGAAAAGCCGACCTCGCGGTAGGTGTTCGGAACGGAACGTATAGCCTCTTCCGACGTGCGGATTATGGTGGGCAAAATCATAATGGCGAGGGTTAACCCGCCCGAAAGGACAGACCACCCCAAATTCAGGTACATAACGAAAAATATAAAACCGAACAGCCCGTACACGATAGACGGTATTCCGGCGAGCGATTCCGCGCTGAACCGGATAACGCGGGTTACGGTGTTGCCGCGGGTATATTCCGCCAAATAAAAAGCCGTTCCTATACCGAATGGCATCGCGATAAAAACGGCTACGGCGGTTACAAGCAAGGTTCCCGCAATCGCGGATGAAATACCGCCCTCGCGCCCCATCTTACGCGGGATTTCCGTCAAAAAGCCCCAATTTATGACAGGCAGCCCCTTATAAAGTATAAACACGACGATGGATATGAGGACGGCGATTACCATAAGCGCCACCGACCAGACGAAGCCTTTGACGATTTTCTCGACGGTTTGGGGTTTTATCTCGCGGGGTTTAAAACCGCGAAAATTAAACCGGCGCGGGGGCGGCTTTGTCGGTTTCACTTAATTTTCCTCCGGGTGATATACTGCGCGGATACGTTTAAAGCCATGATAATGACAAACAGCACTATCCCCGTGGCGAAAAGGGCTTGCTGATGCCCGCCGGACGCGTATCCCATTTCTATGCCGATGTTGGTGGTCAGCGTCCTTACCGGGTCGAGCACCGACTGCGGAACGGCCACGGAATTTCCCAGTACCATGATAACCGCCATCGTTTCGCCGATAGCGCGCCCTATGCCCAAGATAACCGCCGCTACTATGCCCGACTTCGCCGCCGGGAGCTGAACGGAGCGGATTGTCTGCCAATGGGTCATGCCCAACGCCAGCGCCCCCTCTTTATAATGACGCGGCAAAGCGAGCAGCGACACCTCTGAAATACTTATAATCGTCGGCAAAATCATAATCGCGAGAATTACGGAGCCCGCCAATATGCTGAGCCCCGGCCCGCCCAAGTAATTCCGTATCGCGGGGACGACGAACAGCAACCCCCAAAAACCGTAAACCACCGAAGGGATGCCCGCCAGTAACTGTATGGCGGGTCTGAATATGTTCCTCATCCAGACGGGGGCGAATTCGGCCATAAAGATACTGCAGCAAATTCCGACGGGGATTCCCAAGACCGCCGCTCCGAGCGTAACCGACACCGAGCCTATTATCATAGGAAAAATCCCGAACTCGCCCCTCCCGGGGGCCCAACTCATCCCGAAAATAAACTTAAACGCGCCTACCTCCGCGATTAAGGGGACGCCCTTTATGAAGATAAACAGCGTGATGAGCGCCAGCACGGATATGGAGGAGAGAGCCAGCGCGAAAAATATCCGCTCGGATAATTTTTCTTTAAACTTCCTCATTCACCCGTTCCTTCCCGAACAGACACAAGCCCTTCTTCAACCAGCAGCCGCTGCCCTTCCTCCGAAAGAATGAAGTCCACGAAAAGTTTTGCCGCCCCTTCGGGTTCGCTTTCCGCGACGAGCAAAAACGGTCTGTACAGGCTGTAACCGCCGTTTATCACGTTCTCCCGCGTGGGTGAAACGCCGTCTAACTTCAGCGCCTTTACCGGTTTTAATCCCGCTTGGTTCCCGATTAAACCGAGGGAAATGAACCCGACGGCGTTCGGGTCGTTTGAAACCAACAGCCTAACCGCGCCGTTGGAATTTTGCACGATGGCTTTCGGGGTTACGGGCTCGCCCGCCATCACCATATCTTCAAAAGCGCTCCTCGTTCCGGAACCCTCTTCCCGTGAAATAATATGTATCTTCGCGTCCGCGCCGTTCAACTCCCTCCAGTTCGTGATTTTTCCGGAGTAAATATCGCGGATTTGCCCGATGGCGAGGTTATCGACGGGGTTATCCGGATGCGCTATGAGCGCCAGACCGTCCTTCGCTATCACCGTCGACCACAATTCCCGCTCCTTTTCGTTGAGCTCGCGGGAAGACATACCGACGTCGGCGGTGCGGCTTTCGACAGCCGTAACCCCCGCCGACGAGCCGCCGCCCTGAATATCGACGACTATTCCCGGACAGAGGAGTTCGTATTCCTCCGCCAACATTTCAACGTAAGGCTGAACCGACGTCGAACCCGCGACGACGACGCTTATACCCGTTTTGCCGCCGCATGAGGACATAAACGCGGGGATAACCGCCGACAGCATGACGAAAGCGGCGCGTTTGGGGAATTTCACCTTCATCAAACCTCCCTATCCGAACCGCCCCGTGATGTAATCTTCCGTTCGCTTGTCTTTAGGGGCGTAAAACATATCGATGGTGGGGGCGTATTCAACCAATCTCCCCACTTTGTCCCCGTCAATCATAAAAAACGCCGACATATCGGACACCCTCAACGCCTGCTCCATATTGTGAGTAACAATTATAATGGTATACCGGCAAGCCAAATCCGCCATCAGCTCCTCGATTTTCATGGTTGACTCGGGGTCGAGGGCGCTGCAGGATTCGTCCATCAGTATAACCTCCGGGTCAACCGCGAGCGCGCGGGCGATACATAAGCGCTGCCGCTGCCCCGAAGAAAGCTCCAATCCGGATTTGTTCCTGATGCCGACGTCCTTCAACTCGTCCCACAACGCGACTTGGGCAAGGCACCTCTCGACGACGGCGTCCAATTCGCCGCGGTTTTTCACGCCGTGGTGCCTGGGTCCGATAACGATGTTCTCATAAATGCTCATCGGGAAAACGTTCGGCTTTTGAAAAACCATGCCGACCCTTTTCCTCAGCGACACGGCGTCCGAATCTTTCCCGTAAACGGGGGCGCCGTCTATAAAAGCCTCGCCTTCCACCCTGGCGGTCGGGATTAAATCGTTCATGCGGTTAAAAAGACGTAAAAAAGAGGATTTGCCGCACCCCGACGGCCCGATAACCGCCGTAACGGCACACTCCGGTATTTCCACCGTAATATCCCCCAAAGCGTGATAATTACCGTAATAAAGATTTATCGCCCTGGTCGTCAGCTTAGACTTTCCCGGAGGTTTCGGCATGATGCTTACCTGTGATTTGTCCGAATTTTACAAAAAATTTACCCAAGGCAATTATATCAAAAAACGGGGAATAATGCAAGACGTATTTTTTTTACTGTAAACATGGCAAAAAAAATACGCGATTGAGAACGATTTTTATGCTATATGTATAAAAATTCCCCTGAAAAAGAGGAATTTTGATGTGTTATTCGTCTTCTTTTTTGATTTTTACCTCGGCAAGCGGGTTATTGTTAATCGCCCGCTTCATCTGCTCGTTTACCACATGGGTATAAATCTGCGTCGTGCCGAGGTTTTCATGGCCGAGGACGTCTTTTAAAACGCGGACGTCCACGCCGTTCTTGTACATAAGCGTGGCGGCGGTATGCCTTAGCTTATGCACCGAGAACCCCAGCCCGTCCAGCCCGCACAGCCTCAGCTTTTCCGTGATAATCTGCTCGACCCGGCGCGCCGATATGCGCTTGAATCGACCGCTTAAAAACATCGCCTTCTCAAAGCGGACGCGCTCGTTTTCAACGCAGAGTTTTTGGCGTTCGGTCAAATAAGCCTCATAAGCCCCGATGCAGGCGGGGTTAAGATAAATAATGCGCTCTTTGCTCCCTTTGCCCAACACCTTTATATAGTCCGTGCGCTCTTCGGCGCTTGGCTCCCTCTCCTTTTTATAATCGTGCAAATCCAGCCCCACCAGTTCGTTCAGCCTCATTCCGCAGTTGAGGAAAAACGTCATAATACAGTAATCCCTCGCTCCCATCCAACCGCCGCCGTCCCCGCAGACGGAAAGCAGCTCGGTCGCCTGCTCCAGCGTCAAATGCTTTGGGAGCGGCGGTTTTACGCCCGGCATTTCAAGGTTTTGCGCGGGGCTGACCTCGAACCACTGTTTATTGTTGGTAAGGTACTTGAAGAACTGCCGTAACGCCACGGCGCGGCGCGCCCGCGCTTTCGGGGAATTGCGCCGTTCGCTCGATAAAAAATGCAGAAACTCAAGAATATCGACAAGCTCGACGTTTTTTATGATACCGTCCGGAAAATCCCCGACCCCGATATCCTCGAAAGGGCTTTTCGGGGTTAAGCCGTGCTTGATTTTCAAAAACCTTAAAAAATATTTCAAATCGTGAAAATAACTGACGACAGTGTTCTCCGAGCGCCCCTTTATCGTCGCGGTATAATCGAGAAATTCCCTAACGCACGCGGGAGCTTCGCTTCTGTCATACATAGTGTTACCTCCGCCATAAAAGAATTTTAACAGAGTTCCCCCGTTTTGTCAAGAAAAAGCCCCGCTTTCCGAAAAAGAGGGGCTGAAGAAAAATAAGATGTGTAGAACAAAGAAAGGAGACAACCGCAAAAAGAAGAAAATAAACGCCAATCGCTTTTATCAACCTTATAATACCACACATCAAAACGTTTGTCAATATGTTATAGTAATTTTTTTTAAATATAATAATTTTTGTAGAATGTTACAAATCGTGTTGTGCAGATTGCCCATTAAAAAGCGCCGATTTCGCCATAATCGCCCCCGTCGGGCACGCCTCGGCGCATTTCCCGCAGGAATTACATTCCGTATCGCGCAGCCGCTTGTCGAAAGCGGGCTTCACCACCGTGTCGAACCCCCTTCCGCAGAATCCCAGCGCGCTTATCCCCTCGACCTCGTCGCAAATCCGAACGCACAGCCCGCACAGTATACACTTTTCAGGATTGCGGATAATTTCGGGGTGGTCGTCCTCCGGGACTTTATGGCGGCGGGCGGTTCCGCCGAACCTTTCGGGTCGAACCTCGTATTCGCCGGCGTATTTTATCAGCTTGCAGCCATAATAATCGCCGCATCCGCATTCAAGGCAGCGCGCCGCTTCTTTCCTCGCTTCCTCCTCGGAAACGGTCTCGTTTATTTCCTTAAAATCCCGCGCCCTTTGAGCGGCGGGGCGATATTTCGGCTTAACCCTCGGACGTTTCGCGACGTCGGCGAAATCGGCGGCGGTTTTCTCGGATTTAACCAAATACGGGGTTTTTAAAAAGACATCGCCGCCCGACAGGAAAGCGTCCGCGATTTCGGCGCATTTCCCGCCCTCGCCGATTGCGGAAACGGCGATATCCGCCCCTTTGTTGGTGGCGTCCCCCACCGCGAACACGCCCGTCAGATTGGTGGCGAACGTCCGTTCGTCGGCGAAAACCGTCCCCCGCCCCGTTTTTTCTATTTCCTCGAAGCCGCTTAAATCCGGTTTTTGCCCGATTGCGCTTATAACCGTATCAATCGGCAGAATTTCCTCTTTTCCCGGTATGGGGACGGGGGCGCGGCGACCGCTTTTATCGGGCTCGCCGAGTTCCATAATCTGCAGACGGATTGCCTTTGCCTTGCCGTTTTCTCCGATAACTTCGACCGGGGCGGCCAAATATCGGAAATTTATCCCCTCTTCCTCGGCTTCGGCGATTTCAAGCTCTTCGGCGGGCATTTCCCCGCGGGTGCGGCGATAAACCACGCAGACTTCCTTCGCGCCTAAGCGCTTGGCGGTTCTGCAGGCGTCCATCGCGGTGTTTCCGCCGCCGATAACCGCGATTTTCGCGCCGATTGAAACGGGTCTGTTTTCCGCGACGCCCCGAAGGAAGTCGATGCCGCCGATTACGCCGCCAAGCCCCTCGCCGGGACACCTTAACCCAGTTGAGTTCCACGCGCCGACCGCGACGATTACCGCGTCGTATTGCCCGCGCAATTCGCCGAGGGTAACGTCCCTGCCCACTTTAACCCCGGTCTTGATATTTACGCCCGCTTGAACAATCAAATCCGTTTCCCGCCGCAAAATATCCTTGGGCAACCTGTACTCGGGTATTCCGTAACGCAACATCCCCCCCGCTTCGGGCATCATGTCGAAAACCGTTACGTCGTGCCCTTTCAAGCGCAGATAATACGCCGCGGAAAGCCCGCCCGGACCTCCGCCGATTACGGCGGCTTTTTTCCCGGTAGGGGGCGAAGCCTTTTTCGGCGGGGGCGAAGCCGCGCCGAAATAATCGCCGGCGAATTTTTTTAAATCGGCAATCGCCATCGGCTCTTCCGCTAATTGGCGGCGGCAGGCTTCTTCGCAGGGGCGGGGGCAAACCCGCCCGATTGACGCGGGGAACGGTATTTTTTCGCGGATTAAATCCCACGCCCCTCGATAATCGCCGTCGGCTATCAGCCTCGCGTAGCCCTGACAGTCCGTTCCGGCGGGGCAGGCGAGGGAACAGGGCGGCTTGCAGTCACCCGTATGGTCGGATAAAAGCAGTTCCAGCGCGACCTTGCGGTTTTTGCGAACGCGCTCGGTATCGGTCTTTATGACCATGCCGTCCGCCGCGTAAGTCGAGCAAGCGCGAAACAGGCGCGAAACACCCTCAATTTCAACCGCGCAAAGCCCGCACGAGCCGTAAACCTCCGTTCGCCCGTCGTGGCAGAGCGCGGGGATTTCGATATCGGCGCCCCGCGCGATTTCAAGGATTGATTTGCCGCCGTCTGCGGTGATTTCCTTGCCGTTTACGGTCAGTTTTATTTTTTCCATACCGTCTTCCCCGTTTTATTTAACGTTTATCGCGCCGAATTTGCAGACGTCCGCGCAGTTCCCGCATTTAACGCACTTTTCCGCGTCGATGGAGTGAGCCGACCTAACCGTTCCGGCAATCGCGCCGCCGGGGCATTTCCTCGCGCAAACCGCGCAACCCATACACTTTTCCTTATCGACGGAATACGCCAGCAACGGCTTGCATTGACGGGCGGCGCACCTTTTTTCGTTAATATGCTCTTCGTATTCGTTTCTGAAATACCGTATCGTCGTGAGGACGGGGTTCGGGGCGGTCTGCCCCAAAGCGCACAAGGAACCCGCTTTTATTTCCTCGCCCAATTCGGTTAAAAGCTCAATGTCCCCGTTTTTTCCGCCGCCGCCGCAAATCCGTTCAAGAATTTCGAGCATACGCTTGTTCCCTATACGGCAATGGGTGCATTTCCCGCAGCTTTCTTTGCAGGTAAAGTCAAGGAAAAACCGCGCCATATCCACCATACAGGTGTCTTCATCCATGACGACCATGCCGCCGGAACCCATAATCGCCCCGGTGGCGGCAAGGCTTTTATAATCGATTTCGACGTCCGTCAATCCCTTCGGTATGCACCCGCCCGACGGACCGCCAAGCTGAACGGCTTTTAACTCTTTTCCGCCCCTGACGCCGCCCCCGAACTTATACACCACGTCGCGCACGGTACACCCCATAGGGACTTCCGCCAGTCCGCCGTTCGCGATTTTCCCGGTAAGCGCGAATACTTTGGAGCCTTTTGAATCCTCGGTTCCTATGGACGCGAACGCCTTTCCCCCGTTTCGTATAATCCACGGGACGTTGGCGTAGGTTTCGACGTTGTTGATGTTGCTGGGCTTTTTCCGGTAGCCTTTTTGCGCGGGGAACGGCGGTTTCAGCCTCGGCATCCCGCGTTCCCCCTCGAGGGAGGCGATTAAAGCCGTTTCCTCTCCGCAGACGAACGCGCCCGCCCCCGCTTTTACGCTGATGTCGAAACTAAAATCGCTCCCGAACGGGTTTTCCCCCAAAAAGCCTTTTTTCCGCGCCTGTTCCAGCGCTTTTCCCAGTCGGACAATCGCCAAGGGATATTCCGCGCGGACATAGACTATCCCCTCGTCCGCTCCGATTGCGAAAGCGGCGGCAATCATCCCCTCGATTACCGCGTGGGGGTCGCCCTCGATTATCGCCCTGTCCATGAACGCGCCCGGGTCGCCTTCGTCGGCGTTGCATATAACGTATTTTTTATCGCCCGCGGAATCCCGCGCCGCCCGCCATTTGAACCAAGTCGGGAAGCCCGCGCCCCCGCGCCCGCGCAACCCCGAAATTTTTATCTCTTCTATAACCTGCTCCGGCGACATGGAAAAGCACTTTTTCACGGCTTCATACCCGTCTTTGGCGATGTACTCGTCTATGCTTTCGGGATTGATTATCCCGCAGTTGCGGAGCGCTATCCGGTTCGAGCCGCAATCCAAATCGCGCCTGTAATCGGCGGCGCGGTTCTCTTCCCCGTTAAGCATTTTTACAATTTCGCCGGCGCCTTTTTCATCGACCTTAACGTAGGTTTGAAGCGTTTCCCCGTCGTCCACGCTCACAATCGGCTCAAGGTGGCAGGTTCCGATACAGCCCGTAACCGCGACGGGGCAAGGGGCTTTTCCCTTGAGCGTATCAAACACGGCGTCCGCGCCGGCGGCAATTCCGCAACTGCCTTTCCCGACGGTTATTCTCATTTCGCGTCAACCCCCGATTTTATTTTTTCGAGAACCTCGACCGTTTTGGCTCCCGTCAAATTGCCGTAAGCCTTTGAGTTTATCATCATAACGGGGGAAAGGCTGCAACAACCCAAACAGGCGACGCTGTTGTAGGTAAACAAGCCGTCGGGCGTGATTTCCCCCTCTTCCACCCCCAGATAATCGCGCACCGCCTTTTCGATTTCGGCGGAACCGTTGACGTGGCACGCCGTCCCTTGGCACAACAGGATTAAATTTTTTCCGACGGGCTTAAGGCGGAACTGCGCGTAAAACGTGGCGACCCCCATAACCTTCGCCGGGGGGATTCCCGTTTCTTCGGCGACGTGAGCCAGCAGTTCGGGCGAAAGCCAGCCGTACAACTCCTGCGCTTCCTGCAAAACCGCGATGAGCGAGCCCGCTTCCCCTTTGTGTTTTTCAAGGCGGGGGGCAAGCAACGTAAAATCAATGTCGTTCATAATAAAAATCCTTGCTTCAAACGGGTCTTTTGTTTAGATAACACACATATAAATATATACCATACCGAAGCGTTTTTGTCAACCCTTTTGCGCGGCGCGAAAGAAGCCGCCCCGAAAAAAACGCTTGTGTTTCCTTTAACTTTATGCTATACTGTCTTTGAAAAGGAGCGTTTTCTTATGAACAAAATGAGAATCAAAACAAAAATAATGCTGTTGTTCGCAACGGCGGCGGTTATGTGCGCCGGGGGCGCCATCACCGCGCTGTCGCTTGTTTCTTCAGCCAAAAACGCGGACGCCGAAAAATCCGTTTTCGCGCTGAACGCCCTTTTTGCCGAATTATGCGCTTTCGCCGTTTCTCTTCCGATAATTTTGATAATTTTCGGGTTAATCCTTTCGGGGAATATCTCAAAACCGTTGAAGTTTCTGGCGGACGCCATTTCCGGCATAGCCGAAACGGGCAATATTTTTTTGGACGATTACGCGTACAGGCAAAGCAAAGTCCTTAACGCCCGAAAAGACGAAATCGGGGAGATTTCCCGTTCCGTCGGCGATATGCTGGCGATGTTCCGCGAAAAAATAAAATCCCTTAACGCGGTCGCGGGCGGCGATTTGACGGTCGATATAACCGTCCGTTCAAAAGACGACACGGTGGGCAAGGCGATGATTTCAATGGTCGGCAGTTTGAACGGTATGTTTTCGGATATACGTTTTGCTTCGGAAAGCGTCGCGGAAGGCTCTTTCAGAATGGACGCCGAGGCGCGCGCCCTCGCCGGCGGCGCCGCCGAACAGGCGGATTCGGTTCGCGCGTTGAGCGTTACCGTAGCCGACGTGGCGGGGCAAACCTCCCAAAACGCCGAAATGGCGGCGCGGTCCGCCGCTTTATCCCGTTCAATCAAAACGCTCGCCGAAAAGGGCGAAGAGCAGATGGCGGAAATGACAAGCGCGGTTAACCGGATTAACAAATCCGGCGACGCGATAAGCAAGGTTATCAAGATTATCGACGACATAGCGTTCAGAACCAACATACTGGCGCTCAACGCGGGGGTGGAAGCCGCGAGAGCCGGTCAACACGGAAAAGGCTTCGCGGTCGTCGCGTCGGAAATTCGTTCTCTCGCGGCGAAAAGCCAAAGCGCGGCAAGCGATACCGGCGAACTGATAAGCGATTCGGTCGAAAAGGCGCGGCTGGGTTCAAAAATAGCGGTCGAAACAGCCCTATCGTTCAGAAAAATCGTGGAAAGCATCACGGAAAGCGCGGACCTAGCCGATAAAATCGCCGATTTGTCCGACAGGCAGGCTTCGATAATCGCCGACGTCAACGGTTCCATAGACAAAATAAACGAATCCGTCCGCAAAAACAGCCAAACGGCCGACGAAAGCGCGCGCGACAGCCGAGAGGTGAGCAGGCAGTCCGCGATACTGCGGGAATCGATAGGCAAATTCAAGATAATACGATTCACCGTTTAAAAACGGCGCACCGCGCCCACAGGCGCAAAATCCCTGTTTCTCATTTAACGCGATTAAACGGGAAACGGTACGAGGACGTAACGTATATGGTTAAAATTATCGCCGACAGCACCTGCGATTTATCGCCGAAAATCCTTAAAAAGCATAACATAACGCTTACGCCGCTTTCCATAATTTCGGGAGAGGACGAATTTCGCGACGGAGTGGATATTCGGCCCGCCGACGTGTTCAGAATGGCGGACGAGGAAAAACGGGTTTGCAAAACCGCCGCCGTAAACGTGTTCGACTATCAAAAGACGTTTGAGGAATACTCGAAAAAATACGGCGAAGTCGTTCAAATATGTATAGGTTTGGGGTTTTCCGCCTGCTTTCAAAACGCGAAAATCGCCGCGGAGGATTTCCCGAACGTCCGCGTGGCGGATTCAAGAAACCTTTCCGCGGGCAGCGGCTATTTGGTGTACGAAGCCGCGCTTATGGCGGAGGCGAACCGCGACGGCGAGGAAATCTGCCGTTATATAGAAGAAAACCGTTCTCTTATCAACACGAGTTTCGTGATTAACAGGCTGGATTATCTGCACAGGGGCGGGCGCTGTTCGCTGGCGTCGCTTATCGGTTCGAGGCTTCTCGGGATTAAACCTTGCATCGAAGTGGCGGACGGGTTTATGCGCGTCGGAAAAAAGTACAGGGGAAACTTTGAGGAATGTCTTGACGAGTATGTGAAAGACCGTTTATCCGATACGGACAACATCAACCTTAAGAGGGTTTTCATCACGCACCCGATGTGTTCCCGCGAGACGGTTGAAAGGGTGAGGCAAGCCGTCGAAAAGCGCGCCGCTTTCGGCGAGATAATCGAAACAAGGGCCGGCTGCGCGATTTCCAACCATTGCGGGCCGAATACGCTGGGCGTTATATTCAAACAGAAAACGGCGTATAAAAGATAACAAGACCAAAATTTCCGAAACGCGGGAAAGGCGGATAAAACAGCATGGGCGGTATAATCGTAAACCACAGCGGCGACGTCGTCAAGGGAACCCTTGAAGCGCTTGCCGCCTCCCCTCTCGGCGGACTTGTGAAGCCCGGCGCGCGCGTTTCCGTAAAACCGAATATGGTGCTTGCCCGCCCGCCTTCCGAGGGGGCGACCACCCACCCGGAAATCGTAGAGGGGATTATAATTTTCCTGCGGGAAAAAGGCGTTTTTGACATTGAAATCATCGAAAGCGCGTGGGTTGGCGACGACACCAAGCGCGTTTACAGGGTTTGCGGCTTCGACAAACTGAGTGAAAAATACGGTGCGCGGCTGTACGACCTTAAGGACGACAAAATCCGCAAAGTCAAGGCTGGGAATTATACCTTCGAGATTTGCGAAAAAGCTTTGGAAACGGATTTCCTGATAAACGTCCCCGTTTTGAAAGCGCACTGCCAAACGCGGATGACCTGTTGCCTTAAAAACCTGAAAGGCTGTATTTCCGACCGTGAAAAACGGAATTTCCACGCCATGGGTCTGCACCGCCCCATAGCTTATCTGAACGCCGTGATTAAAACGTCTTTTTGCGTGATTGACGGAATTTGCGGCGATTTAACGTTCGAGGAGGGCGGCAACCCCGTCGCGCGGAATATGATTATCTGCGGGCAAGACCCCGTTTTATTGGATTCGTACTGCGCGGGGCTGCTCGGGTTTGACGCCGCGGACATAGATTATATCGGGATAGCCTCCGATTTGGGTGTGGGGCGGCTTTACGGTTCCGAAACGCCCGTAATTGAGTTGAACGCGGATAACAAGCCGAGCGCGCCCGAGCCGAGCGGGCTGGCGCGGCGGCTTTCGGCGCATATAGACGGCGATAAGGCGTGTTCCGCGTGTTATTCGGCTTTAATCAGCGCGTTGAACAGGGCGGGGCGTTACCGCGGCGGGAAAATTTGCGTGGGGCAGGGGTTCAGGGGAAAAAGCGGGAAATTGGGCTGCGGGGACTGCGCGTCGGGCTTTGAGAATTACGTTAAGGGCTGTCCGCCGTCGGCGGCGGAAATCGCAAAATGGTTGACAGATTTATAAATCTGTGGTAAATTGTTATAGGGGCGGACGCGCTCCCAAAAAAAATGAAAAACAGCTTTACGGGGTAAATTTCAACATGATAATCGTATTAAAAAACGGCGTTGACAAAACGCAGATTGACAACCTCGTCAACTGGGTGAAAAGCCAGGGGTTGAGCGCGCATTTGAGCGAAGGGCAGTTTCGGACCGTGTTGGGTTTAATCGGCGACGTTTCCAACGTGGATATAGACCTCATAAAAGGTTTGAGCATCGTCGAAACCGTTACGCGCGTTTCCGAACCGTATAAAAACGCCAACCGCAAATTCCACCCCGACGATTCGATAATTGAAATCGGGGACGTTAAAATCGGCGGCGGCAATTTCGCTTTTATCGCGGGGCCCTGCTCGGTGGAATCCGAGGAGCAGATTTGCTCGATAGCCGGGGAAGTTAAAGCGGCGGGCGCGAATTTGCTGCGCGGCGGGGCGTTCAAACCCCGCACGTCGCCTTACGACTTCCAGGGGCTTCGCGGGGACGGCATAGAGCTTTTGCTTGAAGCGAAAGAACTCACGGGGCTTCCGATAGTTACCGAAATCATGGACTTATCGCACCTCCCCCTTTTCGACGACGTGGACGTCATACAGGTGGGCGCGCGGAATATGCAGAATATGGAGCTTTTGAAAGCGCTCGGCAAAACGCGAAAGCCTGTCCTTTTGAAGAGGGGGTTGTCCAACACGCTGAAAGAACTGCTTATGAGCGCGGAATACATCATGGCGGGCGGCAACGGGCGCGTTATCCTCTGCGAGCGCGGTATCCGCACGTTCGAAACCGCCACGCGCAACACCCTTGACATTTCCGCCGTGCCGGCACTGCGGGAACTCACGCACCTTCCGATAATTGTGGACCCTTCCCACGCCGCCGGAATTTCGCGCTTTGTCAAGACTTTATCGTACACGGCGGCGGCGGCGGGCGCGGACGGCGTTATGATAGAGGTGCATAACGACCCGCAAAAAGCGCTCTGCGACGGGGCGCAATCCCTCACGCCGGAAGAATTCGCCGTAACGGTAAGGGGCGTAAACAGAATAAGGGAAGCGGCAAAGGAGAACTGAATGAACGTCGGCATAGTCGGGCTGGGGTTAATCGGCGGTTCGCTCGCCAAAGCGATAAAGGAAAACACGCCCCATAAGGTTTTCGCCGGCGATATATCCCAAAGCGCGTTCCTTGAGGCGAAGCTGTTCGGCGCGGTAGACGGTAATTTGGATTCAAAAAGCGTATCGGAGTGCGATTTTATAATCGTCTCCGTTTATCCGTCCGCCGCCGCGGATTATATAAAAGGAAACGCGGCGCGTTTCAAAAAAGGAGCGGTCGTCGTTGACTGTTGCGGCGTTAAACGCGGAATCTGCGCCCAAATCGCGCCCGTCGCCGCCAAAAACGGGTTTGTCTTTATCGGCGGGCACCCGATGGCGGGAACGCAGTCGTGGGGGTTCCGCCATTCGCGCCCCACGCTGTTCAATAAAGCCTCCATGTTGCTTTCCCCGCCGGACGGCATCGATATCGGCGCGCTTGACGCGGCGAAAAAATTTTTTATGGGGCTGGGGTTCGGGGAAGTGGTTTTCACCACGCCGGAAGAACACGACCGTATAATCGCTTTTACATCGCAGTTGGCGCACGTCGTTTCAAGCGCTTACATAAAAAGCCCCGCCGCCGCGGAGCACAAAGGCTTTTCGGCGGGGAGCTACAAGGATATGACGCGCGTCGCCAAGCTGAACGAAGATATGTGGAGCGAACTTTTCGTTGAAAACCGCGATTTTTTGGCGGGGGAAATCGACGGGCTTATCGCCGGTCTCGCCGAATACCGCGACGCGGTTAAAAGCGGCGACGCCGAAAAACTCCGCGAATTGCTGAAAGAAGGCAGGGAAAGGAAAGAAAGCATCGAAAGAGGGAGATAGAATCTTTTAAAATGAAAACCCGCAAACCCCGATTGAAACCGGAGACGGAGGGATTCGAACCCCCGCGGGGTTTCCCCCAAACGGTTTTCAAGACCGCCGCGTTATGACCGCTTCGCTACGTCTCCGTAATTCTGTTTGCCGCCCGCAACTCACGGGCGCAATAATTCCCGCCCGTTCCTCGCAATTTGTGCCGGCGTCATAAACCCAACAAAGCCGACACGTTTTCCGCCGCTTTTTTCGCTTTGCCCAAAGCCGCCCGTCTCAACGCTTCGGCGAAATCGTAACATCCGGCGTTTTCCGCCGCCAACGACATAGAGAGAAGGAAGCCCGCTTCGGCGCACTCCGCCGAAAAGCCGGTTTCCGGCATGCTTAACGGCGGCTTGGGCGTTTCCTTTGTTTCCGGCGGTTCGGAATCTTCCGGCGAAGACAAGGCGGAATCGTCCTCCAAAACGCCGGGCGCGACCGGCGGCGGCGTTTCTTCCTCCGGTTCTTCGGCGGTTTCGGAAAATCCGAACAACAGCTCCTCTATGGTTTCTTTTTCTTCGGAAACGTCAAATTTCTCGCCGCGGCATTTGCAGTGCGGGCAGAACACGGGCGCCTTATTCCCCGAATGCGCGTAACCGCAGATAGGACAGGTATACTTTTTCATAACCGTTCCCCCATTGTTTTTTATAAGATGATACCATGAATAGTATAAATTGTCAACCTGTTTAAAAGGGTTTCCGCCGCGCGCCGCCGCGATACGGTTTCCGAGGAGGTCTAATACGGCAATTCAACATTTCATGCGGAATTGCCGTGTTCCCCGAAAAAATACCGTGCGGCGTTGTTATAACAAACGTCGCGCGTCAGTTCGCCGAGCGCCTCAATATCGGCGGGGTACTCGCCGTTTTCGGCCCAATTACCCAAAGTATCGCATAAAATCCTGCGAAAATACTCATGGCGCGTATAGCTTAAAAAACTCCTCGAATCGGTCGTCATACCTATGAAATTTCCCAGTACGCCGGCGTTCGCGAAAACGGCAAGCTGTTCCGCCATACCCGCCTTCGTATCGTTGAACCACCACGCCGCGCCGAGCTGAACCTTCGATTTAACCCCGTCCCCTTGAAAACAGCCCGCCGCGGTAGCCAAGGGCATATTATCCGACGGGTCAAGGGAATAGAGAACCGTTTTCGGGAGCCGGTTTTCAACGGCAAGCGCGTCAAGGAAACGTATTAATCCGACGCCGCCGTCACGCGCGAAAACGCAGTCGAAACCCGTGTTCGCCCCAAGCGAGCGGAACATTGCGGTATTCACGTCGCGCATGACGTTAAAGTGCAGTTGCATCGCCCACCCGCGCTTGTGATACTCTTTCCCGCAGAACAGCAAGAGCGCGGTTTTGTAACATTCGGTTTCCTCCGAAGAAAGCGCGGAGCCGTTCATGGCTTTGAGGAAAGCCTTTCCCGCCGTTTCCTCGTTTTCGCGCCAGAACATACGGTCAAGCCCGTGGTCGGATATGCGGCAGCCGTTTTCGTGGAAGAAATCCATTCGCGTTTTCAAAGCGCCGTAAACGTCGTCAAGCGTGTCTATGGGGATACCGGCCGCTTTTCCGAGGGTCCCCACATATTCGCGGAAATTAGGTTTTTCCGCGTTCAACGCGTTGTCGGGACGGAACGCGGGGCGGACTTTAACGTTCCATTCCGGTTCGTTTTTCATTTTAACGTGCCATTCAAGGGTGTCCGCGGGGTCGTCCGTCGTGCAGATTCCCGCGATGTTCGACGCTTTTATGATTTCCCTCGCCGTAAAGCCGTTTTGAAGTTTTTCGTTGCACAACTCCCATATTTCGCCGGCGGTTTTAGGCGAAAGGGCAAGACCGCAACCGAAATAACGCTTTAACTCGAGGTGCGCCCAGTGATAAACGGGATTTCCCGCCGCGCGCGGCAAAACCTCCGCGAAAGCGCGGAATTTTTCATAATCGGCGGCGTCCCCGGTTATATACTTCTCCCCGACGCCGTTCGCCCGCATTAAGCGCCACTTATAATGGTCGCCCGAAAGCCAGACTTGCGAAATGTTGTCGTAGGCTTTATTTTCGGCGATTTCTTTCGGGCTGACATGGCAGTGATAATCAAGAACGGGCGCTTTTTCGGCGTATTCGCGGTAGAGGGTTTCGGCGGTTTTTGATGACAACAAAAAATCATCGCCGATAAAAGACTTCATATCAACGCTCCTTATACTACTCACCGTTTAAAAACGGCGAATCGGGTTTGCGCCGCGCCCGCGGGCGCGGAATCCTTGTTTCTCATTTAATACAATTAAACGAGGAACAGTATTGTTATTTTCGCATCAGCCCGAGTATTCTTTCAACGGCCCGTTCGACGGTATAAACGTCGGTTCCCAAATCCACGCCTTTTTCGCGCAGCCGTTCCGCGAGCCGCGTTATTTGCGGAACGCCCAGACCGATTTCCGCGATTTCCTTAACGCGGGAGAACGCCTTGTCGGTTTTTTCATAACAAAAAATCCCGCCGTCGTTCATTACGAGAACCTTGCCCGCGTATCTGACTATATCCTCCATCGAGTGGGAAACGAGGATGATTGTTATTCCCGCGCTCTTATGGTAATCGCTGATGAATTTAAGCACCTTTTCCCGCCCGCGCGGGTCAAGCCCCGCCGCCGGTTCGTCAAGGATGAGGATACGCGGTTCCATCGCTATCACGCCCGCGAGCGCCACGCGGCGTTTTTGCCCGCCGGACAGGTCGAAAGGCGAACGGGAGAGCCAATTTTCGTGAACCCCCATATATTCGGCGGCGCGCAAAACGCGCTCCTTAATCCCGTCCTCGGACAAACCCATGTTCTTCGGTCCGAACGATATGTCCTTAAACACGGTTTCCTCGAAAAGCTGATGCTCCGAATACTGGAACACCAACCCCACCTCAAACCGGATATCCCGAATGTTCACCCCTTTGGCGCGGATGTCCCGCCCGTTTATCCAAACCTCCCCGCCCGTCTGTTTCAATAAGCCGTTGAGGTGCCGGGTAAGCGTGGATTTCCCGCTGCCGGTATGCCCTATTATTCCGATAAAATCGCCCTTTTCGACGGTAAAGCTGACGTCTTTCACCGCCGTAACCTCAAAGGGCGTTCCGACCGAATATTTATAAGTCAGGTTCTTGGTTTCAATAACAGTCATAATTTGCCCGCGCCAATAATTTTACGATGTGTTCCGCACATTCTTCCTCGGTAATAACGTCGCCGGGGATATCGACCCCGTTTTTCCTTAATTCATGCGCCAGTTCCGTAACCTGCGGGACGTCCAGCCCGACCGACTTAAGCCGCCCGACCTCGGCGAAGATTTCTTTCGGGGTTCCGTCCATTATCACCCTGCCGCCGTCCATTACAATTACCCTGTCGGCTTCGGCGGCTTCTTCCATATAATGGGTTATATAGACAATCGTCGCCCCGTCGGCGTTGAGTTTTTTCACGGTTCTCACGACTTCGCCGCGCCCTTTCGGGTCGAGCATCGCCGTAGGCTCGTCGAGAACCAGCACCTTGGGCGACATCGCTATTACCCCCGCGATTGCCACCCTTTGCTTCTGCCCGCCCGAAAGCTGATGCGGCGCGTGTTTGGCGAAACGCGACATATCCACCGTTTCCAGGGCGCGGTCAATCCTTTCCCTGATTTCCGCGGGGGGAACGCCCAAATTCTCCAGCGCGAACGCCACGTCCTCTTCCACGATTGTCGCCACTATTTGGTTGTCGGGGTTCTGGAACACCATGCCCACCGTTTGCCGCAGCCTTTGCAGCGCGGAATCGTCGGCGATGTCTATTCCGTCCACCGTAACGAAACCTTTCGACGGGGTTAAAATCCCGTTGAAATGCTTGGCGAGCGTCGATTTGCCGCTGCCGTTATGCCCCAACACCGCCACGAACTGCCCGCTTGGGATTTCAAGGCTTATATCGCGCAAAACGGGCGCGCTCCCCGTGATTTTGTCGTGCTCGTCATAAGAATTATATTCAAAGTAAAGGTTTTTAACTTCAATGACGTTCAATGAGCATCCCCCGATTTAATCCCCCCGCGCTTCCCTCAAAACGGCTTTCGTCGCTTTATCGCCGTCGTTATATACGCAAATTTCATAATAAATAACGTTGTCCCCCGCCATGTCGGGGTTTTCTTTATGACCCGCCGCGAAAATCCACAAACCGCTTTTCCCTTTCAAACCGCCGTAGCCGATAACATTCGCGCATTCCTCAAAGGTTAAGCCTGTCAGCGCCTTGTCTTTAACAATCCTTTCGGCGGCGGCATACTGCCCGTCCGGAATATACTTCGCGTCGTTCATCCGCACGAAAAGCGCGAAACCGCCGACAAGGAAAGCTATGGGCAAAACGATTACAAGGACATAGACGACTTTATCCTTTATTTCCGTGTTGTTAATTTTTACGTTATCCTTGACTTTGCTCTTTTTCTTTTTCCCCATTATAAAAACCTCGCGACCGCCGTGCATCCGCACGGCAGGGTAAGCCCCGACGATTTTACCGGCAATCCGATTTCGTCCGCCTCGACCGCAACCTTAAACCCGCTCCCGAACGCCGCGTTCAGCAGATAAGCCGCCGCCCCCGCCGACAGCCCCGCCGCGTAACCGTTCATCATAACGAACAGCGGCTTTTCCGATAACACCTCGGCGCATTTTCGCATAAGCGAGTCGATTGAATCCCCGAACTTCCACATTTCGCCGCCCGTTCCCCGCCCGTAGCTCGGCGGGTCGAGAATAACGGCGTCGTATCTGTTGCCGCGCCTGATTTCACGATTCAAGAACTTCACGGCGTCGTCGGTTATCCACCGGACGGGTTTGCCGCTTAACCCCGATAACGCGGCGTTTTCCTTTGCCCATCCCACCATCGGCTTAACCGCGTCTATGTGGCAGACACTCGCCCCCGCTTCAAGACAAGCCAGCGTCGCGCCGCCCGTGTAGGCGAACAGGTTAAGCAGGCTGATTTCGCGTCCCGCCCCGCTTATCAAATCGGCGCACAAGTCCCAGTTTACCGCCTGTTCGGGGAACAGCCCCGTATGCTTGAACCCCGTCGGCTTTATTTTGAACGTCAAGCCTTTATACGACACATTCCAGCTTTCGGGGAGTTTTGAGCGGTATTCCCACGCGCCGCCGCCCGAACGGGAGCGTATGTAAACGGCGTCGGTTTTGCCCCAGTCCGCGCCGCGCCGCCGGCTCGTCCAGACAATTTGCGGGTCGGGGCGGATTAAGGTATAATCGCCCCAACGTTCCAAACGTTCGCCGGCGTCGGCGTCGAGAAGCTCATAATCAAGCCAGTTCGCGGCTGTCCTCATGCCCTTACGACAATTCCTTTTCGGCGGCGGCGCGGATTTTATCCGCCCATTGCGTAATTTCAGTTATGTCGCCGCCCTCTATCATAATCCGTAAAAACGGTTCCGTGCCGGATTCACGGACGAGTACGCGCGCGTCGCTCCCCGCGATTGCCGTGATTTCATTGATTGCCGCCGTGATTTGGGGATTGGTTTCCCACGTGCCTTTTTTGCCGGGGGCTATCGCGACGTTCTTCAAAACCTGCGGGAAAACGGGTATCGCCGCCGCGAGCGCGGAAAGCGGGGTCGCCCTTTCCTTGAGCATACAAAGCAATTTAATGGCGGTAATCATGCCGTCCCCGGTGGTGGCGTGCTCCGTGAAAATAATATGCCCCGACTGTTCGCCGCCTATGGAATACCCCTCCTCAAGCATTTTTTCAATTACATTACGGTCTCCCACCTGCACCTGAACGGTATTCAGCCCGTTGCTCTTCATAAACCGATGAAAGCCCAAATTGCTCATAACGGTTACGACGGCGGTATCTTTTGCCAGCTTACCCCTTTGTTTCATAAACAAAGAGAGAAGGGCGATAATCTTATCCCCGTCCACGATATTGCCCTGTTCGTCCACCGCGAGGCACCTGTCGGCGTCGCCGTCGAACGCCAAACCGACGTTGAACCTGTTTTCGACCACCTTGCGCGAAAATTCCTCCATGTTCGTCGAACCGCAGTTCAAGTTTATGTTCATGCCGTTCGGAGAATTGTTGACAAGCGCGCAATCCGCCCCCAAATTCGCGAATACCTCCGCCGCGGGCACCCCGGCGCACCCGTTCGCGCAGTCCACGAGCACCTTTATGCCGTCTAACGTCTTATGCGCTATTCTCTGCAAATCGAAGTTATAGTCGCTTATCGCGCTCCTGCGGGAGGAAACCCTGCCTACCTGACCGCCGCTTTTCAAAGCTATCGAACCGGGGGCTTTCACGAGCGCCTCGATTTCGTCCTCAAGGGCGTCGGATAATTTCAAACCTTCTTTATTAAACAGCTTTATGCCGTTAAACTCAATGGGGTTATGCGACGCCGAAATCATAACGCCGCCGTCGGCTTCATATTTTCTCACAAAATACGCCACGGCGGGCGTCGGCACGATTTCAACCAAAACGGCGTCCGCGCCCGCCGAGGTTAAGCCCGCGACAAAGGCCGCCTCCATAATATCCGAGGAAATTCTCGTGTCTTTCCCGATGATAACGGCGGGCGGCGAGTTGACGGTTTCCCCTTTCAGCAGAACCGCCGCGAAAGCTCTCCCTATGTTCATGACCGTTTCGCAGGTAAGCTCGGTTACCGCGACGCCCCTCGCCCCGTCTGTTCCGAATAGTCTGTCCATAATTCTTCTCCTCAAGTATTCTTATTGATTCGCCGGATTTCACGCAACCGCCCCGTCGCTCTCGCGTCGTCAGGCGTCTATCGTCAGCTGCCCCGCCGGCGTTATCCCCAAGTGCTTATAGGCCAAGGCCGTGGCGGTTCTTCCGCGGGGGGTTTTCGCCACGAAACCGAGTTGCATTAAAAAAGGCTCGCAGACGTCCTCCAAGGTTACGGCCTCTTCCCCCAGCGCCGAGGAAAGCGTGTCAAGCCCCGCCGGCCCCCCGCCGAACCCTTTTATCATAATTTCAAGATAACGCCTGTCCAAACTGTCCAAGCCCAGCTTGTCTATTTCCAACCTTGAAAGCGCGATATTGGCAAGCTCTTTCGTGATTTTGCCGTCGCCCAGCACCTCGGCGAAGTCGCGCACGCGCTTCAAAAGACGGTTGGCTATGCGCGGCGTCCCGCGCGAGCGGCAGGCTATTTCCTCCGCGCCGTCTTTCATGGTGGGGATGGCGAGGATTACCGACGAGCGCATGATGATTTCGCAAAGATGCCGGCGGTCGTATAACTCAAGCCGCTGGATTACCCCGAAGCGGTCGCGGAGGGGATTGGTGAGCTGCCCCGCCCGCGTCGTCGCCCCCACAAGCGTGAAACGCGGCAAATCTATCCTGATTGACTGCGCGGAAGGCCCTTTCCCTATTATTATATCCAAAGCGTAATCTTCCATGGCGGGGTAGAGAATCTCTTCGACCTGCCGCGAAAGACGGTGTATTTCGTCTATGAAAAGCACGTCGCCGTTTTGCAAATTCGTGAGTATCGCCGCCAAGTCGCCGGGTTTTTCGACGGCGGGCCCCGAGGTTACGCGGATATTCACCCCCAGTTCGTTGGCTATTATCATGGCGAGCGTGGTTTTGCCCAGCCCCGGCGACCCGTATAAAAGCACGTGGTCAAGCTCCTCGCCCCTCGCTTTCGCCGCCTCGATAAACACCGAAAGGTTTTCCTTCGCCTTATCCTGCCCGATGTATTCCGAAAGGTTTTTGGGGCGCAACGAATATTCGGCGTCGAATTCGTCGATTCCGGCGCACGGGTTTACGAGCCTGTCTTTTTCGCCGCCTTTGCCGTTAAAAATCATTTTCCGCCCCTGAAAAAAGCGCATTCATTTCCCTTATCGAACACAGCCTTTTTTCCAACCTTTTCATATCCTTGAACTCGCCGGCTTCCGCCCGGTCGCGGTAAACGCCCATTTGCCGATAATTCCCCTTGATTGCCATAAGCACCGACAGCTCCGCCGCCGCGGGGGCAAAATCCGCGTCTTGCTCCAAGACCCGTTTCAACTGTTCTTCCGCCTCGTCGTAAAAACCGCGGCCCATGTCGATTTCACCGAGCATGAAAAGGGCGGCGGGGTTATCCTTTTCATATTTCAGAACGCTTTTATAATAATATTCCGCTTTCTCAAAACGCCCGCTGCGGCTGTATCTGTCGGCGAGGTTGAACAAAACCTTGACGTTCGTCGGCGCGATTTCAACCGCCCTTATGCCGCAATTAAGCGAATCGCCGTATTTTTCCTGGGCGTCGTAGCACTTTGCCATCCAATCCAAGCAAAACGCGCTGTTTTGCGGGTTCGCCGAATACTTTACGGCTTTTTCAAGGTGTTTGGCGGCTTTCCCGTACTCTTTTTTGAAAAAGGCGCAGATGCCCTTATACGCGAGTTTCGCCCCCATATCGCGGTTAAGCGAAACGCGGTCGCCTATGTTCAGTTTGGCGTCGCGCCTTAACCGTATCTCCTCCGCCGCGCGCGAACAAACGAACGCGAACATGACCAAAATTACCGCCGCCGCGAATATCATGGCGACCGCTAATCCGAAAGGCATAACTTTATCTCTTCCTCCAATTTGTCAAATTCGTATAAATCGTTAGCCATCGCGAGGAGATAATATTTAAGGCAGTTCTCTTTATCCCCCTTTTTCGCGTATTCGATGGCCGCTTCCGCCATCGGCGCGACATAGCCGTTGTTAACGGCGATGGCCGTCTCGTACTGTTTAATCGCCTTTTCCGGCTCGCCGTTACGGCTGTACAGCTTGCCCAGCCCGAAATAGACGCGCGTTTCCGTCGGGTCGTATTCGAGCGACTGCCTGTAATACCGCTCCGATTTTTCGTAGTCTTTGTCGTGGTAATAATTCGCGAGCCTGTTCAAAGCGAAAACGTCCGACGGCGCTATCCTTACCGCCTCGGTATAGAACGTCGCCGCGTAAAACTCGTCGCCGCCCGCCTCCCTGCATTTCCCGTACCATTGCGCGCAATAGGCCCTGTCAAGCGGGTCGGCGGTTTTATTCATAATCCGCTTGAATATCCTCGACGCTTTCCCGAACTTAACGTCGTCGGAAACAATCAGACCCAACGCTTTCCTAAACCGCTTTTTCGCCTTCGCGTCCGCGCCGAATCTGGTTTCGTCGAAAAGCCTTTCAATCCTGTTTCTTCGCTCCCTTTGTTTGGCGGCGCGCGCCATGACAAGCAAAACGGGGAATAAAACCAAAAACGAACAGAACCACCATATAAAAAACAGCTCCGTAAACGTATTCCCGTCAAACTCGACGCCGAATATCCGCACCTCAACCACCTCCGGACAGTTTTTTCAACGCCCGCTTAACCCGCTCCGACGTTTCCGCCCCCTCGGGAACGCCGTTTAAAGCCGCGGTCGCTTCCCCCGCCGAAAATCCCAGCACCATTAACGCGGCGAGCGCCTCGCCGCCCGCCTCGCGAGAATAACCCGCGACGGCCGACCTGTTCCATTCCGAAGCCGTAAAACTCTTTTGCTTGTCTATCTTATCCTTAAGCTCAAGTATAATCCTTTGCGCCGTTTTCATCCCGATACCCGAAACGCCGGTAAGCCTTTTCGCGTCGTCCGAAGCGACGGCAAGCGCGAAACTTTGCGGCGACATATCGGACAGAACCGACAGCGCGGCTTTAGGACCGACCCCCGAAACCGATATAAGCATTTTAAAACAGTTAAGCTCGGAATTGTCGGCGAACCCGAACAGCTCGACGCTGTCCTCGCGGACGTACAGATATGTTTTCAGCGCGGTTTCTTCCCCGATTTTCAGCCTGTCTGAGGAACCGGAGGTCGTTCGGCAGGCGTAACCCACGCCGCCGCACTCGATAACCGCTAAGTTCGGCTCTTTATGTATCAGTTCGCCTTTGACGGAATATATCATCTTTATGACCATGCCGCCTCACCCTACACAAAACTCAATGAAAATTGCGGCATGGTGATTCGTCCTTTCTTATTTTTCAACCTTATTTCTCCGTTTCAAAGCGGAAAGGGCGCCGCGTTCCGCGTCGTTTCTTAAAATCGCTTATCCTCGAATTGTAGGAATGGGCGTGGCACACGGCGACGGCGAGCGCGTCCGCGACGTCGTCGGGCTTCGGGATTTCGGAAAGGCTCAAAATCCTCGCAGTCATCTCCTGCACCTGCTTTTTAACGGCTTTCCCGTATCCCGTAACCGCCTGTTTTACTTGAAGCGGCGTGTATTCGGCGATTTCCACGCCCTTGTTCGCCGCCGCCAAAAGTATTATTCCCCGCGCCTGCGCCACGTCGATGGCGGTCTTTCGGTTGGTGGTGAAGAACAGCCGTTCCACCGCCATAAACTCGGGTCTGTATTTATCGATAATACCGAATAAATCAGCGTATATTTCCGCTAACCTCGTTTCAAAAGCCGCGTCCGCCTTCGTCGTTACCGCCCCGTAGCCCGCCGCCGCGAATTTCCCGTTCGCGTATTCGACGATGCCGAACCCGACGGTCGCGTATCCGGGGTCAACCCCCATTATCCTCATACGCACAACTTTCCTTGACTATAATAGAGTATTGTACCATATATCGGCAAAAAAAGTCAAGACAAATTGAGCCGTTTTACGTTTATTTTGTAAAAATATGCCGTTTTTATCAAAAAACTATTGAAAATATTTGAAATTTATTGTAATATGATATCAAATGAAGAAATTGACGCCTTTACTATGTGCCGCTTTAATCTTGGAAATTACCTCCTGTTCCGTCGCGGAACCCAAAGTATCGCGAACGGAATACGTTATGGGGACCATCGTAAACATAACGGTTTACGGCGATTCAAAAAATTCCGCCGACGCGCTTGACGCGGCTTTCCGTCGGCTTTATGAAATCGAGAAAATCTTTTCGTACACCGACCCCGAAAGCGAGTTGAGCCGGCTTAACGCCGCCGCCCCCTCCGGGGAATCGGTCAAGGTAAGCGATGAACTGTTTTCGCTGATAAAAGAGGGTTTGCGTTGCGGCGCGGAAACCGACGGGGCGTTCGATATAACGCTCGGCGCGCTTATAGACTTGTGGGGCGTCGACGGCGACAGCCCGCGCGTCCCCGCGCAAGAGGAAATCGAGGCGCTGCTGCCTTACGTCGGTTATGAAAACGTCGTCCTTGACGAGGAAAACAGCGAAGTCGCGTTCCTTAACGGCCATATCAGGATTCATTTGGGCGGGATTGTCAAGGGATACGCCGCCGAACAGCTTTTGCTCGATATGGGGGGCGCCTCGGTAATTGCGGATTTGGGCGGTGATATGGCGCTCGCCGGAACGCCGCCGAACAAAAACGCCTGGCGTATCGGCATAGCCGACCCCGACGACGCCGACGGGATTGTCATGACGCTTGAAATCCCCCGGGAAAAGGCGCGCGCCGCGATAATGACGAGCGGAACTTATCAGCGTTTCTTTGAACAAGACGGCAGGCGGTATCACCATATCCTCGACCCGAAGACGGGTTATCCCGCCCGTTCGGGGATAGTTTCCGCGACCGTTACGGCGCCGCTTGGTTCCGGCGCGTATGCCGACGCGTTCGCCACCGCGATTATCGTAAAAGGTGAGGAGTTCGCGAGGGAACGCGTTCCCGGCGCGGTTTTGATAACCGACGGCGGCGAGGTTATTCCGACAGGCGGGTATTATTATGAAGATTGATAAGCGGGTCGTCGGGGCGGCCGCGGTTATAGCGGCGGTCGCGGCCGTTTCGCTAATCGCGTGGGTTTGGATTGGCGGCGTGGAATTCGACGAACCGGTGGCGCGGATTTACAAGAACGGCGAGCCGGTTTATACGGTTTACCTCTCGCGGATAACCGCGCCTTATGAAATAAACGTGGAAGACGCCAACGTAATCGAAGTCCGCAAAGGCGAAATCGGCGTTACCCGCGCCGACTGCCCGGATAAGCTGTGCGTAAAAACGGGCTTCGTCAGCGGGGCGGTTCCCGTCGTCTGCCTGCCCAACCGCCTCGAAATCCGTATAGAGGACGACGCCCGCGATTTGGACGGGGTCACGCGATGAAAACGCGCAAACTTGCCGTATTGGCGCTGTTCACCGCCGTTTCCCTGTGCCTGTTCGTGATTGAGGCGCAAATACCGCCGCTCTCGCCCTTTCCCGGAATAAAGCCGGGTTTGGCGAACGCCGTTACGCTTTTTATCCTGTATTGGAAAAGCGGCGGTTTGGAATTTAGCGGCGCGGACGTTTTCGCGGTCGTAACCGCGCGGGTGTTGTTGTCCGCTTTCGTGACCGGCGGCGTCTTCGCGTTGCTGTTCAGCTTCACGGGGGGGGTGGCGGCGGTCACCGCGATGTTGCTGTTCAGGCGGGCGTTCAAGGGCGCGCTTATCCCCGTCGCCGGCGTCGCGGGCGCTACGGCGCACAATTTGGGTCAGCTCGCCGCCGCCGCCGCCGTTTACGGAAGCCTCAGCGTGTTGCTCTATCTTCCGATACTTATTTTGGGCGGGATAGCCTCGGGGTTGCTTACCGGGTTTACCGCCGCGCTGATATTAAACAGGATAAAGGGCGGATAATTGAATTATGGACGATTACGCGGTATCTAAGGAGCAAATTGACGCGGCGGTTAAGCACGCCCGCGTTTACATCAACCGCTTAATCGGCGCGATATCGGTTCTCGAGCGGATTATGCCCGATTCCGCCGAAAACGGCGTCGTTTCGTCGCTGGTTTTTAACGCGTCCGGATTGCTCGCCCAGAACATCAACCTCGCTTATGTCTGCGAGGAAAACCCGTACCGTGAAAATCCCCGCGTCGTAAACTCGTCGGCGCTTATCGCCGGCATAACGGGCGAATGTGAAAAAATTCTCGAACCCGCCGGGCGCAGGCTCGTTATTCGAAATAACAGCGGCGGCGGCATCAAAATAGACGAAAAGGCGTTCACCGTCGTTTTTATGAACCTGCTTCAAAACGCGCTGTTTTATTCGCCCAAGGACAGCGCCGTGTTCGTTTCGTCGGAAAATTCCGGCAATTACGCGGTAATCACGATAGAAAACGCGGTCAGCCGCGATTTTGAGAAGAGCGGCGCGTTGTTCGAGCGCTCCGGGTTGGGGCTCGCCATGTCCCGTAAAACCGCCGAATGGCATAACGCCGTTTTTGAATTTCACAAGGACGACAACGCCGCCGTCGTCAGGCTGTCGTTCCCGCTGGTTAGGGAAAAACCGGAATTCGGGCTCGCCACCGATTACACCGAATATATTTCCGAACGCTTCAATCCCGTCCGCCTGTTCTTGAACGAAGTGGTGCGCGAGGAATAATTAACCCGATATTTTCATTAAATTTTCACAATACCGTCATATTTGTGTGCTACAATGGAGCGCAAGTTTATTATGAGTTTTTCATAATATCCTCTCCCATGATTCGTTTATAATTTCATTTCATTTCATTAACGGACGTTCAGCGGCTTAACACGCGCTGAACGGATTTTTTTGAAGGAGGGACGGACGTGTATAAAATTTTAATCGCCGACGACGAGCAGAAAATCCGCGAAGTTCTCCGCGAGTACGCGGAATTTGAAGGGCACGAGGTTACCGAGGCGGTGGACGGGATGCAGGCGGTCGAGCTTGGTAAATCGGGGGATTTCGACATTATTATACTTGACGTGATGATGCCCAAGCTGGACGGCTTTTCCGCCTGCAAGGAAATTCGCAAGGCGGTTGACACCCCCGTGCTTATGCTCTCCGCGAGGGGCGAGGAATACGACAAACTGTTCGGTTTTGAGACGGGCGCGGACGATTATGTGGTCAAGCCGTTCTCCCCGAAAGAGGTGTTGGCGCGGGTGAACGCGATTATCAAGCGCAACACCGTGTCCGTCGCCACCGGCGAAACCGCCGTCTTCGGCGGGCTTGAAATCAATTTCACCTCGCGCGACGTGAAGATTGACGGCGTTAAGGTCAACCTCACGCCGAAAGAATACGAACTTTTGTTCTATTTGGCGAGGAACAAAAATATCGCCCTTACGCGGACAAAACTGCTGGAGGACGTGTGGGGATATTATTTTTTCGGGGACGACAGGACGATTGACACCCATATAAAAATGCTCAGAACCAATCTGGGCGAATACAGAAGGTTTATCGTTACGCTCAGGGGAATGGGGTATAAATTCGAGCCGGACGAGCTTGAGTAACCGCCGCCCGAAAATTCGAGGTTTTTTGAATTTCAATGAAAAGATTTTTTCAGAGTTTGCGCGTAAAGGTATACGGATTGTTCCTCGTTTTTACGGCGGCCATGCTGCTTTTCCTTTTCGCGGGTCAAACTTGGCTGTTCCCCGCGATGTTCGCCACCATAAAAGCGAGGGAGGTCGTCAAAACCGCCGAAACGATAAAACACGGATGGGACAGCCCGAATTTTTCAAGCGTCGTCGAAAACGCCGCGGCCAAGCAAGGCTCGTATGTTTTGATACGCCGCGACGGCGTGGAGATAACTTATTACGACAGGGCGCTCGCGGGGGTGGGCGGTATCCTTGACTCGTATATATTCGACGAATTATCGGACGAAATCGTCAGGCGCGGCGGCATTTCCGAACGATTCACAGACGACGGGAAGCGCGCCATGCTCTATTTGACCTACGCCGGCACCCCACGGAACGTCAAGGGTTACATATTGATTTTCAGTTACCTTGAACCCGTGGGAAACACCGCTTCCATGGCGCAAAGCCAGTTCTTTATCAACGCGGCGGTGCTTTTGTTCGTTTCCGCGCTTTTTTCCGCGTTTATCGTTTCGCGCATTTCAAATCCCGTCGTCGGGATTTTTCGTTCGGCGGACAAACTGACGACTGGCGAGTTCCATGTGGAAATCGACCGTTCCGACCCGACGGAAATCCGCCTTTTGAAAGAAAACCTGAACAGGGCTTCCGCCGAAATCGCCAAGACCGAAACCCTCCGCAAGGATTTGCTGGCGAACGTTTCGCACGACTTAAAAACCCCGCTTACCATGATAAAGGCGTACGCCGAGATGATTCGCGATATATCGGGAAATATCCCCGAAAAGCGTGAAAAACACCTTGAGGTCATAGTCGACGAAAGCGACCGCTTAAACGCCCTCGTTACCGATATCCTCGACCTGTCCAAACTGCAAAGCGGTGTCGCGGCGCTGTCCTTGGGCGAGTTTAACTTCTCGGAGCGTTTGGCGGGGATAATCTCGCGTTTTTCTTACCTTGGCGGCGATTATGACATAACGTCGGAAATTGAGGAAGGCATATTCATAACCGCCGATATTACCAAATTGGAGCAGGTCGTGTATAACCTTATTAACAACGCTTTGAACTTCACGGGGGACGACCGCGCGGTAACGGTCCGTATGTTTTCGGTAAGCGAAAGCGCCGCCCGGTTCGAGGTGAGCGACAGCGGAAAAGGCATAGAGCCGGAACAGCTGCCTTATATATGGGAAAGGTACTATAAGGCGGATAATTCCGCCAATCACAGGCGCGCCGTCATGGGGACGGGTCTGGGGCTTTCGATAGTCAAGAACGTGCTGGAGCTTCACGGATTCCGGTACGGAGCGGAAAGCAGGGTCGGCGCGGGGAGCCGGTTCTGGTTCGAGACGGCGTGCAGAAAAGAAAAAACGTGAAAGCGCCTCCCGGGGAACGGTTGAACGTTTGCGATTTGCGAATTTCACAAATTTTGAAAAAACGCTTGACTTTGCCGGAAATATTTGTTATACTGCAGACAGTGCGCCCGTGAGGGGCGATATTTCCTTATTACGACAAGGGGGTGTAACCGTGGCGAAATGCGATATTTGCGGCAAGGGCGTCGCTTTCGGAATTAAACTTTCGCACTCGCACAGGAGAACCAACAGAACTTTCAAGCCCAACGTGCAGAAAGTCAGGGCAATCGTGGACGGCGCGCCTTGCAGGGTTCGCTCCTGTACGAGGTGTCTGCGTTCCGGGAAAGTGCAAAGAAGCGTTTTCGATTTGAAGGGCGCCGGCGCGCCGGTTGCGGAAATTATTGACGCGGCGGCAAAAGTTTAGAAAGGAGAACGGTTGTATGAAAGACGGGATTCACCCGAAATATGAGGCGGCCGTCATAAAGTGCGCTTGCGGCGAGGTAATCGAAACCCGTTCCACCAAGAGCGAAATCAAGGTTGAAATTTGTTCGAAATGCCACCCGTTTTACACCGGGAAGCAAAAGTTGGTCGACAGCGGCGGCAGGGTTACGAAGTTCAACAAGAAGTTCGGGTTAACGCAATAATTCAGGCGGCGCGATGACGACATCGCGCCCTGTGTTTCTTATGGATGACAGCTATAAAACAGTCGCGAAGTTTTCAAAAGCCTGTTTTACCGAGAAAAAATCGGAATTTATCGCTTCAATCGCCCCCGTTAAGACGGAGGGCGAGGCGGCGGCGTTCATTTCCGGCATACGTTTGACCCACAAGAAAGCGCGGCATAACTGCTACGCGTACATTCTCAGGGAAAACGGCGTTTCACGCCGCGGCGACGACGGGGAGCCGGGCAAAACGGCGGGGACGCCCATTTTTGAAGTTCTGCGGAAAGAAGGGCTTTTTGACGTCGTCTGCGTCGTAACGCGCTACTTCGGCGGGATATTGCTCGGCGCTTCGGGATTGAGCCGCGCCTACGGGAAAGCGGCGGCGGAAGCCGTTAAGGCGGCCGGCGTTTGCGTTATGAGAAAATCGCGGACTTTGCGCGTTCGCCCCGATTACGCCCGATATGGCAGGATTGCCGCTTTAATCGCCGAACGCGGCGGAATGGTGACGGGCGAAAGTTTTGCCGATACCGTCGAAATCATCGTTACCTTCCCCGAAGAAGACGCGGACGTTTTCGCGGAATATTCTGATATTGTGGAAATCATACAAAAAGGCTATTGTAATTTTGGCGAAAACGTTGATTTTTTAAAAAAATAAAGGTAAAACGAGCCGTTTTTTGTATATATTAGTCGGAAAGGTTTGACATGACTGTTCGCGAAATCACGACGGAAAACGAAACCCGCGCGCTTTCAAAATACGCGCGCAAAAGCGCCGACTGCGAGGGGCGGGACGTCGCCGAGCCGGAATGTCCCGTTCGCACGGATTTCCAGCGCGACCGCGACAGGATAATCCATTGTTCGGCGTTCAGGCGGCTGAAGCATAAAACGCAGGTGTTCTTGTTCCCCAAGTCGGAGCATTACCGTACGCGGCTCACCCACACCCTTGAGGTGGCGCAAATCGCGCGAACCGTGTCGAGGGCGTTGAAGCTGAACGAGGATTTGACCGAGGCCATAGCGTTGGGGCACGATTTGGGGCATACGCCGTTCGGGCACGAGGGGGAGCGCGTCCTTGACTCGTTGTATTCCGGCGGGTTCAGGCATTACGAACAAAGCGTGAGGGTCGTCGAGGTCATTGAGCGGGACGGGCGGGGGCTGAATTTAACCCGTGAAGTCCGCGACGGGATTCTCAACCATTCCGGCAAAATGAAAGCGCGGACGTTGGAAGGCGACGTCGTGCGCCTGTCTGATAAAATCGCTTATATCAACCACGATATCGAAGACGCCGCGCGTGGCGGCGTTTTAAATCCGAAAGACCTGCCGGAAGGGGCCGTGGCCGTTCTCGGCGACAGTAAGAGCAAGCGCATAACCTCGCTCATCGTTTCGATTATAAACAACAGCGGCGACGTTATCCGGTATGACGAGCGAACGCGAAAGGCGCATGACGAACTCAGGGATTTCATGTTTGAAAAGGTGTATTTCAACGACGCCATCAATGCCGAAAAGGAAAAGGTGGCTCTCGTAATCGAGTTTTTGTACGGTTACTATAAGAAAAAACCCGAAAATATGCCCAAACTTTACCGTGAGCTGGCGCGGGTTTACGGGACCGAACGGGCGGCGTGCGATTATATTTCCGGGATGACGGACGATTACGCCGTGGACAGGTTCACCGAACTGTGCGTTCCGAAAGCGTGGCGGTCCGTCGACGGGTAATCGGGGGAGAGAAAATTTTTATGACTTTACCCGAAGAATTTCTTGACCGTTTAAAGCAGTCGAACGACATCGTTTCCGCTATGGGCGCTTACTCGCAATTAAAAAAAGCCGGGCGGGACTTCGTTTGCCTGTGCCCGTTCCATTCGGAAAAAACGCCGTCTTGCCATATTTATACCGACAGCCAAAGTTTTTACTGTTTCGGGTGCGGTTCGGGCGGCGATATTATCACCTTTACGCGGCTGACCGAAAACCTTGATTACATAGGGGCGGTCCGGTTGCTCGCAGACCGTTCGGGTTTGGCTATGCCCGACGGGGGCGGGAACGAGGAGCTGTTCAAACGCTCGAAGATTCTCGAAATGAACAGGGAAGCGGCGCGGTTTTTCCGCGACGCGCTTTTGTCCGAGAACGGCAGGGCGGGGTTGGAATATCTGCTTAACCGGGGGCTGACGGCCAACACGGTGAGGAAATACGGTCTGGGATACGCCGCCAATCGGTGGGATTCGCTCAAGTCCCACATGAATTATAAAGGATATGACGACGCCGGTTTGGTCGAGGCTTCCCTTTTGACGCAAGGGCAAAGGGGATTGTACGACAAGTTCAGAAACAGGGTAATGTTCCCGATAATCGACAGAATGGGGAACGTGGTGGGTTTTTCCGGCAGAAGGCTTTCCGAGAGGGAAGAGGATGGTCCAAAATATCTCAACTCGTCGGAAACCCCGGTGTTCCGGAAGAGGGAGAACCTGTTCTCGCTGAATTTCGCGAAAAATTCAAAGAAAAGCTATATGCTTTTATGCGAGGGGAATATAGACGTCATAACGCTCAATCAGGCGGGGTTCGACAACGCCGTCGCGACGCTGGGCACGGCGGTTACGCCGGAACAGGCGCGGCTGCTGCGGAATTATTGCGGCGAGGTGGTTCTCGCCTATGATTCCGACGCGGCGGGTCAAAAAGCGACGGTTAAGGCGATTAACCTGTTCGGCAGGGAGGGGATTAACGCCCGCGTGCTGCGAATGAACGGGGCGAAAGACCCCGACGATTATGTGAGGCGGTTCGGAGGGGCGAGCTTCGCGGCGCTGGCGGAAGAATCGGGTTCGGCGATTGGCTTTGAACTCGACAGGCTGAAAAAATCGGCGGGGGCGGACACCCCCGAAGGGCGGGCGGATTATCTTAAAAAAGCGGTTAATCTGCTTGCCGGCGTGGATAACCGTTTGGACAGGATGGTGTATATTTCCGAATTGGCGCGGGATTGCGAGGTAACTTCCGCCGGCGTGGAAGACGCGGTCGAGCGGGCCGTCAAGTCCAAGAACCGCGCGAAGCGGAACGAAGAAAGGCGGGAACTCCTCCGCCCGGCGGTAAAGCGCGACACCGTCAACCCCGACGCGGACAAGTTTCCGGGCGAGGAAAAGGCGGAAAGGGGGATAATCGCTTTCCTCCTCCATTCGCCGGACAAACTCCCCGTTATTTTGAGGAACCTCACGCCGGAGGATTTCCCCACCGCCTTTAACCGCAGACTGTTTGAAACGCTTATACTGAGGCTGAATAAACGGCGGTCCGCGGACGCGTCGTCTCTCGGGAGCGAATTTTCGGCGGAGGAAACGGGCAGAATCGAAAGCATAAGGGTTGAAAATTCCGTTTTGCCTTTCACCGACGAGCGTTTGAGCGATTATATAAAGGTCTTGACGGATTTTAAAAGGCTGAAAAACAAAAAAAGCGCGGATGAAATGAGCAACGAGGAAGCGTTGGAATACGCCGAAAAATTAAAAAGGGAAAAGTTTGCCGGAATTTAACGGCACGTTAAGAAAAAGGGGGGGCTATAATGAACGAAGGCGCGAAAGGCGTGCTTGACGGCTTGCTCGACCAAGGGAAGTCGTCGGGTAAGCTGACAACCAAGGAAATTACCGACGTTCTTGAGGATTTGGAGTTTAACGTCGAGCAGATAGACAAGCTCTACGAGGATTTTGAAAGTTTTAATATCGAAATCGTCGACGATTACGCCACCGACGCGGATTTGGATTCGGCGCTGGATTTCACGTCGGACGACGACCTTGATTTGGCGCTGTCAACCGAGGGCGTTTCAATCGACGACCCCGTTAAGATTTACTTGAAAGAGATAGGGCGGGTCCCGCTTTTGTCCGCCGAAGAGGAAATCGAGTTGGCCTCGCGTATGCTTCAGGGCGACGCCTACGCGCGCAGGCGGCTTTCGGAAGCGAATTTGCGCCTCGTCGTTTCCGTGGCGAAGAAATACGTGGGCAGGGGGATGCAGTTCCTCGACCTTATCCAAGAGGGGAACCTCGGTTTAATCAAAGCGGTCGAAAAGTTCGATTACACGAAAGGGTTCAAGTTCTCGACCTACGCCACTTGGTGGATAAGGCAGGCCATTACCCGGGCCATAGCCGACCAAGCCAGAACAATCAGGATTCCCGTGCATATGGTCGAAACCATCACCAAGGTCAAGAAGATTTCTTCGCAGCTTCTCCATAAAAACGGGCATGAGCCCACCGCCGAGGAAATCGCGAGGGAGTTGAACATGCCCATCGACCGCGTAAGGGAGATTATACGGATAGCGCAAGACCCCGTTTCATTGGAAACGCCGATTGGCGAGGAGGAGGATTCGCACCTTGGGGATTTTATTCCCGACGACGAGGCGCCCGCCCCCGCGGAGGCGGCGTCCCACACGCTTTTAAAGGAGCAGCTGTCCGACGTTTTGGGAACGCTCACCGACAGAGAAGAAAAAGTGTTGCGCCTGCGTTTCGGGCTGACGGACGGCAGACAGCGCACTTTGGAGGAAGTGGGGCGGGAGTTTAACGTAACGCGGGAACGGATAAGGCAAATTGAGGCGAAGGCGCTGAGGAAATTAAGGCATCCGTCGAGAAGCAGGAAGCTGAGGGATTTTTTGGATTCTTAAACGATGCCCGCCGCGCCGAAAGGAATGTTATGCACATCAATTTGGAAACCGATTACGCCATACGGATAGCGGACGCGCTGGCTAAGGCGAAAAAAGACGGCGAACGGTTAAGCGCGGTTGAAATTTCCGACAAAACCAACGTTCCGGGCAGGTTCGCCTTGAAAATTCTGCGGAAGTTAGTGGCGGGCGGCGTGGCAAAATCGTATAAGGGCGTTCACGGCGGGTACGAGCTTGTTCGCGAGCCGAAAGAGCTTTCGATTTACGACGTGGCCGAGATAACGGAGGGGAAAATACGGTTCAGCCGCTGCTTGGGCGAGGGGTACGACTGTTCTTGCGGGGACGGCTTGCCCTGCGCGTACAGAAAGGTTTTCGGGGAAATCACGGACGAGATTTGCGGAATGTTAAAAAAGCAGACGTTTGACAAACTGATAACGTAGGAGATTTCCCCCCGCGCCGGAAACCCTTTTAAAACAAAAACTCTCAAGGGGAAAGGGGACAGGGTTTATGCAAAAAAATCCGGAAAACAAAAACGCCGAAAACACGGGCGGAAACGTCGGGCTGAAGCCGCAGGGCGACGCGGTTTTCGCCCTCGATATAGGAACGAGAACCGTCGTCGGGATTATCGGGGAACAAAAAGACGACGTGTTCAACGTAATTGATTTCGTTGTGGAACCGCACCCCAAAAGGGCGATGATTGACGGGCAGATTGAGGACATTCGACAGGTTTCCCGCATTGTCGCGAGGGTGAAGGAACAGCTTCAGGAACGGGCGGGCGTCAAACTTGAACGCGTTTCCATAGCCGCGGCGGGGCGCGCGCTGAAAACGCGGCGGGTTTCCATGGACTTCGATTTGGCGGAAACCGAGTCGATTACCTTTGATATGATAAAATCAATGGAAATCGAGACAATCCAAAAGGCGTCGGAGGAATTGTCAGCCGAAAAAGGCGTGAACACCCCTTATTACTGCGTGGGATATTCGATAATCAGCTATATGCTCGACGATTATAAAATGCTTAATTTGGAGGGGCACAAGGGGATAAAGGCCGCGGTCGAGCTGATAGCCACTTTCCTGCCGAACGTGGTGGTCGAAGGGCTGTATTCCGTGATGGATATGAACTCCATTGCGGTGTCAAGCCTTACGCTGGAGCCGATTGCCGCCATGAACGCGATTATTCCGCAGGAGATAAGGCTGATTAACATAGCTTTGGTCGATATCGGCGCGGGAACCTCCGACATCGCCGTTTCGCGGGACGGGAGCATTGTCGCCTACGCCATGGCTACGACGGCGGGCGACGAGATTACCGAGGAAATCATCAAAGCCTATTTTGTGGATTTCAATACCGCCGAAACAATAAAGCAAAAGTGCTGCGGCGGCGAGGAATGTTCATACCGCGATATCTTCGGGATTGAGCGGAAAATCACCCCCGACGAGTTCGCGGAGA
This sequence comes from Oscillospiraceae bacterium, assembly GCA_031253495.1. GTDB lineage: Bacteria > Bacillota > Clostridia > Oscillospirales > Ruminococcaceae > Ruminiclostridium_E. The sequence continues at coordinate 8,362 of JAIRWC010000045.1, read as the reverse complement.
AAATCGAGCCGAGCGTCGACGTTCTCGCCGACACGATTTGCGCCAATATTATCGAGGCGAACGGCGGTCCGCCCGCCGCCGTGTTTTTAATCGGCGGCGGAAGCCTTGTCAAAGGTCTGCCCGAAACCGTTTCGGAAAAGCTGTCGCTCCCCCTCGAAAGGGTGGCGCTCGGGAGCCACGAAAACTTAAAGAACATCGACACCGGCGGGCGGCTTATGGGCGCGGAATTTGTTACCCCGCTCGGAATAGGCGTTACCGGGGTGATGAACAAGGGCTATGACTTTTCGGTCATAACCCTCAACGACAGGAGCATACGCATCTTCGACACGAACAAAATCACCGTGTTTGAACTGCTTACCGTGGCGGGGTTTAAGTCCGCCGAAATACTGGGGCGTTCCGGGCATAACCTCACCTATTCGCTTAACGGCTCCCGCAGGACGAAAAGGGGCGGCGGCTTCGAGCCGGCGCGCGTTCTGCTCGGCGGAAACCCCGTTTCGTTAAGCGCGCGGGTTACGGGCGGGGACAAGGTCGATTTCACCCCGGCGGTTTGCGGCGAAAACGCGAAAGCCCTAATCCGCGACGTTATCGACGCCGCGAAATACAACAAAGGGAAAGTAATTTTCAACGGCGGCGAATTTCCGATAGGACCCGAGATAAAAGTCAACGGAAAAACCGTCGGCGACGATTATTCGATACAAAACCTCGACGAAATAGAAACCTACGGCGTTTTGACGTTAGACGACCTGCTCGCGCATTTCGGCGCCGCCGAAACGGCCGCCGTCAACGGGCGCGCGCAAGACGGCGATTATCTGCTTTCGGACGGGGATATAATCGAAACCGGCGTCGCCGTCCCAGAAAACGCGCCGATTTTCGTGGGCGAGGAAAAAAACGACGGCGACCGCTCCGTTTGGGGCGAGATAAGCATAACGTTCAACGGGGAGAGCGTTACTTTGCCGCCGAACCCCGATAAACTCCCTCACACGTTTTTGGAACTGCTCAATTATTCCCGGTTGGATTTCGACAATCCGAAAGGGGAGTACGTCATGCTGATAAACGACGACACCGCGAATTTCAACAGCGAGATTAAGAACGGGGACACGGCGGAATTGAAATGGTCCGAAGACGACGCAAAAAACCTTTAAAATAATTCTTTCAGTCTTTTCATCGCTTCCAACGTGTTTTCGCGGGTGTTGAAAGCGGTTAGCCTGAACCAATTCGCGCCGTTTTTCCCGAAACCCGCGCCCGGCGTTCCGACGACGTTGATTTTATGAAGCGCCTCGTCGAAAAATTCCCAACTGTCCGTGTTGTTCGGGCATTTGAACCATACGTAGGGCGAATTTGTCCCGCCTGTGAAAGGAACGCCGAGTTCCGAAAGTGTTTTTGCCATAATTCCGGCGTTGCCGAGGTAATAATCGACGGCTTCCCTCGTTTGGCGCAGCCCCGCCGGCGAGAAAACGGCTTCGGCGGCTCTTTGAACGGGGTAGGACACGCCGTTGAATTTGCTGCCCTGCCTTCGTTCCCATAGCTTATAAAACGGTTTTTCCTCCCCGTTCGGCGCGGACAAAACAAGCTCTTTCGGTATCACGGCGTAACCGCACCGCGTTCCGGTGAACCCCGCCGTTTTCGATAACGAGCAAATTTCAACGGCGCATTTCCGCGCGCCTTCGATAAGCATTATGCTCCTCGGTTTGTCCTTTTCCGTGACGAACGCTTCATACGCCGCGTCATAGACGATTACGGCCTTGTTCATAACCGCGTAATCCACCCACTTTTTAAGTTGGTCGAAGGTGTAGGCGGAGCCGGTGGGATTATTCGGGGAGCAAAGGTAAATGACGTCGGTTTTCACGGAAAGGTCGGGCGCGGCGGCGAAGCCGTTGCTTTCGTCGGAAGAGGCGTATGTTATGTCCCTGCCGCCCATGACGTTTGAATCCACATAAACCGGATAGGCGGGGTCGGTAACGGTTACGGCGCAGTCCGCGCTGAAAATGTCGCCTATATTCCCGCTGTCTGACTTCGCGCCGTCGCTTATGTAAATCTCGTCGGGGGGGATGTCGGCGCCGAACCCCTTATAGTATCCGGAAACGGCTTCCCTCAAAAAATCGTAGCCCCGCCCGGAATCTTCATAACCGCGAAACGTGCTTTTAACCCCCATTTCGTCAAAGGCCTTCTTTCCCGCTTCGACGACGGCGGGAGCGAGGGGGAGGGTAACGTCGCCTATCCCCATGCGGATTAAGCGCGAACCGGGGTTTTGCCGGGCAAACTCCCCCACCCGCCTGCTGATTTCGATAAAGAGATAGTTTTCTTTCAGATTGAGGAAATTCCCGTTCATCCTTGCCATAAAAATTTTCCTTTCAGCGTATGTTTTTATCTATTATAGCACACCGATTACCCGATGTAAAGGCGGTTTTTGAATGAAAATCAAACATTTTAAGGCAATCGCGGCGGCGGCCGCCGTTTTGCTCCTTTTTACGGGGTGCGCCCAAATCCGCTATCCCGAGAAACCCGCCGCCGTTATCGCGCCGGAAAAGGACAAAACGCGCGAACCCGCGCGGGAAGCCGTAACCAACAAATATAAACAGAAAAAATACGATTTAATCAAAAAAGAGTATTACTCGGAATATACCCCGGATTCCCCCCGATTAATCGAAAAGGGCGACAGCTTTTCATTCGAGGTCGAATTGATAACGGCGCAGCATTACCGTATCGGGATAAGGGCGCTGACGACGGACGCGGATTCGTCCGGTAACGGCGCGGCGGTGGCGCTTTCCACCGCCGGGGAAACATTCGGGGCTTATTATACGGATAATTTCTACGAGTATGAAACGTTCTTCATGGATTATATATATCTGCCCGGCGGGAAGACCGAGCTGACCTTTACGGCTTTGCGCGGGGCGGTAAAAATCGAAAGCGTGAGCGCGGAAAACTCAAAGGCCGTATCGGGCGAAAGGTACAAGACGGTTCCGAAACTCTGCGCCCTTGAACCGAGCCTTTCGGCGGCTTGCGTCTTTGATTACCTCGCCGCCTGTTTCGGCGACAGGGTATTGACGGGGCAGTATTGCACGGTTAACACCGACGCGGAGATTGAAGCCGTTTCGGACGCGACGGGGCGGAAACCCGCCGTAAGGTGCGGGGATTTGGCGAATTATTCCTACGGCTACGGGGGGGCGGACAAAGACGAGAACAAGGAAATCGAGCTGGCGGAGGAGTGGAGCGAAAAAGGCGGCATAGTGTTTTTTACTTGGTCGTGGTACGCCCCGGACGAATCGGGGAGGTATTACGCGGATAAAAACGGCTTTTCCCTTGAAAACGCCGTTACCGAAACAAACGTCTCCCGCATGGGCGCGGAAGAGTTAAGCGAAGCGGTTGAAACGGGGAAAATCCCGGTTTCCTGCGCGCTGCTTATCCGCGACGTCGACGATATGGCGGCGACGCTGGCGCGCTTGGCTCAAAAGGATATTCCCGTGCTGTGGCAGCCCGTTCCGGACGGGGGGAGCCGCCTTTATTGGTGGGGCGCTTCCGGCGGGGAGAATTATGTCTGGCTTTGGCGGTTGCTTTTTGAAAGGATGACGTATTATCACGGATTGGATAACCTTATCTGGGTTTGGAGCGGCGGCGGCTATGAATATTACCCCGGCGACGGTTACGTCGATATAATAGGGGAAATCGCGTACGCCCCCTCCGGGGGAGTCCGCGGCTCCGAAGCGGTCAGGTTCGGGTATACGGAGGATTACGGTTCCCCCGCGGGAACCGCGACGGCGAAAAAGCCCGCCGCCGTTTCGGAAAGCGGCGGTCCGCCCGCCGTCGACGCTTTCGCGAGGGATAACGCGCGGTGGCTGTTCTGGTCGCTTTACCGGGGGGATTACGTTATCGACGAAAACGGCGCGGTTCTCGAGGAAATCAAAGACGGGCTGGATAGGTTTTATAACCATGAACTCACCGTTTGCCTCGACGAATTACCCGACGTGAGGCGTTTTGGGATTACTAATTAGTCATAATGCACAAAAAAACGCAAAAAGTTTTTATATTTTTTTATGTTGAAATAACAGCGTCGGTGTGCTATAATGATAATATGTGAAATTACCCGCGGGTATTAACCCGTAAAATAACACAAGAAACGGAGGACTCGCTCGTGGCTGTTTATTCGTATGTGGCTACCGACGTGAACGGAAACATTTCCAGAGGCAAAGAAATTGCCGCGGATCATCACGAGTTAATAGAAAAGCTGAAAACCCGTCAGCTTTTCTGTACGTCTTATAAGGAACGGCTGGAAAAAGCCCAGCAGGTTACTTTTAAGTACAAGACAAAAACGCTGGCGTTCCTGTGCCGCCAGTTAAGTTCGATGTTGGTGGCCGGTATCAGCATCGTTCGCGCGTTGCACATAATGGTTACGCAGGAGAAAAACAAAAAGGCGAAGGCGCTCCTTACCGAAATTTACGAGCAGGTGCAGACGGGGCGCTCTTTGTCGGAAGCGTTGGCGTCGAAGCCCGGCAGTTTCCCGAATTTGTTTTTGAGCATGGTCGCCGCGGGCGAGGCTTCGGGTAACCTCGACATGATTATGACCAGGGTCGCCGACCATTACGCCAAAGAAAACAAGACCAACAACAAAATCAAGGGCGCGATGATGTATCCGATTATCCTTGCGGTCTTGATGGTGTTTATCGTCGTGGGTCTGTTTACGTTTATTTTCCCGATGTTTATGGGTCTGTTTGAAAACGCGGAGGATATCCCGAAATTATCGGCGGCTTTGATGGGCATCAGCACCTTTATGACGACGTACTGGTATTTGATTATCGGGGTCGTCGCGATGTTGATTGTCGTGGGGCGGGTCGCGCTGAAAACGCCCAATATCAGGTTTAAAATCGACTTGTTTATACTGAAAATACCGAAGGCGGGCGAACTTTTGACCACTATCTACACGGCGCGTTTCGCGAGGACCATGGCAAACCTTTTCGCGTCGGGTCTGCAAATGGTCGAATGTATAGAAAAATCCGTCCAAACGCTCGGCAACTCGTATATAATCGAGCGTTTCAAAGAGGTCGTGGAGAACGTAAAGCGGGGGGAACCGCTCTCGCAGGCGTTAATCAGGATTAACGTGTTCAACCCCATATTTACGGCGATGGTCGTCGTCGGCGAAGAATCGGGGAGCCTTGATTCCATCCTGGCAAAGACGGCGGATTATTACGATGAGGAATCCGACGCCGCCATTACCGGTCTCGTAAATATGCTTGAGCCGCTTATGATAATCCTGTTGGGCGGGGCGGTGGCGTTGGTTCTCGCCGGAATATTCCCGCTGATTTACGGTTCGATGGGCGGTTTGGGCAATTAAAAGCGAACCGAGGTCTAATAAAAATTAAGAATAGAGGTGCCGTATGTTATCAATTGACATTACCGACAAACAACTGAAGTTAGTCAGAGGTTCGCTTGCGGGGAGTAAAATCCGCGTAAACGACGTTGAAACGCGCGACGTTCCCGAGGGGAGCATCGTTAACGGTTACATTACCAACATTCCGCTTGTAGCCGGCGAAATCACGGACATGTTAGAGGCGAAGAGGATTTCCGACAAGGAGATTACGGTTTGCATCAACTCCAGCTCGATTTTGTACAAAGAATTGGAGATACCCAAACCCAAAACGCTGAAAAATTCAGCCGCGATTGAGGGGATGATTATCGCGCAAATGGGTATAGCCAGCGATTATAACATCTCGTATTCGATAGTCGGGGAAAGCGTCGACGGCGACCGCAGGGCCATGCTTAAGGTTATGGCCACCGCCTGCCCGCAGAGGATGGTCGACGGATATCAGGGGTTGTTCAGCCAACTCGGGATGAAGCTGAAGCAAATCAACATAAGCAATAACTGTATAACCCGCCTGATTTTGAACACGCCGAAGCTGAAAGAGGTCATGCCTTTCTTGTGTATTCAAGTGGACGTGGACTTTATCAACATCAACCTCTACGAAAACGGTCAGGTGGCGCTTTCCCGCTACGTAAAGATTGACCCGGCGGATTACGACAACAATCCCGACTATATAAACATAGCGGTTTTCGACAACCTGTTCCGCATGATTCAGTTTATCGGGCAAAGGTCCGATTCGAGGCCGCTTAAGCAGATTATGTTCTACGGCATAATAAAGGATTTCGTAACCCTTTCCAACGCCATCCAGTCATTTAACATCCCGGCCCACGTTCTCGCCATGCCGAATAACATAGTCAAATTCTGCGAGGTTGACTTCTCCAGATACGCCAACGCAATCGGCGCGTTCTATAAAGTCAACCCCGATTACGAACACATCAACCTGCTTAAGTCAAAGGCGGTTACGTCGAAGAGAAGCGCCAACATGTTCCCGTTAAAAGTGCTGTTGGTCGCCGCCGTAGCCGTCGGTGTGGTTTTCGGCGTGCGCGTGTGGATTGACGACCAGAACAAAAGCCTCACGGAAGAAATCGAGGCGGTTCAGAAAAAAATAGAAGACCCCGATTTTGAAATACGCAGGCAAAGGATGGAAGCGAAGAGAACCGTTTTGGCGAACTTTTCGGATTACAAATACTCCGTTATGACGGCGAAAGACTTGTTCGACTATATGCCGAAGACCGTGCTGCCCCAAATAGACGAAAAGCTGTTTGAGGCGATACGGAAAATAGACGGCGAAAACAAACGGACGCTGCCCATTTATGACTTTGAATTCAGCGGTTACAGCCTAAAGTATACCCTGTACTGCTTGGATAACGCCTATCCCTCGGATTTGGCGGAGGCTTTGGAACAAGGCGGATTCTTTGAAGGCATTGACTACAAGGGTTATGAGACCGTGCTTTATAAAGAAGCCGACGAATCGATACTCGTCAGGCTGTACGACTGGGAAAGCAACAACAACAGATTCCCTTGGGAAAAATACGGCATTTCAAACGAGGATGAAATCAACGAAGAAAACAGGGTGCGCGAACGCGTTACCAACTCGCCGCGTTACGGCTGGCGGGAACTGACGTGGGAGGAAGACGGCGGGTTCATTAAGTTTGAGATTACCATAAGGGTTAAAGGCGGGCACGTTTATGAAAACGGCAAGCTGTACGAATACAAGCCCGACGGCCCGATTGTAAGAGAACAGCCGGGTTGGTTGAAGCACTAAGGGATTTCCGCAATCATTCTGAAAGGGGTTTAAAAATATGGTATTGAGCAAAAACGAGCAGATAGCGCTTTATGTGGTTATCGTAATAGTTATTTTGGCGACGGGGGTGTTTATATTCCTGCTCCCCGAATACAAAAAAATTAACGTCAACAAGTCGGCGCTGGAAACAAAGAAGGTGGAATTGTCGGAACTCGAGGCCGAATTGAACGACGCTGCGGAAAACGCGCTTAACGACAGCATACTGGAAGCCTATAAGGTGGGGCGGGTTACGGCGGAGTCGTTTTACGAAGAAATGAACGAGTATGAGGCGGACAGGGAACTTCGCAGGATTTTGAACGAGGGGGTCAAAGACCCGTTTGACAGCAAAGCGTTGGAACTGGACACGAATAATATGAAGATTACCGGTCTGTCGACGGAACCGCTCTCTTCGTCTTTGTTTTATCCTCCCGACGTGGCGTATCCCATAAAGGATAAGTCCAAGGTCGACACGTCCATTTACGACACCGGCGAAAACGCGGAAGGGAATGTCGGGGACATCGACAACATTGACGTGTTAATCTCGATGATGCCGTATATGTCCAAAGAGGATGCGCTGGAATTTTACGAAGAAACGCGGAAAAACGGTCTAAAGCCGCTGTTGGTGCAAACCATGTGGGAATTTCTTACGAATTATTCCGAAACGGTGGCGGTTCAGACGATTACGTTTGAAATAAACCTTACGAAACCCGAAGTCGAGGCGATTGGGATGTATCTCTTGAATTCGGATAAGGCGGCGTACATCAAAAGCGTGAAGTTCGACGTCCTCGATATGGACGCGGAAACGGCATCGGACGGAGTCTCCGTTACCGTCTCGGAAGGCGAGGCCAGACCTCCGGACAGAAAGTACGATCCGTTGAAAAAATGCACGGTTGAAATATCTTTCCTCTGCGTTCAGCGTATGGACGAGCTTGACGAAGCGAAAATCAAGCAAAAGTAAAACGCTTACGCCGTTAAAAAACATACCGCCGCTCTGTTCGGAAAGCGCGGCGGTATGTTTGAGTGCGAAACCTTATGACAAAAAAGACAAATACCAATTTATGATGGCATCGCCGCATATGTAAGCCGCGGCGATTCCGAGCGCGAGAAACGGACCGAAGCGGATTACGGTAAAATTCGGCGAATTTAAAGCGGCGTTGTCGTCGGGTGCGGAGTCGGGTGCGGAGTCGGGTGCGGAGTCGGGTGCGGAGTCGGGTGCGGAGTCGGGT
>JAIRWC010000044.1 GCA_031253495.1 Oscillospiraceae bacterium | reverse complement strand
AAGCGTTATCGCAGAGTGGCGACCCGATATGACAAGCTCGATTTTATGTTTATGGGGTACTTTGTTTTCGCCATGATTGCGGAAGCACTCAGACCATATTAGTGTGAACAGCATCTAATCCTTTTTATTTATTTTCCCGAAAACCCTTGCATTTATTTTCGGTTGGTGCTATAATTAAGGGCGAAATATTACGAGAGGGGTGTAAAACGATGGCGTATACGATTAACAACGAATGTATTTCCTGCGGCGCCTGCGCGGCCGACTGTCCCACCGACGCTATTTCCGAAGGGGACGGCAAGTTCGTTATAGACCCGGCGAAGTGTATAGACTGCGGTGCCTGCGCGGGGACTTGCCCCGTTGACGCGGCTAACGCGGGCTGACGGCGGCGAGCGGCGGGCTGACGGCGACGAGCGACGGGCTGACGACGGTGAACGGCGAGAACCTGACAAAAACAATTCCTGCGGCGTTGCGGCGTTGCGGGGATTTGTTTTTGCCCGGCAAAGCCAAACGCCGCCCCGAAAGCTTTCCGGGCGTCAGGCTAATCCGGTTTCGCCGCGTTCGCTTTTCTTAATCCCCCGCCGAGGGCTTCCTCGATTCGCTTTTGTGAATCCCTCAGGTCTCGCGAGGTATAACCGCCGTTCAATTCCTCTTGGCACGGGACGGTAACGTAACGCCCGCTCCCGAACTCTCTGACGCTGAACAGCGGGATATAACTGTCTTCCGCCGTTATTCCGCCGTTTTCGTCTTTGGTTAAATCAATCTTTAAAATGACGGCGTCCCTGTTCTTTTTATCCTCCGCTTGGTCCATACTCGAAACGAAGTTGCCCATCGAATAAATCACGGGGACTTTTTTCCCTTCGGCGGAGGTTAAAACCTCGTATCTTTGAAGCACGTGCGTGTGCGAACCTATTATATAATCGGCGCCCGCGTCGGCTATTTCCCGCGCGCGCCTTATCTGCGAGTCGCTCGTTACCGAAGAGTTTTGCGTCCCCCAGTGCATAAACACTATAACAAAATCCGCCCCTTTCGATTTGGCGTCCTCTATATTCGACCGAAGCCTTTCTTTCCCGTCGCTGTCGTAATAATTGGTATAAGTCTCCGTTTCCTCGGGAGTTAAATAGGATTCCCAACCGTTGAAGAATACCGTATACGCGAACACGGCCGCTTTAATCCCGTTTACGTCAACAATCAGGTATCTTTGCTCGTCCGCGGAATTAAACACCCCCGTGTGCAAAATATTATATCTGTCAAGGTTTCCGGTTGTTTCCTCAATGCCTTTGATACCGGAGTCAAGGCAATGGTTGTTGGCGGTCGCGACCGCGTCGAAGCCCGCGTAACGAAGCGCGTCCAAACAGGTGGCGGGGGCGTTGCAGTTCGGAACCGGCCCCCTCTCGTTCGCCGTTCTCGTCTGCTCCCATTTATAAGGGTGTTTCGCCGTAACGACGGTCTCAAGCGTACCCGCGACAAAATCGGCTTTTTCAAGTATTGGCTTCACATATTCAAAGCTGGCGTTGAAGTCGAACGCGCCGCCGTCCGTCATCGCGTGCCTTTGCTGTTCCGAAAGGAACATTATATCCCCCGCGAACATCAGCGTCGCTTGATTTTTCTTGTTATTCAGCGCCTTGTTCGTATAAACGCCGTTTTCAAGCGCGAAACGCCGTTGGGGGATTTCGCCGAGCGGCGGCGGGTCGTCGCGCTCCACGAAAATCGGCACCATGAGAACCTTTTCGCCTTCATGGTAAGCTATGGCGTATGTGCCGCCTTTTTTCACCGCCGAAACCGCGCCGTCTTTGCTTACTTTCGCGATTTTGCCGTCGGCGGTCTTCCACTCGAGCCTCGCTTCCCCGCCGTTGAAAGCCCCCGTGATTTTATCGCTTCCGCCAAGCCGAAGCACAATTGCTTTCTTATCCGGATTCCACAAGGGCGAAGCCCGCCAGTAACCGTTGCCGTCGTTTTCGGGCTGATACCAATCCCGGTCGGTTACCTCCCCGCTTTCGGCGTTCGGAAAACCGACGCGGAATATCCCCCATATCAATCCCGCGGCGATAACCGCCGTGAAAATCAAAACGCCGCAAATCCGTTTGCCGCTTTCGTTTTTTCCTTTGCGCGGATTTGTTGTTTTAACCGCTTTTCCCACCTTTCGCACCCCCTCGGACATTATGACCGTGTCAGCCATTATACAACAATAAGCGCCAAAAGTCAACCGAGCGACTCCGTTTAAATCAGGCTGCTTCATTTTGTAATTTACATACAAATTTATTTTAAATAATTTGTTGAAATCGCCGAAAATATAAAAATTTCGCAAAATCCTGTAATTATTCGCGGTTTACCCTCGTTACTTGTTACAGATACGGGGATAAGCCGTAAATTTATTTTGGAGGTCATAAAAATGAGAAACAGTATAATACGATTCGCCGTTTAAAAACGGCGTCAATGTGATAAAGCAGATTTATTAAACACAAATTTGCAAAAAACAAACAAATTTCAACGCACCCGATTGTGGAAAATGTATATATTTCCGCTTTTCACATTGTGATTAATTCTAAAAAATAGGTGAAAATGAAAAAAATTTACAATTATTTATTGACTTAAACCGGTTTTTGTGGTACTATGTTATCGGGTGGCAAGGCGACGGAAACCGGAAAGCAAAAAGGGGGATAAAAATGGATTTTGACATTAGGGAATTGATTAAATCAAGGATGGATTATCTGCGGAAATCGGAAAAGAAAATCGCGGAATATGTCCTTGACCACCTTCCCGACACCGCCAAGCTGACTATTTCTCAGCTCGCCAAGGTGTGCCAAGTCAGCGACGCCACCGTCAACCGCTTCGTAAAAGGGATAGGTCTGGGGAGTTACGGCAATTTTCGGATAACCGCGGCCAAAAGCAGGATTTATAACGTGCCGAGCGATATAAGGCTCGACGATTCTCCGGAGCAAATCGCCGCCAAACTGCTCGCCGCCATGTCGCACGCGGTTCAGGTTACGAAAAACAACATATCCGAAACCGAAATGACGAGGGCGGCGGAACTGATTAACAACGCGAACAGGATTCGCATATGCTCTCTCGGCGGTTCGCTTTCGATAGCGGTCGCCATGAACTGCCTGTTCGCCAAGGCGGGATATAACGTTACCGCCGAACCCGACCTTTACATGGATTATACCTATATCAGCCAAATGGGCACGAACGACGTGATTGTCATTATCAGCATGTCCGGAACCTCCGCGCCGCTGTGCAAGCTGACGGCCATAGCCAGGCAAAGGAGAATACCGATAATAGCGATAACCAACTCAAAAAACAATCCGATAGCAAAAATCGCCGACGTTATGCTTCGCTCGTACACAACGGAGGAAGCCTTTTACGGCGACTTAATCAACGGGAAATTCAGCCAGTATTTTTTGGTCGGAACGCTCTACATCGCCGCGATTTTAAAGAAATACAGGGAAGTCCAAAAGAGCTTGGACGAAACCGGCGAAGCGGTGAAATTTTACCTCACGCCGAACAATTATTGACCGGGGGAAGCGGGGTCGCCGCGTCGTCGCCCCTGCGGCGACGATTTTTATCCCGGGGGGGCGCGATTATGAAAAACAAAATAAGGATTGCGATGGCGGGCGTGGGCAACTGCGCGAGCAATTTAGTCCAAGGGATTGAATATTATAAAAAGAACGTTAATTCAAGCGCGGGGCTTCTCTATAGGTTCGCGGGGGGGTACGACGTCACGGATATCGAGGTCGTCGCGGCGTTCGATATCGCGAACAACAAGGTCGGGAAGGATTTAAGCGAGGCTATCAAGGCCAAGCCCAACTGTACGCGAAACGTGGCGGAAGTGCCCGAAACGGGGGTAATCGTCCAAAAGGGCCCGGTGTTGGACGGCTGGGGCCCCCACATGGAAAAGGCGGTAAAGGTTTCCGGCGCGCCGGAATGCGACGCGGGGGCGGTTCTCGACCTGTCGCGCCCCGATATAATGGTTATCGCCCTGCCCACCGGCTCGAAAGAGGCGTGCTATTACTACATAGGGCAGGCGTTGAAACGGGGGATATCGGTCGTCAACGGGATTCCCGTACTCGCGAGCCACGACGAGACGGTTGCGCGGTTGGCGGTGAAAAACAAATGCGCGATTATCGGGGACGATTTCAAAAGCCAAATCGGCGGCACGGTCTTGCACAACGCGCTTTTGCGCCTGCTTGACGCCAGAGGGATAAAAATTAACGGCAGCCACCACGTCAATTACGCGGGCAACGCCGATTTCCTGAATTTATACACGCGCGGCGAGGAAAAGCACAAGTCCAAGGCGCGCGGGATAAAAGCGGGGGTTTCGCAGGACGTGGATTTATCGGTGAACATCACTTACCTTGAAAACCAAGGGGACAACAAAACCTGCCGCGTATGGATTGAAGGGGAGAATTTCAGCGGATGCCCCGTTACCGTCGAAAGCAAGCTGACGGTCGTGGATTCGGCGAACGCGTCGGGCGTTTTGGTCGACGCCGCGCGCTGTTTGATGGTCGCGAAAAGGAAAGGGATTTACGGCAGGCTGGAAGCGGTTTCCGCGTACTTTTGCAAATCCCCGTATAAGCAAATCCCCGAGGACGAAGCGCGCAAAGCGGTCGTCAAATTCTTGAACGGCTGACTTAACCGTTTAAATTCAAAATGCTTTGCGTTTTGAATTTAAACGTCCGTAATCAGGGGATTCGCAAATACTTCCTCAGCTTGTCCGTCAATTCGGAAATATTTATCGGCTTGCCCAAATGGTCGTCCATCCCCGCCTCGAAACAACTGTCTATATCGTCCTTGAAAACGTTCGCGGTCATGGCGATAATCGGCAGCCGCCCCCGCCCGCGCTCCGGCAGTTCGCGGATGCGCCTCGTCGCCTCAAGCCCGTCCATTTCCGGCATTTCCATATCCATTAAAACCGCGTCGTATTTGCCGGGGTTTTTTTCTATGGTTTCAAGCGCCTTTCCGCCGTTTTCGGCGCAATCAATCTCAAGCCCCGTTTCCTCCAAGAGCAGCAAAACGATTTCGCGGTTGATTTCAACGTCTTCGACAAGCAGCAGCTTTTTTCCCGAAAACTCGTTTTTGTTCCATGCCGACCGTTCGCGGTTCTCGCCGCCGCATTCGTCGAAGCGCCCGCTTTCGCCCCGCCGCGCCTTTACCGTAAATATAAACCGCGAACCCTTGCCAAGCTCGGATTCAACCCAAATTTTACCGCCCATAAGTTCGACTATGCTTTTTGAAATGACAAGCCCCAGCCCCGTGCCGCCGAATTTTCGGCTTATACCGCTTTCCGCCTGCTCAAAGGCGCCGAACAGCCTTTTTTGCTGTTCGGGGGATATGCCTATGCCGTCGTCGGATATTTCAAAACGCAGTTCGCAGTCGCCGTCTTCCCCTTCGGTGAAAACCGCGTCGAGACTGATTTTCCCGCCCTCCGGCGTGAATTTCACCGCGTTTGACAGCAAGTTCAGTATTACCTGGGACAAACGCTGGTCGTCGCCCGCAAGACAGCGCGGTATCCCCTCGTCCGCGTTTACGTAAAGGCGCTGGCGCTTTTCCGCCACGCGAAAGTTAATAATCGAAACCACATTTTTTATCATTTTCCGAAAATCGTATTCGGCGGGGGACAATTCCAGCTTGTTCGCCTCGATTTTTGAAACGTCGAGTATATCGTTTATCACGCCGAGCAGATGCGCCGACGCGTCTTTCACTTTGTCTATCGCGTAGTTTTTCCTTTCGACGTCGGTCGCGTTCCTGCCTATTTCCGTCATACCTATGATGGCGTTAATGGGCGTGCGAATTTCATGGCTCATGCTTGCCAAAAAAGCGGATTTCGCCCTGTTCGCGGCTTCGGCTTCTATCATGGATTTCCGCAAAGGGCTGAGGAGACGCGAAATAAACACGTTGAACACGATGATAATCAAGACGATTACCGCCAGCATGACGATAAAAAACACGGTCAAGGGGCTTTTAAAATCTTCCGCGCCGTCATAAATCACCGCCACGGAATACCATTCCAGCAGCGGCACCGTGCCTATGGCGACTTTCGCCGAGGGGGCGTCGAAGGTCAGCGCGCCGCCGGGTTCGACCTTTAACGCCTTGGCTACTATGCCTTCCCCGACGGGGCCCAACTCGTCCTCTATGTTCACCTTTTCGGTTACAAGCTCGCCGTTCACCGCGCCCGTTATCTCGCCCGCGGAATTGAAGTAATAAAAATCCGCCCTCCCGTCGTAATCCTTGTAAACCGTATCGAGGTATTCGGTTATGTCTATCCCCGTCCCCAAAATGCCGAGAGGCTCCCCTTTTTCGTTGAAAACCGGCGCGTTAATCCAGCGGTTCGTTATTTTTAAATCGGCGTTGTAGTTTATGTTGAAATTATACGAAGCGGTTTCGTAAAGCGTCATGTTATACCAGTAATTGTCGGGGTTTTCCGGGTCGAGCAAAAACGGCTCGCTGTCGTTGAAATAAAACAGCTTATCCGTGTCGTTAATCCAGAAAACCGAATTCGCCGCGAAAGAGCTGCGATAGGCGGCTATTTCGTCAAACGCCGTCTTTTCAAGTTCCTTGTCGCCGGGGTTCGAGAAATACTCCCTTATTAGCGGCGACCTCGCCATTTTAACGACGAGGACAATCTCGTTATTAACGGAAGTTTCCATCTTGATGCGTTCGATTTCAAGCATTTTCGTCAGTTCTATCTCTTTGCTTTCCCCTATTATCTGCCGCATGGAAAACATGAACGCGGCAAACCCCGCCGCAAGTATAATCAAAAACAACGTGACGGAAAAAACGATAAATTTGCTCATCAAAGGCGGGTGAGCGTTTTTTTGCGCGGCGGATTTGTCTTTCATAAAACGACCCCCCATTCCGAATAGCGGCTTCGCGCTTATTATAGCACAAAAAACCGCTCTTGGCAAGAGCGGTTTTCGTGCGCGGCGGGAACGCCCCGCGCTATAACGCGACGCCGTTCCCAATTAAAAACCCCGAAACGAGCGGTAATTTTGTCGTCTTTCTCATGTCAATCCCTTATTTCACCGTGTACTTGAACGTAACGACCTTGCCCCGCTCCCCTTCCCCGGTGAAGACCGCCGCCTTTACCGTCGTGTTCTTCGTCAGCTTTATCGCTTTGGAATATTTTTTTGAAGACGCGGTAGGAGCTTTCCCGTCGGTGGTGTAACGGATTGTAACGCCTTTCAACTTGGTTGACAGCGTAATTTCCGTGTCCTTGGCGTATGCCCCCGCTTTTTTGTTCGCCGTAGGCTTGCTCGCGTTATAATTCGCCAGCATATCCTGCAGTATGGGGTAGCCGCTGTTTATTCCCGCGTCCGCGTACCACGTCTTATCAAAATCAAAGCCCTTGTAGGTCGTCTGCTTTTTCATGGTCGAGGCGGACTTTCTCGACGCTTTCCCCGTGAACCCGTCTTCAGAACCGCCGATGTGCTTATTGTCGGTCCTTTTTCTGTAAACACAGTCCTTTAAAACGACGGACTCGCCGGCATACCCGATTATATCGCCGGGCGCGGCGCTTTTGCCCAACGAGGTAACTTGCCCGGTGTTATAGCACGACGTCGCCCTGCCTTCCGTCAAAGAACCCGCGATACCCCCTGCATTCCCTTTTATGGCTTCGTGGCTCGGCGCGAAGTTTACTTTCCCCGCGTTGACGCAGTTGATGAACACGGAAGCGTAGCCGTTCCCTATTATCCCCCCCGCCGCCGACACGGAATACCCCGTGCTTCCGCCGCTTAAATTCACCTTCGCCAAGTTTACGCAGTTCTTGAACGTAACCGTATCGCCGGTAAAGCCCACAAGCCCGCCGGCAAACCCCAAACCGTAATACCTGAACGACGAGTTGCTGCGCCCCGCGACCGAACCGCTGACATAGCAGTTTTCAATGTCGGCATTAAACGCCATGTTCGCTATGCCGCCCACCGCGGGGTATCCCATCGAACCCGAGTCCACCGAAACGTTCACGTCAATCAACCCGAGGTTTTTAATCGCGGCGTTCTCGATTTTGTTAAACAAGCCGCCGTAAGCGGAACTCGCGTCGGTCGAGGCAGCCATACTCGCGTTCTTGCCGATACTGCTCAAATTCTTTATCGCGTAGCCGTCGCCGTCGAGCGTGCCGCTGAAATTAAACGACACCCAGTTTCCGTAATCGCCGAGGTCGATATCGTTCGCCAAGTAGAACTTTTTTACCGAATCCTTCATCTTCAGCAAATCCTCGGGCTTTGAAATCTTTGTGTATCCGCTCCACTTGCTTGCCGCGCCCGCTTCGACCGCGAACGCCCCGCCGAACGCCCCGAGCATAAACGCCGCCGCCAAAACCGCCGATAAAATACGCTTTTTCACCAAAATGCCCTCCTTAAAAAATTATTGTACCCGCATTATAGCATATTCTTTTGAAAATTTCAATCCTTTATTGAAAAAAAAGCGGCCGACCGCCGCGTCAATAACGCTCCGCCATTTCCGGCGGATATTTACGGGGTCTGCCCCTGCCTAATTTTTTCACCGCGCGGTCCGGCTTTTCCAGCCCCAAAACCTCGTGCGCGAGGTCGGAAAATTCCCTCGCCGACTTGGAGCGGGGCGCGTATCTCGTAATCGTTTTGCCGTGCGCGGGCGCTTCCGCGATTATCACGCTCGAGGTTATCTTCTGCTCGAAAATATCGGTGTCAAGCTGTTCCGCGATAATATTGGCGAGTTCCTCGACCTCTTTGGTCAGGATAAGGCGCGGGTTATACTGGTTTAAAAGTATGCCGCGGATTTCAAGCGACTTGTTGTAATACTTCTTTATGGCGAAAATCGTTTCTTTCAACTGAGCGAAGCCTTGGAGCGAAAGGATTTCCGGTATCATGGGGATGATGAGCCAGTCCGAAGCCACATACGCGTTAATGGTCAGAACCGACAGCGCGGGCGGCGTATCCACGAGGATATAATCGTAATCGGACGCGACGGTTTCAATCTGTTCTTTCAGGATATGTTCGCGCCCCACCGAAGTCAGCTCGAGTTCGCAGGCGGAAAGCGTTATGTTGGCGGGGGCTATGTCGCATATTTCATTGTGCTGAATAATGTCGTAAATCTCCACTTCGTGCTTCAGCGCGTTATACATGGTATAATTGCCGGAGGTTACGTCCGCGCCGAGGCTGAACGAAAGGTTTCCCTGCGGGTCGAGGTCGACCGCGAGCACCGACTTCCCCATGGCGGAGAAACACCCGCAAAGCGACGCGCAGACCGTGGTTTTGCCCACGCCCCCTTTTTGGTTTGTGATTGTGATTATTTTGCTCATCTTACGTCCGTTCCGCCGCCGCCCCGAAAACCCAAATCGTTATACGTGGTGCATCATGTCTATAATGTTTGAATCCTCCGGGTCAAAGTAATGATAGTTCGATTTGCCGTTTTTCTTGACGAAATACATCGCCTCGTCCGCCTGCGCGACCAGCGTTTTCCCGTTGGAGCTGTGGTCGGGGCATAAAGCTATCCCTATGCTTACGCGCACGTTCATTTGCGTCCCCGCCATATCGCTGTAATAGCCGTCGTACAATTCGTCGATGATATCCATGCTGGTCTGCTCGATATCCTCAATCATATCTTGATTCCTTATGCACAAAACGAACTCGTCGCCGCCGAACCGCCCCGCGAACCCGCTTTCCTCCACCCTTTTCTTCAGCTTTTCGGAAACGAACTTTATCGCTTCGTCGCCTATCGTATGGTTAAACCGGTCGTTGATAAACTTAAAGTCGTCTATGTCGATGAACAGTATGGCGAGCTTTTTGTTCGCGGAACGCCCGAGTTCGGCGTCAAGCTCCCTTTCAAACGTGCTGCGGTTGTATAACCCCGAAAGGAAATCGTAACTCGCCTTTTCCGCCAACTGGAGATTAAGCTTTTTCTCGTTGTCTATATTGGTTATAACGCCCAAAACCCGCACAAGCTCGCCCAAACGGTCGGTTACGCAGTGCGCGCGCAGGGAAATCCACAGGTTTTTCCCGTTTTTGGTCATAATCTCATATTCGCTGCCGATGCTGTCCTTCTTCTGGAGGAGGCGGTTAATGTCGCGCCTGTACTTTTCGGTGTTTTCGTCGTCCATTTGGGAATCGAGGAATTTCCCGTTCAGGAGCTTGGCGCCGGAAGCGGTGATATCGAACGTGTTTTTAAAGTTTTCGGAAATGTACATAATTTCTTTGGTGAAGTCCCACTCAAAGAGCATATTGTCGGATATTTCGGAAATGGTGCGGTGCAACCCTTCGCTTAACATAACCTCGTCAAGCATGACGTTGAAGGTTTCGGCCATCCGCACGAACTCGCTCCTGCCCGTCGTTTCAAAACGTTCGGTTAAATCGCCGTCCTTGATAATCCGCATTTTGTCAATCATTTTCCTCAGCGGGCGCGTAAGGCTCCTCGTGGAGGCAATCATGACAACGACGTTGACGAGGCATACCGCCGCCGCCGCCGCGGAAGAGAACAAAAACACCGACAAGGTAAGCGAGGACGCGGCGGACGCCGGGTAAAGGCTCAACCATTTCCACTTCGTCCCGGCGATATACCCGCAACCGCCGAAATTACCGCCCGTCTCAAATTTTTCGTAACTTTCGCCGGCGCCCATCGACAGCTGTTTGTTTTTATAGTTGTCCACCCTGCCTCTGACCACGCCGGACAGTTCGCCCAAACGGGCGGCCTCTTTCCCGCCGGCGTTCACGGTGTTCCCGTCGGCGTCGAAAATAACGAGCGAACCTTTCCCGTTCATAACGTTCGTACCCGCGAGATAATCGGCTATACCCTTCACGTCCGCCACGAGGACGACGTACCCCGCGACGGCTTCCCCGTCGTAAACGGCTTTGGAGCAATAAAAGACATTTTTGTTGTCGTATTCGCTCTTATTCGGGAAGATGTCGGAAACCCCCCCGTCCGCGGAAAGGTTCGCGGTGTCGAAGAATTTGTCGCCCGTCTTTATGTCGGTAACCCCGGCGTTCACGTTACCGTCCGCGTCGGTTATGATTATGTCGAGGACGTTATACCCGTTTTCGGCGTAGACCGAAATGTACGCCGCCGCCTCTTTGGAATACGCGTAATTCTTGCCCGCCGTCTGCTTCACCGATTCCAGGGCGGCGACGGACGCGAGCGTGTTCGCGTATTCGCCGACAATCGCGGAAACCCCGGAAATTTGGGAAAGAGCCGCGCCGCCGGCGTTGTCCGACGTGAACTTTGAGGAAAACGCCGAAACGGAAACGAACCCCGCCAACGCCGCCAGCGCGACGGGAACCGCGATAAAGGCGCACATCGCCGCCCTTAACAAAAGTTTCAAGCCCGTTTTAGATTTCATTTCTTTTGACCTCTCTTGCGGATATTAAAATTAAAATTTACCGTTTCGTTCAAACGCCGCCGACGCGCTCCGCCTCCTCGCGCTCAAGCAGCCGCCTTTCCCTGTCGAGGCGCCGTTCCTCTATCTGCAAATAGTTGATGTAGCTGGAAATCATTTCCTCCTGATACGACGCTATATGCACGAACGAACAGCCGTACCCCTTTATTCCGCCCTCGGGCGCGCGCTGGACGCGGAGAACCTTCACCGCCGTTTCAAGCCGGTTGTCGCCCAAAACGGTGGTAAAACCTATCACGTCGCCCGCGGAATATTCGACGTCGCCTTCCGCCGTGAAAAATATGCCGCCTATGTTGATATCCTGAATTTTCCCGTATAAGTTCGGGCTGTAGGCGGTAACTTCGTCCCCGCGCGTCAAATCCGAAATACGGCAGTTGATTTCCGTTTTGATTTTATAATAGCGCCTTTTGTCCTCAAGCTCCTTCCCTTTGTCGGAATTGAGCGTGATATTCATTTGAAAGTTGCTGGAGAAGTCGACGCGGCAGTCATACTTTATCCTGTCTCCGGCGTTCGTCGCGATAACGACGGCGACGGGCGTGTTTTTCGGCAAAACGGGAAAACCGTTCCCCTTAATCATCAATATGTCGTCAATGGGCCGGTCGTCAATATATTTCACGGGAAACGAATAATTTCTGGCACATTCCAAAATGCGTTCGTTTTTGGTCGTAAATATTTCGATTTTTCTGATTTTTTCCCTGTCTCTCAAAGTTAAGCACCCCTAATAAAAATAACCGATTAAAACGATTATACAACAAATAACGCGATAAATCAAGTGTAAAGCGAATAATTTTCATAAATTTTTTGCGGCGTATTTTTTCGCCCCCGGGGCTGTACAAAACGCGAAAAATATTGTATAATCTTTTAAAACGAAAACTCCCGGGAGTTTTCGTTTTAAAAGGGGTTTCCGCCGGGGGAACGAGGGACATGAAACGCTATTTCCATTGCGACACGAATAAGTACAGGAAAAGGGCGCGGCTTTTCTTCGAGTTTGTCGTACCGCCCGTTTTTCTCGTTGCGATTATCTCTTCCGTGTGCCTGCTGCTCGGTTTCAGGAATTTCATGCACGGGGGGCTGCTGCTTCCTTCCGCCGCCGCCGTGTGCGGGGCGGTTTTCGCGGTTTTGTTCGCCGCGAGGGTTTTATTGGAGATAACCGAACGCGCCGTCGCCGCCCGCGCGCGATATTCGTACCTTGAAATCGGGCTGAAAGACGTCGTAATCAGTTTATACGCGGGGAGTTTTACCGTAAAGGGCGAAAAAATCGTGAACAGGCGGTTAATCGTCGTCCCTTTGAGCGAATTTCAATCGGCGGAATTTGCCGGAAAGAGAGCGAAAAAGCGCGGAAAAGGAAAAATCCGCGTAAAAACGAAAACGGCGGCTATCCGCGAATATACGGGAAATTCACGGAGGCTGGGATATTTTTTCAAGGACGGGACGCTGAAATTCGACGAATGGTTTTACGAGGAGCAAGGGTACAGAGAACGGCGGGAAACGGCGATACCCGCGGTTTTCGGGAACGCCGGCGCGATTATGCGCTCGGTCAGCTCCGCGAAAAAGCGGTTCGACAGCGCCCCGCCGCCGAAGCCTTACGAATTCAGGGAAGCGCCTTTCGTGAAAGAGCGCAAAATAAGGGAAAAATTGAAAAGCGGACGAAAATTTTAAAAATATAACGAAAAAGTGTTGAAATTTAAAAATTTTTGTAGTATAATTAGCGAAGCGCGGAATTGGGGCGGTTCATCCGGGTTTCGTCGGGGCGGTTCGTCCGGGCGGTCGGGAAAGGAGTTTGGGCGATGGCGGGTTTGTTCGGCACCACCTCTTTCAGAATTATGGAGCAGGGGCTTCAATATATAAACGAGCGCAAAAAAATCATAGCGCAGAATATAGCCAATATCGACACCCCGGGCTACAAGAGCAAATACCTTACGTTTTCCGGCGTGCTGAAAGACAGGATAAATCAGAACGCGAAGTATAAGAAGGAACTGCATTTGAAGCAGGAGCTTTACGTGGACAAAGACACGAAAGGGCAGCCGGACGGGAACAACGTGGATTACGAGGTTCAGGCGGCCGCGCTCAAGTCGAACGCGTTAAGGCAGGAAGCGGTTATAAATCAGATAGAGGCGGAGTTTAGGATGATGAGAACCGCGATGAGAAGGAATTAGCGGCCGCGCGGTTTATGGAGTCGGATTATGGGATTTTTGGACCATCTTAACGTCCCGGTTTCGGGGATGACGGCGCAAAGGCTGCGTATGGAAGTCATAGGGCAGAACGTCGCCAACGCGACTACGACCATGACCGAGGACGGCGGCCCCTACATCAGGCAAATAACCCTTTTCAACGAAGCGAGAACTTTCAAGAACGTCAAGGCGCGGCGGAGCGGCTTCGGCGAGATTTTCAGCAAAACGCTCGCGGAGCGCCGCGAGATGAAATACCAAGGGGTGTTGGTTACCGCCGTCGTAAAAGACGAGCAAACCCCGACCACGCCCGTTTACGACCCGTCTCATCCCCACGCGGACGAGGACGGTTATTATTATTTGCCGAACGTGGACGTCGCCGAGGAACAAATGGACGCGATGGCGGCCTCGCAATCGTATGAGAATAATTACGCGGTGTACGACACGCTCGTGGCTATGGCGCAAAGGGCGCTTTCGATGGGCAAATAACGGTTCGGGGAACGTTCAGACGGAGGTTTTTATTATGTATATCACGCCGTTATCGCCGATTATCACCCCGCTTGCCGAACGGGAAAATTCTTTGTCCGGAAACGGCGGCGAGGGGGCTTCGGTCAAACAGCCGACGTTTTTGGACGTTTTCAACAACATTTACGCCGAGGCGGTATCGACCGACCGGCAAAAAAGCGAGGACATGGTGAGGCTCATGCTCGGCGACGCCGACGACATCGAGCAAATCCAAATGAACCTGCAGAAAGCGGAAATAGCTCTGGAGTTGTTCGTGAATATAAGGAACACGGTTTCGGACGCGTATAACGAAATTATAAGGATGAATATTTAGGACAGCTGAATTATGGGGAAAATCAAAGAAACGTTCGGGAGAGTATTCGGTCCCGTCAAGGAAAGGTGGCTGGGAATCGCCGGAAAGACGAGGGTTATAATTCTCGCCATAGCCGGCGTTGTCGTCGCGTCCGCGATAATACTCACCATCGTCCTCAACAACGCGGGATATACGGTGCTGTACAAAGCGTCAAGCTTATCCGAGGCGAACGAGATACTCTCCGTGCTTTCGGGCTTGGGCAACGGCAGCGCGAGGGTGGGTTCAAACAACGAAATACTGGTTCCGACCAACACGGAGGGGGATTTGCGCTGGCAGTTAAGTCTGCAGGGCTATCCCCGTCCTTCAAATTTGAACAACGACATCTGGAACACCTCGGTGGGGATGTTCGCCACCGAAACCGAAAAGAGGGTGGCGCAGGTGCACCAGCTTCAAGACTGGCTCATGGCGACCTACAACACCATTCCCGAAGTCGAGAGTTCCATGGTCATACTGAACATTCCGGATCAACCGGACTATGTCTTTGTCGAAAACCGGCAGGAATCCGGCGTGTCCATAAAACTGAACCTAAAATCCGGCAGGACGCTTGATTCAAACCAGATTAACGGCGTTTACAACCTTGCCCGCACCGCGGTTCCGAACCTTAAAAGCGAGAACATCACCGTTACCGACGGGAACGGCGTCATGCTGGCTTACGCCGACAGTACGGGCGACGGGGCGGAAAGCCTGCAGTTAAAGCAGCAAAGGTACGCCATGGAACTCGGGTATTCCGAGCTTGTGGCGGAAAAGCTCAAGGCGCAACTCGGCGGGTTGCTTACGGGCGTTTTCGGAAAGTATACCATGGCGGTACACGCGAAGATGGATTTCAGCGACAAGGTTACGGAGGAAATAACGTACACCCCGATAGTGGGGTTAGACGGCGGTATCCTCCGCAATATAACCGAAAAATACGGCGTCGGGGGCTTACTGGAGGAAGGGTTGCCCGCCGGCACGTTCGACAACGCGGACATATCCCCGGATTATCCCACAATCCCCGCGATGGCGGCGGGCAGCGATTATTATCTGGAATGGCTCAGGGAATCGAATTATGAAATCAACCAGAAGATAGAGCAGTATACCGACAGCGGTATGCGCAGGGTCGACGTTACGGCGACGGTTTTGGTCGACAGTTTGCCATTGCCGGACGCCGACATTCAAATGTGGGTTAAGGCGGTGGCCGACGCGATAGGCGCGGACGTCGCCAACGTTTCGTTCGTCGCGGTTCCGTTCCCGTCGCAGCCGTCGCCCGGCAGGGAAGCCGCGGGCGCGGGCGGCGATTCGACCCGCAACCTGTTGATTTACATTATTATCTGTCTCGGCGCGCTTTTGATAATTCTGTTCGCTTTGGCCATAATGACGTCCGGCTCCAAAAAAAAGCGTCAGGTCAGCTACAGGGGCGCTCCGCCCGTCGTGAGCGGGGCCGGGCAGGGTTTCGTCCGGGAAGAGTATCAGCCCGCGCCCGAGCCGGAGGGGTTTGAACTCCCCAGTTTGCTTGAGGAATCCGAAACCAAGGACGTCGTCCTTAAACGCGAGATACGGGAATTTTCGCGCTCCAACCCCGAAATTGTCGCCCAGCTTATCAGAACCTGGCTGAGAGACGAGGAATAACGGGCGTTCCCGCCGAATGAACGCGGTGCGTCGCCGCGACGGCGCAAACCCGATTCGCCGTTTTTAAACGGTGAATAGTATGACGATAACAAAGGGGGCTTGATTATGGCCGAAGCGAAAGAAATGACGCCGATGCAAAGGGCGGCGTTGGTACTGTCTTCCATAGGCTCCGAAAACGCGTCCAAGGTTTTCAAGCATTTTTCCGACGACGAAATAGAGCGTCTGACTTTAGAAGTGGCGAAGATGGATTATTGGTCGGCGGAAATCGTCGAGGGCGTGCTTAACGATTTTTATGAGCTTTGTCTTACGCAAAAGGTTATTTCCGAGGGCGGAGTGGAATACGCGAGGGAGGTCCTTGAAAAGGCGTTCGGTTCGCAACAGGCGAACGTGCTGTTCGACAAAATAACGAAACAGTTGCAAAGCAAGGCGTTCAGTTTCGTCCGCAAATCGGATTATAAAAACCTGCTCGCGATTGTTCAAAACGAACACCCGCAGACAATCGCGCTCATACTGTCCTATTCGAGGAGCGACCAGGCTTCGGCGATTTTGTCGGAGCTCCCCAAAGACGTGCGAATCGAGGTCGTCGAGCGGATAGCGAGAATGGACGCGGCGTCGCCCGACGTGGTAAAATCGGTGGAACGCACGTTAGAGCAAAAGTTCGCCAGCCTTGTTACCACGGAAAGCATGGAAATCGGCGGCGTGAACTATATAGCCGACGTGTTAAACAACGTGGACCGCGCCACGGAAAAGTTCATCTTCGACGAATTGGCGCTGCGCGACCCCAAACTCGCCGAGGAAATCCGGCAGAAAATGTTCGTTTTCGAGGACATCACCATTCTCGACCCCATGTCGATACAGGCGTTCCTCAAAGAGGTGGACCCCAAGGATTTGGCAATCGCCATCAAAGGCTCCAGCGGGGAGGTGGCGGAAATCATTTACGCGAATATGTCCACCCGTATGAAAGAAACGACGCAAACCGACGTGGAATATCTGCGGAACGTGAGAATGAAAGACGTGGAGGAATCGCAGCAAAGGATAGTGGCGATTATAAGGCGGCTTGAGGACGAGGGCGTGCTTACCATCTCCAAGGGCGGCGGCGACGAAATCATCGCGTAACGGCGATTTTACCGGGTTTGACGGTTAGGGGGGATAATTCTTGGGCGCGGTGATAAAAAGCGGCGAGTTCGTGTATGTTGCGGGGTTATCGCCGTCGTCCATGCAAACCCCGTTGGTTTCGCCGACGAAAACGCGCGCGGAAAGCGACGCCGAAAAAAACTCCGAACAAGACGCGCCCGAAATATCCGAGGCGCGGCGGGAAGAGGCAAAACGGCTTTCAGAGTATGAGCGGATTAAGCGGCGGTATATAGACGAGGGCGAAAAATCGCTCGCCGAAGCGCGGGAAAAAGCGAAAGTTCTAATCGGGATAGCCGAGGACGAAGGACGCGTTTTACTGGAAAACGCGAAAAAAGAACAGGCGGACATCCGCAAAAAAGCCGAAGAGGCGGGGTATGAAGCGGGATATAAAGCGGGGGAGAAAGCGGGCTTCGACGAGGGGTACGGCAAGGGTTTGCGGAAATGCAAGGACACGCTCGTCGAGCTTAACTCGGTCATCGAAAGGCTTCCGGCGGAAAAGGAAAGGATTTTCAAAAACTATGAAAACCGGCTTTTCGATTTGATATTCGCCGTTTCAAACAAAATCACGGTGGGCAGCCTTAAACAGAAAGACAAGGCGGTAATTTCCAAAATGCTCAAAGAAGCCGCCAAAGGCTTCCGCGGTTCTTCTTATATAAAGATATCGCTTTCAAAACTCGACATAGAGGATTCCGTCAGCGTCGATTTGGACGATTTAGCCCGGATTTTCGGGGCTAACCAGCATATCGAGTTTGAAATCCTCAAAGACGCGCCCAAAGGCACGCTTATCCTCGACAACGGCAGCGAAATCACCGATGCGGGGATTACCACGCAGTTAAAGATGATTGAAAATCTCGGTAAGGGCAAATTCAAAAACAAGCCCGACAATGAAGACGACGAGGAAGGCGATTATGCGGAATATGATGAAACCGAGGAGTAGACCGTGGACTTAAAAGGGTTCCTGCGCGAGCTTGACGGCTTTGACTCTTATCGCAACATGGGGAAAATCGAAAAAATCATCGGCATGACGATTGAAGCGAGCGGTCCCGTATGTAATATCGGCGATGTTTGCAGAATCTTTAGCAAGGACATGAAAGAACACATATTCGCCGAGGTGGTGGGGTTCAATTCCGATAAGGTGCTTTTGATGCCTTATACCGACATAGAGGGGATAGGACCCGGAAGCATCGTCGACAACACGGGCGACAAGCTCATGGTAAAAACCGACCCGTCGCTCGTCGGCAGGATTATCGACGCTATAGGCAGACCGCTTGACGGCGGCGGCGAAGTAAGTTACACGGGGACGACGCCGATTACGGGAATCCCGGTGAACCCGCTCACCCGCCCCAAAATATCCGTTCCCCTCGAAATGGGCGTAAAAGCCATCGACGGCGTCCTGACGTTGGGGAAAGGGCAGAGGATAGGCATATTCGCGGGTTCGGGCGTGGGGAAATCCACCTTGCTGGGCATGATAGCGCGCAAGGTTAAGGCGGATTTGAACGTTATCGCCTTAGTCGGGGAACGCGGGCGCGAGGTGAGGGAGTTTATCGAAAACGACTTGGGCGAGGAAGGTATGGCGCGTTCCGTCGTCGTGGTCGCCACCTCCGACCAGCCGGCGATGATGAGGAGCAAATGCCCGCTCACCGCCACCGCGATTGCCGAGTATTTCATGCGGCAGGGCAAAGACGTTTTGCTTATGATGGACAACTTGACCCGTTTCGCCATGGCGCAAAGGGAAGTGGGGCTGTCGATAGGGGAGCCGCCGATTGCGAGGGGTTATACCCCGTCGATTTATTCCGCGCTGCCCAAGCTGCTGGAACGCGCGGGCTGTTTCGAGAAAGGGAGCATTACGGGGATATACGCCGTTTTGGTGGAAGGCGACGACACCAACGAACCCATTTCCGACACCGTGAGGGGGATTATCGACGGGCACATAGTTTTATCGCGGAAAATCGCCGCGCGCAACCATTATCCCGCGATTGACGTACTGGGGAGCATATCGCGCCTTATGGTGGTTATCCGCCCCGAAAGCCACAACGAGGCGGCGAACAGGCTGAGGGATTTACTCTCGCTTTACGATTCCAACTACGATTTAATTACCATAGGCGCTTATAAAAAAGGGACCAACCGCAGGTTGGACGAGGCGATTGATAAAATAGACGCCATAAACGATTTTCTGAAACAGAAAATTAACGAAGCGTTCGATTTGGACGAAACCGTGGAAATGCTTAAACGCGTCGTGGGATGAAAAGGTTATGAAAAAATTCAGATTTTCTTTGGCTAAACTGAAAAGGTACAAGGAGCAAATCCTTGAGGCGGAAAAGAACGCGCTCGGGATTTTGCGCAAGGAGCTTAACGACCTGAACGCCGAGCTTGACGCGCTTATACGGCTGATTGACATGAAGAGCGACGAGTTGGAATATATAATGATAAGAGGGGTTACGACGGCGGACTTGTCTTCGCGGAAACGGTTCATCACCGTAAAACAGCAGGAAGCGCACGAGAAAAAGCGTCAAATCGCCTTGAAAGAGGCGGAAATCGAGCGGCAGCTCAACGTCGTCATAGAAGCGACGAGGGAGGTCGGCACGCTTGAAAAACTGGAGGAACGCCAGCTTGAGGAGTACAGGTACGCGGAATCGAAGGAGCAGGAGCTGTTTATCGAAGAATTTGTGAGCAACATCGGACAGAGGAAAGCGGTCGGCGGTTGACGCGCCGCCGCGTGGTTGTTGACTTTTTATTATAGGTTATATATAATATTAAGTAAATTTTAAACGAAAGGAGGTGTTACGGATATGAATGTAACAAGCGCGGTCAGTTTGCCGTATTCGGCGGCGGCCGTACCGTCGGACGCGAGAGCCGGACCGGAAACGACGTTCGCGGATTGCTTGCGGGGCGAAATGGGCAAAAGCGCGTTCCCCGGGGGGGAAGCCGGCGGCGGTTTTTCCGAACTCGCGGGCGGCGGCGGCGGCGGCGGCGGCGAAACGGGCGAACAAACGGCGTTCATCGACGACGCGGCGGACGGGATAATCCTCGCGTATTTCATCCCGAACTCGCGGTCGGCGGAAGAAACGCCGGATATCCCGAAAAAGCGGGCCTTAATCAAAGCCGGGACCGAGGAAACCGCGGAAAACGCGGCGACCAAGGGCGGCGAACAGGCTGAAACAAAGACGTTGGGCGAAGCCGGGGTTTTCAAAGTTCAAAAAAGGGCGGACGCGGAAAAAGAAACCGAAAGGTTTATGGCGGCGAACGCGGAACCGACGGGAGAAACGGCGGTTCACGGCGCGGCTGGCGTCTTAAAGGTTCCCGAATTTTACGAAACCGGGGGAACGGCGGCCGAAACGACGCGGGAAAGCGCGGCGCCACCCGTTCTTACGGGCGGCGAAACGGCGGAGAAGGCTTTCTTGACCGCTTACGCGGGGGCGAACGCTCAAACGGACGGCGAAACGCCCGCGACATTCGGATTATCCGAAACGCCGGCGGAAAAAGGACGGGCGAAAAGCGAAACGTTCAAACCCTTTTTCCCGAATGTCCCGAACGAAAAGGCCGCGCCGGGCGCGGGGCTTTCCGCAAATCAGGGCGGGGTAACGCCCGCGCGGCAGACCGAACGGATTGAGATTGAAGAGGTTAGGTTCCGAACGACCGAACGGTTCGCGCAGCCCGGTCAAACGGCGGGGTTGAAAGAGATGACGGAGGGGTTTTTACGCCCCGTTATCAAGGAAAACGGGGAAATTCGCGAGCTTTTGGCGAGCATGAAAGCCGAACGGCCCGAAAATTCCGCGCCCAAAACCGAAACCGCCCCCCCGCGTGTGAAATTCATCGCGGAGGAGGCGCCCGAGGGGAAATCGCCGGAAAGCGCCGGAAGTTTCGAGGGCTTGCGGGAAAAAGGCAATCCCGAAGTCTTCAGGGCGGCGGTTCAGACCTGCGAGGCGATAATGGAAAAGTTCGCCGCTTTCAAGGGCAAAAGCGCGGTTACGAGTTTCGAGATGACGCTTAACCCGCAAAGTTTGGGCAAAGTAACAATCAAGCTGACGTCGAAGGACGGCGTCCTCGCGGTGAAGATTATCGCCGACAATCCCCAAACGCGCGAAATGTTAGCGGGGAGAGCGGGCGCCGTGCGGGAAATCCTCGAGCAAAACGGCATAACCGTCGAAAAGTACGAGGTTGCGCAATCACCGCTCCAAACGAGGGAAGCGCGGCGCGAATTTTCCGGGGACGACGGCGGCGGCGGGAACCGGCGGAATTATGACGGGGACGGCGGCGGCGACGACGACGACGAGAGCGAGTTCAGCTTCGCGGAAATCGTCGGCGCGATGGCTTAGGAAGGGGGCGATGAAATGGCGATGGACAGTTTAAGCAATATTTACGAAAACCGCACAAGATACGCCAAATATTTCGATTCGTCGTCGAACGACCAGGTTTCGATACAGACCTTCTATAAGCTGCTGATTGCGGAAATGGCGAACCAAGACCCGTTAGAGCCCATGTCGAACACGGAGTTCGTGTCGCAGATGGCGTCTTTCACCTCGCTTCAGGTTCAGCAGGACGCGCTGTATTACAGCAACGCCAACTACGCGCAGTCGATGGTGGGCAAAACCGTAATCGTCGCCGCCGACACCGGGAAAGGGTTCAAGGTCGAGTCCGGCAAGGTTACGAAGGTTGATTTTTCGGGCGGGCAGTTTGAGATGACGGTCAACGGACAGCCCTATTCCCTCAAGAACGTCATGGAAATCGTCGACGAAAGCTACGGCGTCGCCGCGGGGAACGACGGAGCTTACGCGACAAGCCTTATCGGGAAATACGTAACCGTGGGGCTGGTTAAGGACGACGGGGCCGCGGTGGTGGAAACGGGAACCGTCGAGCGCGTGGAAATTAAAGACGGCGAAATTTCAATCATCATCGGCGGCGTGGCTTACCCCCTTTACAGCGTCGCGAAAATCGAGAACGCGGCGCCGAAGCCCGCCGTTACGGCGGAAGGCGGCGAAACCGAGGTTATACCCGAACCGGCGGAAGGCGGCGAAACCGGGGTTATACCCGAACCGGCGGAAGACGGCGAAACCGGGGTTATACCCGAACCGGCGGAAGACGGCGAAACCGATATAATCGTAACCGATTCGGAAGAATTGGAGGATTTGTTCGGGTAATCCGAGCGGCGGCCATTATCATCAAAGAAAGGAGGGATTGCTATGCTGCTCAACGATTTCCTGAAAACGAACGCGGGGCGGGTGAACATTTCCACGGGGCAGATAACGGGCGCGTCGGAAAAGCCCGTAACCGCGCCGAAA
>JAIRWC010000038.1 GCA_031253495.1 Oscillospiraceae bacterium | reverse complement strand
CCGATACGACGCGGCGGAAACCCTTTTAAAACGAAAACTTTTCGGGAGTTTTCATTTTAAAAGATTATAACACAAGCCAAGACGGAAAACAAGCCTTTTTTGAAATATTTCGTTTTTCGCTATATGACGCGCTCCTCGCAATATTCGCATACGAGGACGTCGCTCCCGCCGACAAAACTTTGTTTAAGCCCTTTCTCGTTATTGACGATGCAACGCTTGTTCGCGCACTTCAACCCGCCGCTTTCCCCTTCGAAAAGGGGTTTGGGCTTAAAGCCGTCATAGTTCAGTATTATCAGAATCAGCGCCATCCTCGCGTACATACCGTAATTCGCCTGCTTGAAGTACAAGGCGCGGGGGTCGCCGTCAACCTCGTGGGTTATTTCATCGACCCTCGGAAGCGGATGCAGTACGGCGAGGTCTTTTTTCGCCGCCTTCAGCTTGCGCGCGTTCAGGACGAACACGTCTTTTTGCCGTTCGTATTCCTCGTCGCTCGCGAACCTTTCTTTTTGTATGCGCGTCATGTACAAAACGTCCAAATCAAGCAAAGCCTCTTCAATGGATGAAACGTCCGCGCATTCCGCCCCGCCCTCGATAAGCTCTTTCCTTATGTATTCCGGAAGGCCGAGGGCCTTGGTCGAGATAAACGTGAATTTGTTCCCCTCGTATTTCGACAGGGCGCGGACAAGCGAATGGACGGTCCTGCCGTTTTTCAAATCGCCGCAAACCCCGATGTTCAAATCGGTAAGGCGCTTTTCCGCGGTCAGCGTGAGCAAATCGGTAAGCGTCTGCGTGGGGTGCAGATGCCCCCCGTCGCCCGCGTTCACGACGGGGCAGTCGGCGGTGAGCGCGGCGGCTTTCGCCGCGCCTTCCAGATGGTGGCGCATTACCATGATATCGGAATAGCCGCTTACGGTTTTCGTGGTGTCCTTAAGGTTTTCGCCCTTGGCGATACTGGAGGTCTGGGGATTGTCAAACCCGATTATACCGCCGCCGAGCCTTAACATGGCGCTTTGGAAGCTCATCTGCGTCCTCGTGCTGGGTTCGTAAAAAAGCGTCCCCATTATTTTACCCGTGCACGCCCCCTCGTAAATATGTGGGTTGCTCTTGATATCCCGGGCAAGTTTGATAATCTCGTTCCACTGTTCCACCGAATAGTCGTTCAAATCAATCAAATGGCTGTACATTTTCGTTCGCTCCTTCGTGTTTTTCATTAATTATAACAAAATTCGCGGGGTTAGTCAACAAATTTATGAAAAGTCCTTGTGATTTTTCACAAAATATGCTAAACTGGTTGTATGTGCGCGAAACGTGATGTGAAAATTTTTGACAGCCATACCCATATTTTCCCCGATAAAATAGCCGAAAAGGCGTCCGCCGGCATAAGCGGCTTTTACGGTATGCCCGTCGCGTTCGACGGCACGGCGGGCGCCTTAAGGCGCGCCTGCCGCAAAAACGGGGTTTCGGGCTGTTTAATCTGCTCCGTCGCCACAAAGACGGAACAGGTTGAAAACATAAACAGCTTTATAAGCGAAAGCGCGGCGGCTTCAAACGGATTTTTTACGGGGTTTTGCTCGCTTCACCCCGATATGGGCGAGGTTTCGCTCGATAACGAGATTAACCGCGCCATGCGGTTGGGCTTGAAAGGGGTTAAGCTTCACCCCGACTTTCAGGAATTTGAGGCGGACGGCGCGCGGGCGTACAAGATTTATGAAGCGATAGACGGCAGGCTGCCCGTGCTGTTCCACGCGGGGGACCCGAGGTATCCCTATTCCTCGCCGAAGCGCATAGCGAACGCGCTTAACCGCTTCCCGAAGATGACCGTCGTCGCCGCGCACTTCGGCGGCTGGTCGGAATGGGGCGACGCCGTTCGGGAATTGGCGGGGCGGGAAAACGTTTACGTCGACGTTTCAAGCTCGCTTTACGCGTTGAGCCCCGAAAAGGCGCGCGAATACATAGCCGCCTACGGCGAGGATAAAGTGCTGTTCGGGACGGATTATCCCATGTGGGACATAAAAGGGGAGATTGAACGGTTCGACGGGCTCGGGCTTGACGACCGCGCCAGAGAGAAAATCTTATGCGAGAACGCGAAAAGATTGTTGAATTTGGAGGATTGCCATGTATTCTGAAAAAAAGGCGAACTATACGGGTCTGATTTTGGTGGCCGCCGGAACCGCCGCGGTCGGCTCGGTATTAAGCGCGATATACCTTCGGCTTAACGGCGTCGTTCCCAGCGTCTATCTTTGCGCGCTGGCGGCGGTCACGTTCGGCGCGCTGGCGGGGTTCGTCTCGGGAAAGATGATAGCGTTCCTTAAAATCAGGACGCCCGCTTTGGCGATTGCCGCCGTAATAGTCGGCTGCTTGGGGTTCACGTACTTTAAATGGGCGCTGTACCTCGCGAACGATTATAACGCCGTGTTCGGGGATAATTTGGGCGAGGACGGCGCGGACGAGGTGTTGACGGGGTTTTGGCTTGTCGGCGACCTTTTCGGCGATGAAAACGGGAACATCCGCCCCAACTCAGAATTATCGGAAATTATCCGCGATATGAAAGAACCGCCGGCGTATAAATTCCTTGACGACGAAAAATGTATCTACCTGTTCGGCACATCCCTCACCGAGGAACTCAAAGACGAATTAAGCGGCATATCCTTTTACGAGTTGTTCGGGTTTGAAGAAACGCTTGGGGTTTCCGACGCTTCGGCAATACGCTCGATAAGGGAAATAACGGATAACAGCCTGTATTATTATTACGCCGACCGGGAAAAAAATAACGGGAAGTATCCTACCGCGGTCTATTATATGGCGCGTCCGGGCCGTATGCTGAGCATAATAGGCCTTATCAACGGCGAGGGTCGCTGGTCTTACGTCGGCAACGGCTCCGGCGGGAACGCCATGGACGTGAAAGGGCCTTTGCTCTGCGTCGTTTGGATTGCGGAACTGTTCTTTATCTGCGCGCCCGCCGTCGCGGTGGCTTCCGTCAGGGCGAGACGCCCGTTCATCGAGTTTGAGAATAAATGGGCGGAACTTTACAAAGGGTATAATCTGCTGTTGGAGGACGGCGAGGTTTTCCGCAACGACAAGAATTATCTGAAAAATTATCCGGAAACGCTTTTGACGGCGTTGTCGCTTAACGGAATAGCGGGCGGTCCCGCGTATTTTCAGGCGGATATCTACCACTCGAGCGGGTTCGAGGAAAACTATATCTCGATAAAACGTATGTCTTACAACGCGAAGTCGAAGAATTACAACGAGTCTGTTTTTATCAGAAGTATTCCGGTCAGCAGGGATTTTCTCCTTAGGCTGTTCGCCCACTGCGGGGCGGTTCCCCCTTTCGGCGGTTCCGAGTTCTCGACGGGCGCGGCTCCCCGAAACACCTTGGGCGCGTCCGGTCTTTACGCCTTTGACGAAGCCAACCAACCGGCGGGGGCGGTTTCCCCGGAAATGGAAGCGGTTTCCCCGTATACGGGGGCGGCGGGCGTTCCGGCGTATGGCAACCCCGCGCCCGGACAATACGACATTATGGAGGAAACCGTCGACTTAAACGCGCTTTATAACCTTAAAAACGCGGAGACCGCCGCCGAACCGAATGAAAACGCCGAAAAGAAAGGCGGGGGCTCCGATTTCGACGACCTGCTGTTATAATCTTTTTTTGCAACCTTTTGAACCTTTGCGTTGTGTTTATATCAAGAGCGGTTTTTACCGCCCGGAAACATTTAAAAAACAGAGGTGTGAAATGAAAAAGGTTTTATCATTGCTTTTAACGGCGGCCGTGTTGCTGCCGACGGCCGCGTGTTCCTCCGACAAGAACGGCGGCGAATTCGGCGCCCTAAAAGACGGCGACGTCAGAGCGGCTGTGGGCGCGGAGGCGACGGTCGACGGCGGCGCGGCGGAAGCCCCGGCGGAAGCGGACGGCCGCGACGGCGAAGCGGCGCTTATTGAGGATGCACTTATTGAGGATGCATGGGATATGGTCGCGGGCGGCGCGGCGGAAGCTCCGAAAGCGGACGACGGAGACCGCGGCGGGCAGGAAGAGCCCGTCCCTTACGGGTTGCTTACCGGGGGCGAATGGAACGATAACGCCAACTGGGATTTTTGGGGCGACCTTATCAAAAACAATCCCGAGTGGGCGAGTTTGGCGTCGAAATGGCGGATTAACCCGTCCGAGCGCATAACGGTGAAGGTTACGGGCGGCGGCGAGCCCGTCCGCGACGCGCAAGTCGCGCTTTTCGGAGGGGACGGCGAACCTCTTTGGCGGGCGAGAACCGACCATAACGGGATAGCCTATCTGTTCGGGGAAACCGACCCGCAATCCCAATCGCGGACTTCGGAAAAGCGGGCGGAGGTTTCGGCGAACGGCGTTACGGCGAGCAAAACGGTTGATTCGGATTATATTGAGATTGAGCTGACCGGCGCGGTTTCCCCCGCGAAGACGCTTGATTTAATGCTGGTGTGCGACACCACGGGTTCAATGAGCGACGAGCTCGATTATCTGCAAAGGGAGCTTGAAAGCGTCGTGAACGCGGTCAACCGTGATAATATCGGCGTTCCCGTAAGGCTTTCCGTCAATTTTTACCGCGACGAGGGCGACGATTACGTGGTTTTGCCGTATGAGTTCACCGATGACATAAAGGCGGCGGTCAACGTTCTGAAAAAGCAGTCGGCGGGCGGCGGCGGCGATTATCCCGAAGCGGTCGACGCGGCGCTCTTGAACGCGGTTTACGAGCATGACTGGGAACGGGGCAGCGTTAAAATAATTCTGTTCGTCTTAGACGCGCCGCCGCATTATAACTCCGAAACCGCGGCGAATATGGGGAAAATTATCGCCGGGGCGGCGGATGACGGCGTTCGTATAATTCCCGTGGCGGCAAGCGGGGTCGATAAAGAGACCGAGTTCCTGCTGCGCTGCCTTTCGATAACGACGGGCGGAACCTACACGTTCCTTACCGACCATTCCGGAATAGGCGACGGGCACGTCGAGCCGACAATCGGCGCTTATGAGGTGGAGAAGCTGAACGAAATGCTGATAAGGATTATCGGGGAATATTTGGGTTGACGTTGTCCGAATATTTTTATCAATATATGCAAAAACGGCTTGCATTTTCAAACAATATGTGGTATAATTCAGTCGTATTCGATAAACATCATTTAATCGGAGGGCAAGCGTTATGACCAACATTTTGTTGAGCAGGTACGACATAAGCAAGCGGTGGTGCTTCAAGGATTTCAAAAAATATCTGAAAAAGGGCGACAGGGTCGCGGTCGTCGCGTTCTCGTTCCGCGACGGGGAAATTTCCTCGCGCGAGGATTGGGACAAATTTTACGGGGAAGACGGTATTTTCAGCAAGGCGATTGAAAAATCGTTCAAGCATTACGGGATACATCCCGAAGACGTCGAGTATATCGACTATTTCCGCGATAACCCGGCTTCCGCCAAAAGGAAGATTCAAAAAGCCGACATAATTTACCTTCCCGGCGGTGCCCCCGAAAAAATCATGTCGCGGGTTATCGAGTTTGATTTGTACGACGTTATCGAAAACCACGACGGGGTGGTAATCGGTTTCGGCGCGGGGGCGCAGGTTCAACTCGCGAATTATCACATTACGGGGGACGACCGCGGGAATTTGTGCTACAGTCTGGGGTTTCGCTTCGCCGAGGGCTTTTATGTCGAGGTGGATTACGCGCGGGACGAAACGCAAAACCACTGTATAAGGCGCGTCGTTACCGAACGCGGTCTGCCCGTTTTCGCCATCGGGGAAGAGGGCGCGGTTATCGTCGACGACGGTATAATGAGCGTGATTGGCGACGTGAGCTGTTTCCGCAAGCGCGAGGCGGCGGGTTAACGGGCGCTGTGTTCACCCTTATCAAAATCGATTCGGGCGCGCGGAGGGGGCGGCTGGAAACGCCGCGCGGAACTGTCGAAACCCCGCTTTTTATGAACGTCGCGACGACCGCCGCCATCAAAGGCGGCGTTACCGCGCCGGAGTTGAAGGCGCTTAAATGCCAAACCGCGCTTTGCAACGCCTATCACCTGCATATTCGTCCGGGCGACGGGCTTATAAGGGAAATGGGCGGGCTGCACAGGTTTATGAGCTGGGACGGACCTATTTTGACCGACAGCGGCGGTTTTCAGGCGTTTTCCCTGGCGAAGCTGCGTAAAGTAAAGGAAGAGGGCGTTTATTTCCAATCGCATACGGACGGGAGGAAGATTTTTATGGGTCCCGAGGAGAGTATGCGTATCCAGCATAACCTCGGCTCCGATATAGTCATGGCGTTTGACGAGTGCGTCTCAAATCCCGCCGAACGCGGTTATGTCGAGGATTCGGTCGGGAGGACGACAAGATGGCTCGTCAGGTGCAAGGAAGAATTGGAAAGGCTCGGTTCGCGGCGCCCGTTAATGGGGATAAACCAGGGCGGCGTATATGAGGATATACGCGTCAGGCACATGAATGAAATCGCCGGGCTGGATTTGCCGGGTTACGCCGTCGGCGGGCTTGCCGTCGGGGAAACGAAAGAGGATATGTTCCGGGTTATCGAAGCGGTTACGCCTTTCATGCCCGTCGGCAAACCGCGCTATCTTATGGGCGTGGGGACGCCTTCCGATATAATCGAGGCGGTCGCCCGCGGAATCGATATGTTCGACTGCGTGATGCCCACGCGCAACGCCCGCCACGCCACGGTTTTCACAAGCGACGGGATAACGCACGCCACCAACGAGCGTTACGCGAAAGACGAAAAGCC
The DNA here is from genome assembly GCA_031253495.1 of Oscillospiraceae bacterium. Classification (GTDB taxonomy): domain Bacteria; phylum Bacillota; class Clostridia; order Oscillospirales; family Ruminococcaceae; genus Ruminiclostridium_E. The sequence continues at coordinate 46,430 of JAIRWC010000038.1, read as the reverse complement.
GCTTGACGAAAGGTGCGAGTGCCCGACCTGCCGGAATTTTTCGCGGGCTTATATACGGCATCTTTTCAAAGCGGGGGAAATTTTGGCGGGGCGTTTGACCTCGCAGCATAACCTGTATTTTTACAACGCGCTCACCGAACGTATAAGGGGCGCGATTGACGCGGGGGAATTCGACGCTTTCAGACGGGAAAATTCTTTAAAGCTGAGCCGATTGTCAACCGACGGCGAGACGGGCGCGGACGAATTTTAAACGTAAAAAACTGCCGTGAAGGAGGCGTGAAATTTTTATGGAAGAGCTGTTAAAATGTAAGGACTGCGGCGGCGCCGCCGAGGTTAAGCTCGACCCTTTTTCGGGGATGTATTTCGCCGGCTGCAGAAGTTGCGGCAAAACCGCGAGGGAATCGGCGACGCAGGATTATGCCGCGAGGGACTGGAACAAGGTTAACCGAACGGATTAGACGTCGTTTCCGGTCAAACGAACCCGGTACCCCAAGCGGCGGGGTACCGGGGATTTTTTTTTTTGCGAAAATCCGTTCCGCCGCCTATTCTTTCAAAACCGCCATAAACGCTTCGGGCGGGACTTCAACGCTGCCGAATTTCCTCATGCGTTTTTTCCCCTCCTTTTGCTTTTCGAGCAGTTTCTTTTTTCGGGTGATATCGCCGCCGTAACACTTCGCGAGGACGTCCTTTCGCATAGCCTTAACCGTTTCACGGGCGATGATTTTCCCGCCGACGGCCGCCTGCACGGGAATCTCGAAAAGCTGGCGCGGAATATTCTCTTTAAGTTTTTCCGTGATTTTGCGCCCGCGGGAATACGCCTTATCCGCGTGGACGATAAAAGAAAGCGCGTCGACGACCTCCCCGTTGAGCAGAATGTCCAGTTTGACGAGTTTTGACGGGGCGAACCCAATCAATTCGTAATCATAGCTCGCGTAACCCTTGGTGCGGCTTTTCAGCGCGTCGAAAAAATCGTAGACGATTTCGTTGAGCGGCAGTTCATAGCGCAAATCCACCCTTTCGGCGTCGACATAACTCATATCCTTATAATTGCCGCGCCTGTCCCGGCACAATTCCATAATCACGCCGACATACCGCGACGGACTGAATATATGGGCGGAAACAATCGGTTCCTCCGCCGTGTCTATTAACGACGGGTCGGGATAATTCGCGGGGTTGTCAATCGTCGTTACCGTTCCGTCCGTCAGCTTTATTTTATAGACGACGGACGGCGCGGTGGTTATCAGGTCGAGGTTATACTCCCGCTCGACCCGCTCTTGAATGATTTCCATGTGCAACAGCCCGAGGAAGCCGCACCTGAACCCGAACCCCAGCGCGATTGACGTTTCCGGCTCGAAAGTGAGCGAGGCGTCGTTAAGCCTCAATTTCTCCAAAGCGTCGCGCAAGTCGGCGTATTTCGCGCCGTCGGCGGGGTAAATCCCGCTGAATACCATGGGCAAAACGCTCCTGTAGCCGGCGAGCGGTTCGGAAGCGGGAACGGCCGCCAGCGTTACCGTGTCGCCCACCTTGGTGTCGCCAATCATCTTAATCGAGGCGGCGATATACCCCACGTCCCCGGCGGTAAGCGTTTTGGCGTTAATCAAGCCTGCGGCGCCCATATAACCCAATTCGACGGTTTGAAATTCCGCGCCGGTGGCCATCATCTTGATTTTGTCGCCTACGTTCACCTCGCCGTCCTTAACGCGCACGTAAACGATTACCCCTTTATACGTATCGTAATAGCTGTCGAAAATCAACGCTTTAAGCGGAGCCTTCGGGTCGCCCGACGGAGGCGGGATTTTCGCGGCTATTTGCTCCAAAACTTCTTCTACGTTAACCCCGTTTTTCGCGGAAATCAGCGGCGCGTCGCGGGCGGGTATGCCGATTACGCTTTCTATTTCCTCCTTGCAAAATTCCGGTTGGGCGGAAGTAAGGTCGATTTTGTTTATTACGGGCAGAATTTCCAAATTCTGCTCAAGCGCCAAATAGGTGTTGGCGAGCGTCTGCGCCTCAATCCCCTGCGTCGCGTCCACGACCAGTATCGCCCCCTCGCAGGCGTTCAGCGAGCGCGAAACCTCGTATGTGAAATCCACGTGCCCCGGCGTGTCGATAAGGTTGTAAACATATTCGCGCCCGTCCTTGGCGCGGTAATTGAGCCGCGCGGCGCGCGCCTTTATGGTGATTCCGCGTTCGCGCTCAAGCTCCATGTCGTCGAGGAGCTGTTCTTCCATATCGCGCTTGGCGACGGCTTGGGTAAGTTCGAGTATGCGGTCGGCAAGCGTGGATTTTCCGTGGTCTATATGCGCGATTATACAAAAATTCCGCAGATTTTCCATTGATTTCGCGTTCCTTTGGCAAGATTTCGCCTTTTTCGCGGGAACCGCGATATAATAAAAAGCGATAATATTTTAAAAAGCGTGAAACTTTTTACGGGTTTTGCGCCACTGTAACAGTAGAGGCGGTGATTTGATGTCGAACCCAAACGCCGCTTCGCGGTTCGACGAAATATACAACTCCACAAGCAAGGCCGTATTGGCGCTGATTACGGCAAAATGCAAGAATACCGCCGATATAAACGATATTCTTCAAGACACGTACATGGAATTGTATAAAGTTCTGGTTAAACGCGGGGCGGATTATATAATGAACGAAAGGGCTTTTGTCATGCGGTTGGCAAAGCGGAAAATCGCGCGGTACTATTCTTTGGCGGAAAGGCTGCGGGGGTTCGTTCCGTTTTCCGCGGGCGGGGGGGACGACGGGGAAAACTGTCTGTTTGCGGAGGAAGCCGACGCTTTCTTGACGGAGGATTACGTCGTCGACCGTATAACGCTTGAAAACGCGCGAAAGTTCATCATGTCAAAGCCGAACGACGTAAAAAAGGCGTATTATCTCTTTTATGACGTCGGCTTATCCATCCCCGAAATCGCGAGCGCCCTTTCAATGAGCGAATCAGGCGTTAAAAACAAGCTGTACCGCACGCTGAAAGAGCTGCGGAAACTTTTGGGGTAACGAAAGGAGAATTTTATTATGAAAGGCAAAGAAATCATAGACTATACCATACGGGGGGAAATCCCCGACTTGGAACGGCTCCGCGAAGACTGCCGCCGGCAAGCCGCCGGCGCGGCGAATAAGGAAGCGGGCGCGTCAATCGGCGTTCCCGCCCGGGCGGATGATTTTAAACCCGAAAAAACAAAACCCGGCAAAACGAAAAACGCTTACGCCGCGCAGTTGTCGGCGCTTTGCGCGGCATTGGCGCTAATCGCCGGGGGCTTCGGATTTTACGCCGCGCTTAAAGGCGACGGGGCGCTTTATTCGGAAGAAACGACCGCCGACGCGCCGCCGGAAGAAACCGACCGCCGACCGCCGCCGGAATTTAACGCGTTTCGCGTGATTAACGGCGTTACCGTAAACGGTTATGAAATCGAAAACGCCGCCCCTTCCAAGGAGGAAATCGAATATATACGCGCAAACCCAAACGAAAAGCAATCGGGGTTTTATTGGGAAGAAAACGGGCGCGGTTATTGGTATGACTACGGTTACAACGACTATGACCTGCCAGCCAAAACCTTTATCACGAAGTACAAAGGGGCGCGGAACTTAATGGACAACGGCTATTATGACAATGAAATAATATGGTGGGCGGAGCTTGACGGCTCTATTGCCGTCGAAGATATACTCGACGTGCCCGGCACGGACCGCACACTCGTCGTCGGGAGTAAAATCGGACATGAATATGTAACGGACGGCGAACGGACGGCGCAATACAGCCTCGCGTATATAGCCATGCTCGACCGTAACGGGGATATAATGTGGGAAAACCCCTCGGCAAAAGAAAACCCGCCGACCGGCTTCGACAGCGCGTACAATAAGGCGATTACGGACGAAACGGGGATAACGGCGTTAGGTGTGGAGTGGGGCACGGCACGGGGCGGGCTCGGCGTCGTCATGGTCGCGAGATACGACTTTGACGGCAATATCGTCAACATCGACGGAATGGCGTCGGACGGTTGGAAACAGGTTAATTCCGCGTCGCTCGTCGACGGCGGTTGGATTATCGGTTTTTCGGACGGCAGCTTCGCCGCCGATAAAAGCGGGTGGCACAGTTTCGACGGCGACGACGTTTTGGGCTATACCTTCACGGATATGCTGGTTTATAACGGCAAGCTGTATTTAAGCGGTTACTGCGTCCCCGAACCCACCGCAAAACAAGCCGAACGCGCGGGCGGACGGTCTGAGCTCGCGGCGATTTTGGAGCTCGTTTTCGGGGATACCGACTATATGTGGGATGATAAGTATTCGGGCGAAGTCGAGGGTTTGACCGAGGCGTTCCGCGAAAATTACACGGCGTTCTTGCTTGTCTGCGACGTCGAAACCATGCTCCCCGAAAGCTTCTATTCCGTGAACGGTTCGTTCGGCGATGGTCTGTCCGTTGACGGCGACGGTAATCTGTTATGGGAAACGGCGAGTATAACCTACGTTTTTTTCTCGCCTTACACCAGCTCGTTCAGTTTCGGGGGGGTAAGCCGTATATTCGCTTACACGCTCGATGAAAACGGCGAAGTCGTCAATCGGGAAAAAACCGGGTACACGCGCTCGTTACGGAAATAGAAGCCTCAACCGCGCGGTTATCCCCCGAATTTTACCGTGTTGACCCTTACGCCGGGCCCCATGGTCGACGCGACCGTGCAGCTCTTCACGTATTGGCCTTTCGCGGCGGCGGGCTTCGCCTTAACGACGGCGTTCATCAACGTGTCGAAATTCTCTTCCAATTTTTCCCGCCCGAACGACGCTTTCCCTATCGGGCAGTGGATGATGTTGGTTTTGTCAAGTCTGTATTCGATTTTACCGGCCTTGGCTTCTTTAACGGCTTTCCCCACGTCGGGGGTAACCGTGCCGGCTTTCGGGTTGGGCATAAGCCCGCGCGGACCCAGCAACTTTCCGAGTTTGCCCACCGCGCCCATCATATCGGGGCTGGCGATTACCACGTCGAAATCCATCCAGCCGCCTTGGATTTTGGCTACGGTGTCGTCGTCCGCTATAAAATCGGAGCCCGCCTCTTCGGCGTCTTTGATTTTATCGCCTTTCGCGAATACGAGGGTTCTGACGGTCTTGCCCGTTCCGTTGGGGAGGATGACCGCGCCCCTTACTTGTTGGTCGGCATGGCGCGAATCGACGCCCAACCTGATGTGCGTTTCCACGGTTTCGTCGAATTTGGCTTTCGCGGTCTTGCAGACCAGCTCAAGCGCCTCACCGGTTTCATAATACCTCGCCGAGTCGACGAGTTTCGCGCTTTCCCTGTACTTTTTGCCGTGCTTCATTTAAAATAACCTCCTTGTGGTGCGTAACGACCGCGTCAACGGCCTCCCACTCGTTTATAACCTTTTGCGGCAATTCAGTCGCCCGCCACTTCCACGCCCATGGAACGGGCGGTACCCGCAATCATCGACATTGCGGCTTCGAGGCTGCCGGCGTTAAGGTCGGGCGTCTTCTGCCGCGCGATTGCCTCCACCTGCTTTTTTGTAATCTTCGCCACTTTGTTCTTGTTAGGCTCGCCGGAAGCCTTTTCTATCCCGCAGGCTTTCTTTATCAGAACGGCGGCGGGGGGCGTTTTCGTGATGAACGAAAAGCTCCTGTCCGAGTACACCGTGATTACGACGGGGATAACCAACCCCGCGTCGTTCTTGGTGCGTTCGTTAAACTCTTTGGTGAAAGCCATAATATTCACGCCGTGCTGACCCAAGGCGGGACCCACGGGCGGAGCCGGCGTCGCTTTCCCGGCGGGGATTTGCAGTTTAATGTACCCCGTGATTTTCTGCGCCATTTTAAATACCTCGCTAATTTTGATTTATCGCGGCGGACGGACGCCCCCGCCGATTTCAGTTGATTTTATCGATACCGGAGATGTCGAGCGTAACGGGCGTCTCCCTGCCGAACATAATTACGCCGATTGCGACCTTGGAGTTGGGTTCGTCGATTTCCTTGATAACGCCTTCGCTGCCTTCAAGCGGCCCCGAATTTATCAGGATAACCTCGCCCACTTTGAACGTAGCCTCGCTTTTCTGCCTTGTCATGCCGAGATTGCGAACCTCTTCGTCGGTTAGGGGAATGGGCTTCGAGCCGGGTCCGACAAAACCCGTAACGCCCCTCGTATTGCGGCAGATATACCAAGATTCGTCGGTCATCACCATCTTGACGTAGACGTAACTCGGGAACAGCTTCACTTCCACCTGCTTGGTCTTTCCGTCGTGAACCTCGGTAACTACTTCGGTCGGAACCATCACTTCCTCGATTAAATGGTTAAGTTTCCTGTTTTCCACCAACGTGTTGATGTTGTTCATCACCTTGTTCTCATAACCGGAATAGGTATGCAGTATATACCACTTAGCTTCTGTCATCGGTCCCCCTATCTCAGCAAAACAAGACCGAAAAGGGCTTCAAAGGCTTTGTCCAAGCCCCATATGGCCAAACCCGCCACCACGAGCATAGTCAGAACGACGGCGGTGTTGTTCACCGTCTGCTTCGGGGTGGGCCAGGTAACCTTCTTAAATTCGGCCCTCGCGTCTTTGAAGTACCTGAAAATTGATTTGCGCGGTTTTTTCGCGGCGGCGGCGCGTTTGGCGCGCTTTTCGTTCAGTTTCTTTTCCGCCTCGGTCTTTTTTTGTTTTTGTTTTTCGGCGTTCTTTTTTTCGGCCACGTTACCGCCCCCTTTACTTCGTTTCTTTGTGAAGAGTGTGCTTACGGCAGAATTTGCAATGCTTTTTCATTTCAATCCTGTCGGGGTCGTTCTTCTTGTTTTTCTTGGTGTTGTAATTCCGCTGCTTACATTCCGTGCAAGCCATGGTGATTTTTATTCTCATTTTTCGGCTCCTCCCGTTTAAATTGCCTCCCTCGCGAGTTAAGGGGAATTATGGTTGAGGGGAATTATATATGGTTTAGGGGAATTATATAAGTTCCGCAAAAAAATAGCCCCCTTATGAGGTGGCTATATTGTAGCATAAAAAAGGGGGCTTGTCAAGCGTTTTTTTAAAAAACGGCGGGGGCGCGGGGCAAAAAAATCCCGTAACGGCGAACTAACCAATCCCCCGTTACGGCAACCCCTTTATTTCACGCATATCTCATGCGAGAAAATCTAAGTTTTCATCCCTGCGGCTCTCGTTCTTGCCGCGAATTTTCCGCGCGACGTCGTCTTTGAGAAATTCCTCGATATTCAAACCGAACCCGTCCCCGTAGGGCTTCTCCCATTCTTTGCGGCGTTCGGCGCGCCTCTCCTCGCTCTTTTTCAAGTCAAGCTCGTCGAGCTTTTTAAGCAATTCCTCAATCGAACCCGCCTTCACTATGCTTGAACCGCCGTTCACGTCGCCGGGAAGACCGTCTTTCAGCAAGACGTAGTAGTTTACGTTGCCTTCGGAATCCACGGAAAACCCGTAATTCTGTATCGCCTCGGCCTTTTCCCCGATGGTTTCCTTAACGGTTTCTTTCAGTTCGTCGACCTGACCGATGGCGTCGCCGATGACGCCCTCGTATTTGTCGCGAACGCCCTCGTCCGCCGCCATTTCCTCCAGCAAAGCGGGAGTGATGAGGCAGTTATACTCGCCCGTGCCTTGTCTGAGCAGTTTCTGCGCCTCGTCGTCGGTGGAGTAGTCCGCTATGATAAAATCGACGTTCCCGAACTTTTTCTTAAGTTCCTCAAGGTAAGACTGCGCCGCCGCGCTTAACGCGCCGGTCTTTTGAACCTCCGGTTTTTCGACCTTCCAAATATTCATAGCGGAGGGCTTGTTGTTGGCGCGCCAAACGCCGCTCGCGTTTGTGTGCGCGTTTACGTTGTTAATCATAATTTACCCGCCGTCCTTTCTATGCCGTTTATTATCATATCGGCAGGCGGCGGGAAAACTTTAACGTATTTAAAAATAATTGACAAAAAATTTTTTATTCGATATTTTGAATCTGCTCCCTTATCTTTTCAAGTTCGCTTTTCAAATCCACCACAATCCGCGTAATCGATATTTCCTGCGCCTTCGAGCCTATGGTGTTAACCTCCCTGTTCATCTCCTGCACGATGAAATCCAGTTTCCGGCCCGCCACGCCATTTGCGTCGAGGAGCTCGCGCGTTTGGGCGATATGGCTCCTTAACCGGACCGTTTCCTCGTCCACCGCGGTTTTCTCCGCGAAAATCGCCGCTTCCGTCAAAATCCGCTGTTCGTCGACCCCGCTTCCGACGATTTCCTTAATTTTCTCGAACAGCCTCAAACGGTATTTCAACGCCCTTTCGGGGGAAATTCTCTCTATTTCCCCGACGGCGTTTTCGATAAAATCTAATTTTTTGAGAAGGTCGTCCTTTATCCTTTTTCCCTCCGCCTCCCTCATTGCGACGAACTTTTCCAAAGCGGCGGACGCGGTTTCCGAAACCGCCGCCCATATCTCATCCTCGTCCGTTTCGCTTTTGACGATATTGAAAGCGTCGGTCATCTTGAACACGTCCGATAAGGACAGGTCGTCCGTAAGAACCGTTTCCGGGCGCAACTTCCTCAGGGCGGAAACATACGCCTCCACCACGTCCGCGTTGACCGTAATTTGCGTTTCTTTCCCGCTAACGTTGCAGATGATTATGCCGACCTCGACCTTGCCGCGGCTGATTTTCCCGCCCAAAAGCGTTTTAAGCCTTTCCTCAAGGAAATTATGCTGACGCGGCAGTTTGGCTGAAAATTCATAGTACCGATGGTTCACCGAGCGTATCTCGGCGGTAATTTCCCTGCCGCCGACGGTTTTTTGCTCCCTGCCGTAGCCCGTCATGCTCCTTATCATAATCGCGCTCCCCTTATCTTCCCGTGATATATTCCCTGAACTTTTCGACGACCCCGTTCACGTCGTTGTCCGAACCGTCGTCCCCCATGTATTCCTCGAGGCACAGCCCCGAATCGCGGATTCTCCCGGCGTGGTACAACCCCACGAAACGGTAGTGCCACGGTTCGTATATTATTCCGGTAACCGAGGTTTTGTCGGCGGGATAGCGCATGATGAAACCGAATTTCCACGAATTTTCCTTAAGCCAGCGAAATTCCTCCGTCGTGTCGAAATAACTTTCGATGATTCCTATGTCGGCGGCGAGCCCGGCGTTATGTTCGCTTGTGTAAGGCGGCGCGATTTCGGCGGCGGTCGCGTCAAAAGCCCGTTCCGGCGTATACCCGCGGCTGACCAAGGAATTATAAAAGCTCTCGAAATTGACCGTCTGCCGTTCTATGCTCCTGTAAGCCGACTGAACGTTAAGCGTTATCCCGTCGTTCCGCGCCGCCTCGAACATAAGCAGGGCGTATTCCGCGCAGCGCGCGTCAAGGGAATATACGCCTATCGGGGCGGTTACGGGAACATACCCGTCGGGAAGCGGATTCCTCGCGTTTATGAGCAGGAAAGCCCAAGCGTTGTCAACGCCGTTTTCGTCAACGGTAAGCGCGGCCGTTTCCCGCGCGCGCTCTTCCGGCGAGCGGGAAGCCGTGACGGCGTCAGTCGCGGTAACCGTTTCGCTCGGCGTTTCGGCGGATGTTTCGCTCGGCGTTTCGGCGGACGTTTCGCTCGGCGTTTCGGCGGACGTTTCGGCGGGCGTTTCGGTGACTTGCTTTGTCATTTTCGGCGTTTCGGCGGGCGTTTCGCTCGGCGTTTCGCTCGGCGTTTCGGCGGGCGTTTCCGCGTTTTCGGGGATGCCGACGCACGCCGCGGCGGTTAAAGCCAAACAGGCGATAACGGCGGCGAACGCGCGGCGCGTATGCTTTTTTTCGGTCATTGCAACTCCCTGTCGTCAGAATCCTCGGCTTTCCCCGGAAAACCCATGTCGCATCCGTTTAAAGCCTTGATGATGCTTTCGGATATTTCCCGCTCGATACCGAGGGCGCGCACCGCCTTCTCGACGGCGGGAACGCGGCGGAACCGATTTTGCCCGAACGGTCTTGAACGCCGGATTCCGTCTTTTCCGTCGATGTTTTCTATATCCAGCGGGCAATACATATATTTGCGCATCATAACGGAAAGGTTGGTGATTTTCGTTTCGGCGATTACCGCGGAGAGCAAGGACGCCTTGCATATTCCCGTAAGGTAATCCCGGCTTATTATTATCTTATGCACCGCCGAAAGCATAATCAAAAGCTCTTCCAGCGACGCGAAAGAATCGCTGTCGCCGAAACAGACGGTTACGGAATCGAAATTCGCCGTATATGCCGCTATCGCGGAGGAAAGCGCGGAAAGCCTGTCGTTTTTCGGGCAGACGTCAATCGGCAGAACCATTTTCCGCCTGTAGTCAAAAATGATTTTTGAAAGCTGTTCCGGCTCGAAATTGCCTGTCAACCTAATCATGTTGACGCGAGAAAAGTCGAGGTTGCCCGCCACCAGACCGAGCGTTTCAAAAACGTCCGCGCCGTCGACGTCTATCTCAAGGATTACCGGAAGCGTCAATTTGGGTATGACGAAAGAGTATTTAAGCGGGACGACGGCGTAGGCAAATTCGAAAGCGTTCGCGATTATATGCTCTTCCGCGCCGTTTATTCTGTATATGTATTTCTCCGAACCGTTCGGCTTGGGTAATTTTACCGCCGCCTCGAGACCCAGTTCGATATAACTCGCCCCCGCTTCCGCGAGGGAGCAGACATAGAAAAAGACCTCTTTTTTCTCGGCGCTTTCATAGAAATTCATGCCGACAAGGCTTTTGTCGATTATAACGGGTTTCACACGAACGCCCCCTTACACGGCAATTTTGCGTGAAACGCGGAATTGCCGCACCGTTTCTCGTTTAATCGCGTTGCGCGCCGCCGAAAGGCCTAATACCCTTCGCTGGCGATGGTGTCGTCGTTTTCTATCCATTTTTCCACAAGCGTGGTTCTGTACTCGTCTTTCGCGGCGCGGATAATCACCGTGGAAATTCCGGAATTGATAATCAGCCGCTTGCACATCGAGCAAGGCTCGACGTTTTTGTCAATTTCCCCCGTTTGCGCGTCGCGGCAGGTCAGATAAAGCGTCGCGCCGAGCATATCGCGGCGGGACGCGGAAATTATACAGTTCGCCTCGGCGTGGACGGAGCGGCAAATTTCCATTCGCTGCCCTTTCGGAATATTCATTTTTTGGCGAAGGCACAAATCGCGGTCGCAACAGTTTTCGCGCCCGCGAGGGGCGCCGTTGAACCCCGTTGAAATAATTTCGTCGTTATTGACGACAATCGCGCCGAAATTTCTGCGCAGGCAGGTTCCGCGTTCGCCGACGGTCCAGGCTATGTCAAGATAGTAGTTTATTTTATCGCGCCTTTGCATATTTACGACCGTGCCGCCCCACCCCGCGCAAAATTCAATGAAAATTGCGGCGCGGTGATTCGTCCTTTCTTGTCTTTCAAACTTGTTCCTTTGTTTTTTATCGATACCGCTCCATTATATAGTGTTTTCGGAAAATAGTCAACTGTTTTTTGCCGAAGCCCGGGTTTTCCGAATTGACGTCCGTTTGCCGCCAATCCGCCGGAAGCGGATTAAGCGCCCCTACAGGTCGTTGTATTTGCTGATTTTCAGCGTTTCGAGCATGGAGCAGTATTTGTCGATTATACAAACCAGCCACGCCTCGCGGCACAGCGGAATGTTTATAAAAGTCATGGGCCACATATGCTTTCGGATGATTTCGCGCTCTTTTTTGTTGAGTTTGAACCGTTTTTTCGCGTTTTCGAGAGCTATGCGCGGGTGTTTGAAGCCGTGCAGCTTATCCCAGTCGTCGTGCCAGTCGTAAAGGAAAAAATCGTGCAAAAGCGCGCCGCGCACAAGACTGCGGTAATCCACCTTAATACCCATTTTCCCCGCGAATCTAACGCTGTATTTCGCGACGGCAAGGCTGTGGGAGTAAACCGAAACCTTTCCGTGCTGGACGAACTTTTTGCTTTTTTTCATCTCGGGCGAGGACAGGATTTCCTTCGCCGCTTCGTCAAATTGTTTATCCGTCATAGAACGTTTGTTCCTCTTGTTCTTCTTGTTTTTCCTCGGTGCAGCCGTCCGCGCCGCGCGGTCTGAACCTGTTCATAAACGCGGCGCGGACCTGGCTCGGATTGCCGATTTGCATTATCGTCTTTATAAGCACCTCGCGGACCTGTTCGTATGACAGCTTGGCGAGAATTTTATCGATGTTCTCCTGCCGCCTTATTTGAAAAAAGGCGTCCGCGCCCATAATCACGGTCATAACCGCATTTATCCCGTGCCGCGCGAACGGGTTGACCGCAGAAATAATCGGCGAGATAAAATCGTACAGCACATAGACCATGAACAGCGCCTGAACCCCCCAAAACAGGGAGGACAGGAGCGAAACCCTGTTCTTGTAGGTGAAAGGCAGCATACTGTAATCCCAAAACTGCTTTTTGAATATCCTTTCCAAAATGCTGCCCGCGCAGTATTCCAAAGTCGTGGCGGCGCACATCCCCGCCGCGAACACCACGAACCCGTTCTCCCTGAACGGCATACAGACGTTCGCCAACATTATCCCGCCCACCCCGTAAATCGGGATATACGGCCCTCTGAGGAAACCCCTGTTTATAAGACGTTTGTGATAAAGCGACTCGATGGCGCTTTCCAAAATCCAGCCCATCACGTTAAACGTAAAGAATATAAGCAGCCAATAAGAAAAAATCTCGAACATCAGATTTTATCGCCGTATCAGCGTATCAGTTTGAATATCAACAAATTTTCCCTGTGTATCCTTATGTTGATATAATCCGCGCTTATTTCCGTCCAATCCGTTCCGTCCGAACGGATTTCCGCGATACAGCGGTCGAACTCCTTTTTATAATTCATCATTAAGCCCGCTAAAACGCGTTCCTCGTCATTTCCGGTTGAAAGCCGCCCGTATTCGGCGGGGTCGAACTCGTCTTGAATTTCGTCGCCGCCGCGCTTATTTATCACGACGCGAAACGCCGCGTTGTCGTAAGAAGCGGTTTGACCGCTCACGGAGCAAAAAACGACACACTCGTATTCGTCCGTTTTGTTTTTGACATAAACGTTTAAAAACGTTACCTCGCAGTCTTCCCCGAATTTTTCCCCGACGCGCCCCTCGGCGGCTTTCGCCGCGTTTACGGCGGCTCTGTGGACGCCGTCCGTCTTCACGCCGAAGAAATATGAGAAACAGACGAACGCGCCCGCCGCGAACCCTATGGCGAGCGTCAGCGGCAAAATCGCGAAAACGACTTTCGTCCTTATCCTTTTGGGGTCGGCGAGAGCTTTCGCTTTCTTTATATCCCTCTTTTTCGCGAAACCGAAACGTTCGGTGCTGCCCTCGGTAACCGGCTGCCCGTCGCTTTCCGCCGATTGGCCCTCTTCGCCGGGCTGCTGTTCGACGGCGGCTTGAACGGCCGCGTCGTCAAGAAGAACGTCGTCGGAGTGGTTGACCGTATCGCTCGCGGCGGGCGGAGCGACTTCCGCCGGGGGGGGGTCGCCGCCGGGTTGCGCCGCTTCTTCCGCGGGGGGGTCGGGTTCGCCGAACATACGGTTTATTTCCGCGCTGTTGTTAATTTCACTGTTCGCCAAAATTCAACACCTTCTTTTCAGACTGTATACACGGAATATAATATCACTTTTATTTTAATTTGTCAAATCTTTCGCTTTACATTTCGCGGAAAGTATGATAAAATGGGGGAAAGGCTTTGACTGAGGGGAATTTTGATATGTTTGAATACTTGTTCGGCAGATATTTGATAAATACGGGCAAGATAACGCCGGAAAAACTTTCGGGGCTGATTGACTGCAGCAACGCGGAAAGCCTTATTCGGGAGAACGCGCGCGGGGAGGAAGGCTTTTACGCGGAAATAGAGCGTCTTGACGCCGTTTTAAATTCCAAGCTGTCCGAATTGATTGCGGAATACGACGCGCGGGCGGGCGCCGTTAACCCGAAAGAGGGGCGTAGCGGGTCTTATGCGCCGAATTATTTGTTTTTCAAAAGGTTAATCAGGGAAAAGGTTATCCCCGCCGACCGTTTGGACGGCGAACTGCGGGAATTTGAAAAGCACTATTCCCTCGGCGAGGACGGCGTTTCCCGCGTGTTCGGCGACGATACGGAAATGGTGTTCGCCTCGTTTATCGATTCGCGGGATTATTTCGCCAACCAGTACATGGCCATTCTGTTGAAGCATATACTCCGCTTTGTCGGCGCGGGGATAAGGTTTTCGCCCGGTTCGGGCGTGTTCAGCTATTCGGCGGAAAGGATGGCGGTTCAAAAGGTCGTGGCGGGGGACGAGCGGTATTTTATCGGAATCTGCGGGGATAAGCCGACGCTGCAAAAGCTCAACGACTCGCTCGCGCGCGATTTCGCCGCGGGCGGCTACGACGGGCGGTACGACAGTCTGCGCACGTTTTTGAACTGCGTTTCCTGTATTTTTCAAAGCGTTATCGAAAAGGAAAAGAGCATTTATCTTCTCGACAGCCCTTTCGTGTATAAATTCAGCACGGTCAGCGCGAACGAAAGCTGTTTCCTCCTGCCCGTAACCGTCGGCGACACGCGGTTGGATTTGCTGATAGGCTTCGGGATAAAGCCGAATTTCGCGACGATTTCACACAATATATGATTTGCCGCATCAAAAACGCGGAGGGTTTATGAACGCTTTTGTTTTATCGGCGGTTGCGCCAAACGGGCTGAACAGCCTTGATTCCGGCGCGGTGGGCGCGTTGACGGTCGCGTTTTTCGCGGTCGTCGGCGTAACGTTCGCTTATTTGATTGTCAGGGGCGTTCTTTCCGCGAACGGGAGAAAAAAAGGCAAGGCGCGCGGGGAGATAAAGTCTTTCCATATGGCCGACGCCAAATCGTTTCGCCTCGCGGAACCCGTTCGGTTCGACGCGAAACGCCGCCTTGAGGAGACCGAAGCCGTCGGCGGCGAGATTATCGCCGTTATAAGCGCGGCGGTCGCCGCTTTCGCCGAAGCGGAAGGGAAGCGGTATGAGATAAAAAGCGTTAAAAAGAAGGTTTTGCGTTCCGCCTGGGGGAAAGCGGGCGTTTGGGAAAATATCAAAAGCGGATTATAATGGTCGGCGATTGGCTTGTCGGTCGGTGATTGTAATTAATCGCCGGCCGTTTTTTACGGGCGTTTGCGGAGCGGTTTGCCAAACATGGAACTTATCAAAGACAAAAAATTTTATAAAAGCGTAATCGCGATAGGCGTGCCGATAGCTTTTCAGCAGTTGGTCAGCTTTTCGGTGAGCATGGCCGACGCGGTTATGCTCGGTTGGGCTTCCGAGGCCGACGAGCTTATATCCGCGGCAAGCCTTGCCAACCAACTGTTTTTTATTTTCATCCTTACCATGGTCGGGCTGACGGGCGGCGGCATTACGCTTGCCGCGCAATACTGGGGCAAGGGCGACGTTAAGGCTATCCGTAAAATCACCGCGATGATTTTGCATATCGGCGTTATAATCTCGTTTGTCACGGGAATGGCGGTTTTGATGTTTCCGGCGGGGGTAATGGGTCTGTTCACCAAAAACGCGGTTATCATTGAAAAAGGGGTCGAATATCTCGGAATTGTCGGATATTCTTACTTTATGTGCGGGATTTCCTTTACGCTCATGGCTATGCTGCGAAGCGTGGAAATCGTGAAAATATCGCTTTTCACCGATTTAATCGCCCTTTTCATAAGCGTCTTTTTGAATTGGGCGCTCATATTCGGTAACCTCGGCTTCCCCGCGCTCGGGATAAAAGGCGCGGCAATCGCGACGTTAATCGCCCGCGCCGCCGGATTTGCCATATTCGCCGCGTATGTGTTCTTGGCGGATAAAAGGCTGAAGTTCCGCTTTAAGGATATTTTTTGTTTTGACAAGCCGTTATTCGGGGATTTGCTGAAATACGGTTTCCCCGTCTTGTTCAACGAATTGGTCTGGGCTTTGGCGATAGCCGTTCAGGCGGCGATAATCGGGCATATAGAATACGCGAAAGGCGACCCCGTCGCCGCCAACACCGTCTCAAACCAAATATTCCAGCTGTTTTCGTCGGCTATAATCGGAATTTCAAACGCGGCCATGGTGCTGGTGGGGAAGTCCGTCGGCGAGGGCAAACTCGGGGAAGCGCAGCGCAAGGCCGAAAAGTTCTTTAAAATGAGCGTGATTATGGGGGCCGTCGGTTGCGTATTCGTGCTGTTGATACGCGACGCCGCGGCGCGCGCGTTCGGTTTGTCCGCCGAAACGCTGGCGCTGGCAAAGGAACTGATGTTCGTCATGGCGTTTGTAATCATCTTTTCTTCAATCGCCACCATGACGATTGTCGGAACCCTGCGCGGCGGCGGCGACACGCGCTTTTGCCTGATTATGGAAATCGCCGTGATTTGGGGGGTGGCGCTCCCCTTGGCGGCGGTGTTCGCGTTCGCTCTTAAACTGCCGGTGGCGGCGGTTCTGGCCGGGATGAAGTCGGACGAGGCGATAAAGACGGTTATATGCGCGGTAAGGATTAAGCGGCGAAAGTGGATAAAAGAGGTTACGAGGCGGCGAACCCCGTAATACGGGCGATAAATGTAAAATTAACAAAATTTATATTGCGCCTTTATGAAATTTATGGTATACTGTCCTTACGGCCGTATAAATTCAAAACGCTTCGCGTCTTGAATTTATACGGGGTCGCGCCGAAAGCGGCAGACCGATTTTACGGGGGGAGTTATGGACAAAAAGATAAACACGGCCATGGGCGGCTTGAAAATATCGGGCGGCGTGATTGTCAAAATCGCGGAACTCGCGGCGATGGAGATAAAAGGCGTCTCAACGGCGGGGAATCATCTTGAAACCGCCGAAAATCCGCTGTTAATCGCCAACCGTTTCATATCCCCCATACGCGTTTCTTTGAAAGGCGAGGCCGCCGAAATAAACGTCAACATTATCGTCGTCGAAGGGCATAAAGCCGTTCGCGTGGCGGAATCGGCGCAGCGCAGCGTCAAGTCGGCGGTGCAGAACATGACCGGCATAGCCGTTTCAAAGGTCAACGTCAAAATCGCCGGTATCCGCGCGAACGGGGAAGCGGTTCAATGACCCGGCGCGAAAAAAGGGAAGCGGCGTTTTTATTGCTTTATCAAACGCAGTTAAACGACGACAGCGTAGAAGAAATTATCGAGAACGACGTTTACGGGTTCGAGCTTAAAACCGACAATTCGGTGGTCAAAACGGTAAAGGGCGTTCTCGGGAACGCGGCGGCCGACGAAATTATCGCGCGTTACAGCAAAACGCGCAAGGCGGAGAGGATAGCCAAGGTCAGCTTAGCCGTTTTGAGGCTCGCCCTTTACGAAATGGACGAATGTCCGGATATGCCGGACAAGGTCGCCGTCAACGAAGCCATAGAATTATGCAAGAAATACGCGGGCAAATCCGACTGCGGCTTTGTCGGCGGTCTTTTGGGCGCGTATTACAGGGATAAGCACAATGGATAACGGGCAAACGACGGTTACGGTATCGCAGGTCAACCGCAAAATCGCGGCGTTGCTGAAAAGCGACAAGTCCCTTTCGGACGTTCGCGTTAAGGGCGAAATTTCAAATTTTACCGACCACTATAAGACCGGGCACCTTTATTTCACGCTCAAGGACGAAAATTCGTCCATAAGAGCCGTAATGTTCAAATCAAGCGCGGGCGGGCTGAAGTTCAAGCCCGAAAACGGTTTGACCGTTACGGTCCGCGGCGACGTCCGCGCTTTCGAGCGCGACGGGCAGTATCAGCTTTACGTCTTCGAGATGAGGCCCGAAGGAAAAGGCGCGCTTTATCTCGCCTTTTTGGAACTTAAGGAAAAACTTGAAAAAGAGGGGTTGTTCGCGAAAAAACGCCCCCTTCCGCGTTCGCCCGGTCGCGTGGCGGTTATAACGGCGGAAACGGGCGCGGCGTTTCAGGATATCCTGAACGTTTTGGGCAGGCGCAACCCTTTGGTTAAGGTAACGCTTATACCCGCGCTGGTTCAGGGCGCGAACGCCCCCGCCTCCATAATCTCCGCTTTCAATAAGGCGCGGGCGCTTGAAAAAGGCGCGGACGTAATCATTTTCGGGCGGGGCGGCGGCTCGATAGAGGATTTGCGGGCGTTCAACGACGAGGCGGTGGCGAGGGCCGTATTCGCCAGTGATGTTCCCACGATTTCGGCGGTGGGGCACGAAACGGACTTTACAATCGGAGATTTTGTCGCCGATACGCGCGCCCCCACCCCGTCCGCGGCGGCGGAGATGTGCGTCCCCGATTTGAGCGAGACGTACGCGGCGTTAATCGCGTTGAGAGAAGATATGAGAATAGGGATGACGCGGATAGTCGCGCTCGGTTCGGAGCGGGTTGAGGCGTTAAGGCGGGAAATCAACGCCAAGTCGCCGTCGGCGCGTTTATCGTCTTACGAAAGGCAGTTCGATATTTTTGAAAAACAGTTGAAAAACGCGGTCGGCGCTTTGATAACGGGGAAAAAACAGCGGTTAATCACCGAGATGAAACGGGTCGAGGCGTTAGGTCCCGCGAACGTCCTTATGCGGGGTTACGCCATCGTTTCGACCGAGGGCGGCAAGACCGTTACGAGCTGCGAAGACGTCGGCGCGGGGGACAGGTTGCATATAAAACTGCACAAGGGGAAAATTATCGCGAGGGTCGAGGAGAAGGTTGAAAAATAAGAAAAGGACGAATCGCCATGCCGCAATTTTCATTGAGTTTTGTGTAGGGTGAGGCGGCATGGTCATAAACATGGCTGAAAGATTAAACTTTGAACAGGCGTTAAGCCGCCTTGCCGAAATTTCGGCGACCATGAACGACCAGAATCTCCCCCTTGAGGAATCGCTTAAACTCTACGGCGAGGCGGTGGGGTTAATCGATATTTGCAAACGCCGGATAGAAACCGCGAAATTAACCGTTGAAAAAATCGAAAACGAGAGCGCGGGCGGCGAACCCCCGGGCGTGGAAAATTCTTGATAATAACCGAGCGGAGAAGTTGAGCGATGCCCGATTTTCTTAAGGAATATTATAACGTTTTATTAATCGCGCCCATTGTCAGTTTTATCGCGGCGCAATTATTGAAATACTTGATTTACGCGGTGCAGTACAAGGTTTTCCGGAAAGAGCGGCTTACCGGCGCGGGGGGGATGCCTTCCTCCCATTCGTCGGGGGTGTGCGCGTTGGCGGTCGTCGCGCTGCGGTCGGAGGGTTTTCAGTCGCCGCTGTTCGCGTTGGCGATGATTGTGGCGCTAATCGTCATGTACGACGCGACGGGCGTTCGCAGGGCGGCGGGTCTGCACGCGAGGGAACTGAACAGGCTCCGCCGGCGCGCAAACAGCCCGGGCGGGGGGAAACAAGGCGATTCGGAAGAAAAAATCAATGGGAGAAACGCGAAGGAACTGAAGGAATTTCTCGGGCACAGCCCGCTTGAGGTTTTGTGCGGGGCGTTACTGGGAATATTGATAGGAATGGCTTTTGACGTATGAAATACCTCGACGGCGACATCACCCCTGACAAGCTTAAAAGGTTGTCGATAGAAGAACTGAAGGTTTTATGCGCGGAAATACGGGAATTTCTTATTAAAACCGTTCCGAAGACGGGCGGGCATTTGGCGTCCAACTTGGGAACGGTCGAGTTGATTACCGCTTTGCACAGGGTTTATTCCTCGCCGTTCGACAAGATTGTTTTCGACGTGGGGCACCAGGCTTATACCCATAAACTGCTCACGGGCAGAATGGGGCGTTTCGGCGCGCTGCGCGGCGAAGCGGGGTTGTCCGGGTTCCCGCGGCCGTCGGAATCGGAGCACGACGCCTTTATCGGCGGGCACGGAGGAATCTCCGTTTCGGCGGCTCTCGGCATAGCGGAGGCGATGCGCCTTTCCGGCGACGCCGGCAAGGCGATTGCCGTGGCGGGCGACGGCGCGTTCACCAACGGCGGCGTTTACGAGGGGTTGAACAACGCGGGGAAAAGCAAAGCGAATTTATTGGTGATACTCAACGACAACGAAATGAGCATTTCAAAGAGCGCGGGGGCGATTTCCGCGTATTTGTCGCATTTGAGGACGACGAGGAAGTATTATCGCGCCAAATTAAGCGTGAAAGGCTTTCTCGGGACGTCGCGGGCGGGCGAGGCGATAAAGGGCGCGATTAGCCAAACGAAGAAATTCGTGAAAAACGCCGTTTACCAAAGCAATTTGTTTGAAAGCCTCGGTTTTAAATATTACGGCCCGGTTGACGGGCACAACCCGGAAGAGTTAATCGAGGCGCTGGAGCTTGCCAAAATGATAAATTCCCCCTGTTTAATCCATGTCAAAACCAAAAAGGGAAAGGGTTTCAAACCCGCCGAGCGCAATTCCGGGGAATATCACGGCCTTGACAAAGCCAAGCGCGGCAAAGGGACATTTTCGGAGGTTTTCGGCAGGGAAATCCTCGCTTTGGGCGAAAAAGACGAAAAAATCTGCCTAATCAGCGCGGCGATGAAATACGCGACGGGGTGCAATTATTTCAACGACGTTTTCCCCGAACGCTTTTTCGACTGCGGGATTGCCGAAGGGCACGCGGCGACGTTCGCCTGCGGGCTGGCGGCGCGGGGGATGCTGCCCGTTTTCGCGGTGTATTCGACGTTTTCGCAAAGATGCTTCGACAGGTTAATACACGACGCGGCAATCGAGAAGCTGCACATAGTTCTGGCGATTGACCGCGCCGGGGCGGTCGGCGAGGACGGGGAAACCCATCAGGGCATTTTCGACGCGGCGATGCTTTCGATAATCCCGGGTTTTACCGTGTTTTCACCCGCTTCCCCCGAAGAGCTGCGCGAATGTTTAAGGCGGGCCTTGTACGAGGTTAAGGGTCCCGTCGCGGTGCGTTACCCGCGGGGGCGGGCGGGGTTCGCGGACAAAGGCGGCGTTCGCGGGGGCGCCGGGGATTACCGTTTGTTTAAGACCGGTTCCGCGAAGAGTTTAATCGTTACGTACGGCAGGTTAATCCATAAGATAATCGGCAGGGCGGACGCGCTTCAACTGATAAGGATACAGCCGCTGCCCGACGGGGTGATTGATATAATAAGGGGCTATAAAAACGTTTTGTTCGTCGAAGAGGGGACGGAACGCGGCGGCGTGGGGGAACTGGTCGCCTCCGAACTGCTTAGGCGCGGTTACAGAGGAAAGTATGGAATTAAGGCGTTTAAGGGCTTTGTTCCGGCGGCGGACACGGAAAAGCAGTTAAGCCTGATACTTTCCGCCGATACAAGAAAAAATTGAACAGACTGGATAAAGAATTGTATTCGCGCTCGCTCGCGAAAAGCCGTTCCGCCGCCGCCGAGCTTATCGCGAACGGTTCCGTCGCCGTCAACGGCGTAATCCGCCGAAAACCGTCGCGTTGCGTCGGCGGGAGCGACGTAATAGAAATTATCGGGGAGCCGCCCCGTTACGTCGGAAGGGGCGGTTTTAAATTGGAACGCGCCCTCGACGCGTTCGGAATAGACTTAAACGGCTTAATTTGCCTTGACGCGGGCGCGGGCGCGGGCGGTTTCACCGACTGTATGCTGCAAAGGGGGGCGGAACGCGTTTACGCCGTCGACGTCGGAACCGGGCAGCTCGTTTCGTCTTTGCGCGAGGATAAACGCGTCGTGCCGCTGGAGCGCCTTGACATAAGAAAGGCGGACCGCTCCGTTATTCCCGACGAAATAGACTTCGCGGCGGTCGACGTGTCGTTTATCTCGCTGAAGTTGGTGTTGCCGGAATTAAGGCGATTCTTAAAAAATTCGGGTTCGGCGGCGGTTTTAATCAAACCGCAGTTTGAATTGGGCGAAAAACGCAAACGCGCGGCGGACAAAGCGCAAAGGGAGAAAATCGCCGCCGACATAGCCGCGTTTTCAAAGACGCTGGGCTTTTCCGTAAAGGGTGTAATCGATTCTCCCATACCGGGCGGTTCGGGGAACAGGGAGTTTTTGATGCGTATAGTCGTTTGAATTTAAAACGCTTTGCATTTTGAATTTAAACGGAGTCGGCAAAGTCGGAGCAAAATGATATAATAAGCGAGGCGATACGCTTTAACTTTGTCAAGCCCCAAAATTTCAGGAGGTTTTTATGAAGAAGGTGTTAAGCGCGGTTTTATCCCTGTTCATGGCGGTGAACATCGTGTTAATCCCTAACGGAGGGGTTATTTTTAAATCGTCGGCGGCTGCGGCGGAGCCGGCAATAAAAGTGTCCGTATCGGGAAACAATCCCGTCATTTCGTGGAAAAAGACAAAAAAAGCGGTAAGCTATCACGTATACCGAATAAACACGAAAACAGGGAAGTATGAAAAAATAGCCGAAACGGAAAATCTTTTATACGTTGACACAAACGTTGAATCCAAAACAGCGCAAAAGTATTATGTCAGAGCGATTGACAAAAACGGCGATAAAATCGCGAAGTCGGCGGCAAGAACAACGCTGAGGCAGGTAAAAAACCTTAAAGCGGCGGAAATCAAAACCGACAGTGTGACATTAACCTGGGATAAAGCGGTAAACGCTGAAAAATATGTCGTTGAACAGTCGATAAACGGTAAATGGACGACGGTAAAAACGACATCAAAACTTTCGCTTACCGTAAAGGATTTAAAAAGGAAAACATCATACAAGTTTCGCGTCAGGTCTAAAAGCACCGTAAACAAAACCAATTTTTACGGGCTACGTTCGTCGGTATTGACAGTTAAAACGAACTCCGAGTTGAGCACGGACGAACTTGCGGCGCTTGCGGCGGAGGTTCTGCGGTTAACCAATAAAGAGAGAAAGAACAACGGGTTATCCGCGTTATCGGGGAATAACGCCACATTGAATTCCGCTGCCATGGTCAGGGCGCCGGAAATCATTGAAAGATTTTCACACACCCGCCCCGACGACAAACGCTGTTTTACGGCTTACACGGATTTAGGCGGCAAATATTCCGGTATGGGTGAAAACATCGCTGGCGGTCAAGCCACGCCGGACGAGGTTGTGGAGGATTGGATGGATTCCGAGGGACACAGGAAAAATATACTCAACCCGAATTACACACATCTCGGGGTCGGCGTTGCGGAAAAAAACGGAAGATTTTATTGGGTGCAGTTGTTTTTATATTAACGCTTGCCGGCACAAAGGAACGGTCGTATTTATGAAAGTTTTTATCGCGCCTAAATTAAATAAGCCCAACACGCAAAAAACGCTTGAAGCGGTTATCGCGAAATTGTCCGAACTCGGAATTGAGCCTGTTACGGGCGAATTGAAGTTGGAAGAGTTGTCCGCCTGCGACGCCGTAATTACAATCGGCGGCGACGGAACCATTCTTAAAATAGGCAAAATCGCGGCGCGCGCGAAAAAACCGCTTCTCGGAATCAACACGGGGCGGCTGGGCTTTATGGCGACCCTCGAAAGCGATGAACTCGACAAGTTAGAGCGGCTGAAAAACGGCGGTTACAGGATAAGCCGGCGAATATTGCTCGACGTTGTAAGCAACAACGCGTTTGATAACGCCTTGAACGACGTGGTTTTGCACAGGGGGGCGCGTTCCAAACTGCCTGAATTTATAGTTTCGCGCAACGGAACCGAGATTTTGCGGGTGCGGGCGGACGGTATAATCGTCGGCACGCCGACGGGTTCGACGGCGTATTCGCTTTCGGCGGGCGGCGCGATTATCGAGCCTGAATTGGAGTGCGTGGAGGTAACGGCTTTATGCCCGCACACGCTTTTTAACCGCTCCATGATTTTTTCGGGGAAAGGGCGGTTAAACGTCAGTTACGCCGATTGCGGCGGGGATGTGTTTATGAGCGTGGACGGCGGCGAAAGCGAGATACTTGGGGAAAACCAAGTCGTCGAAATCGCCCAATCGGCGGATTATCTCGACTTAATCGACATAGACGGAAATAATTTCTATGATTCGATACACAACAAGCTGATGAAGCCGCTTAAATAGCGCGGCGAAAAGGGAATACCCATGAAAAAGAAAAGGCTTGCCGAAATCCTTTCCATAATACGCGAAAAAGATATCGAAAATCAAGAAACGCTTATCGCCGAATTGCGCGGGCGCGGTCATTTCGTAACGCAGGCGACGGTTTCACGCGATATAAACGAGCTGAAACTGGAAAAAACGCTTTCGGACGAGGGCGTGTGCCGTTACGCCGTTCAAAAAAAAGCCAAGAACGTGAAATTTTCGGGACTTTTCGCGACCGGCGTAACGGGGATAGACCGCGCTTTAAACACCGTGGTGATAAAATGCCACCCGGGGATGGCGAACGCCGTGTGCGCCATGTTGGATATAATGGATATTCCGGCGGTGGCGGGGACAATCGCGGGGGACGACACGATTTTCGTGTTGGCGCGGACGGAAAGCGACGCTTCGGAGTTGGCGGAAAAGTTTAAACGTTTGATTTAGAGGGTCGGATTATGTGGGTGGTATTCGCTTTGCTTTCGGCGGTTTTCGCCGCCTTGACCGCGATATTGGCTAAAGCGGGAATAACGGGCGTTAATTCAAATCTGGCGACCGCCGTCAGAACCGCCGTCGTTTTGGTTATCGCGTGGGGCGTCGTCTTTATAACGGGGAAACACGCGGAAATCCCGAATATCGGGCGGAAAAGCTGGCTGTTCCTCACCCTGTCGGGGTGCGCGACGGGTTTGTCGTGGCTCTTTTATTATAAAGCCCTCCAATCGGGGGAAGCGTCTAAAGTCGTTCCGATAGACAAATTGAGCGTCGTTATGGCCATGATTATGGCTTTCGTCATACTGGGGGAAAAAGCGGATTTAAAGTCAATCGTCGGCGGGGTCGTCATTACGGTCGGCGCGTTGATTTTGGCGCTTTAAACGACCATAGGGAGTGCGTCGATGCTGAGGGAATTGTGTATAGAAAATCTCGCGGTTATAGAAAAAGCCGTGATTGCTTTCGGCGGCGCGTTTAACGCGTTCACCGGGGAAACGGGCGCGGGGAAGAGCATACTTATCGGTTCAATCAACGCCGTGCTGGGCGGAAGGGTCTATAAGGACATGGTAAGGGCGGGCGCGGAAAAAGCCGTCGTTACCGCGCTGTTTGACGGCTTGCCCGTAAAGACCGTAAAAAAATTGACCGAATACGGTTACGGCGGCGATTTTGAATTAACGCTCGCGCGAGAGATTTCAGCCGACGGGAAAAGCGCGGCGCGGATTAACGGGCGAACCGCGACCGCTTCGGTTTTAAAAGAGGTCGCGGAGGGGTTAATCGATATTCACGGGCAGAATGAAACCCATTCCATAGCCGTCGCAGACCGTCAACTTGAATTGATTGACAGTTTCGGGAACATCTCGCTTTCGGAATATGAACGGTCTTTTCGGGAATTTTCGGCGGTTTCAAGAAAAATAAAAACGCTTCAAAACGAAAACGAGTCAAAGGCGGAAAGAATAGAACGGCTTACCGGGCGGCTCGACGACTTATCCCCTTATAAACTGAAAAAAGGGGAGGAAGAGGAGCTTGCCGGGGAACTGTGGCGCGCGAGGAACGCCAGGGCGCTTTCGGAAACAATCGGCGGGGCGTATTCTTCCGTGAGCGGCGACGGCGACGAAGCGGGGGCTTTGGGCTTATTGGGCTTATGCAAGGGGTATCTGGGCGAGGCCGCCAAACATATTCCCGGATGTAAAGCGCTTAAAGAGCGGTTAGAGGGAGTTATAATCGAATTAGACGATATAAAGCGGGAAATCGGCTCATATTTAACCGAAAACGAAGACGACAATCCGCAAAGGTTGTCATACTTGGAAGAGCGCGTGAGCGATTTTCTGCGACTTGAGCGAAAATACGGAACCGATATTGACGGCTTGGTTGAAAAAATCGAAGGGTGGCGGGCGGAGCTTGACGGGTTGCTGGGGGCGGAAGACATCACCGCGAAACTGCGCGCCGAGAAAAAGCGGTTAGGGGACGAAGTCCGCGCCAAGGCGGAGGCGCTTACCGCAAAGCGGCTGAAAACAGCCGAAAGGCTGGCATCGCTTATCCGCGAGGAACTGATTTACCTTGATATGCCCGACGTTCGGCTTGTTTTCGACATAACGCGGGAAAAGGTTACGGTAAAGGGCATGGACGGCGCTCGGCTGATGATTTCGGTTAATAAGGGGGAGGAACCCAAGCCCGCTTCAAAAATCGCGTCCGGCGGGGAATTGTCGCGGATTATGCTCGCGATTAAAAGCGTTTTAGCCGAAAGCGACGACATACCCGTTATGGTTTTCGATGAAATCGATTCGGGGATAAGCGGCAGGGCGGCGCATAAAGTAGGTGTAAAGCTAAAGAACTTGTCAAAGAAAAGGCAGGTGTTATGCGTAACGCACTTGGCGCAAATCGCGGCGTTGGCGGACAACCACCTGCTTATTGAAAAAAAGAGCGACGGCAAGCGGGTTTTTACGAACGTGAAAAGCGTTTCCGGGGAGGAACGCAAGCGCGAATTGGCGCGGATAATTTCCGGCGACGAGGACGAGCTTTCGTTGGCGAACGCGGAACGGCTTATTGAAAGGAGAGAAAGTTGAACAACATACGCGACGGCAGAAGGGTCAAATACGGGGACGTCAGATACGAAGAGGTTGACAGGTACAAGGTTTCGCCGGAATTTGCGGCGGCGGTGCAAAACAGGGGGAAGCATTTCGAGCTTTCCGAAAACGAGCGCAATCGGCTTAAGGAGAAATTGTCGGATAACGACAAGCCGGCGCCTTTGTGGAGTTCGATAGTCGCGGTGGTAATCGTTTTGGCGCTGGCGCTGCTTCCGACCGCGTTAATGGCGATGAATGGCAGCGTCGGCGGGGCCGTTGTATGGTTGGTTATTATGACCGCCGTGGCCGCGCTTGCTCTTTTCACGAACTTAAATCATAAGAAGCTGGTGAAAGGCAAGCTGAACGCGTTGGAAAACGGGAAATACGCCGCCTATGAATTTGAGGTAACGCAGAAAATGTGGTGCGGTTACCGGGTGAACAAACGGCAAACGGAAAGCTATTATATCGATTGCGGCGGGATGGTCTTTTTGGTGCATGAAGACGAATACGACGAGGTTGGCGAGAGAGTGGCCACGGTGTTATTTTTCCTTGACGGCGAAACGGTTTTAGAATATTTCGCGCCCGACGGGGGGAAAAGGCGATGAAGGTTAAGGAAGGCAGGGAATACGACGGTAAAAAAGTCGAATGGGGCAGGATAAAGTACGACAATACGGACGAGGAAAGGGTTTCCGCGAAACTGGCGGAAAAAATCCGAAAAGCGGGGAGCAGGCGGGAGCTTACCGAAAGCGAGGTTTTCCGGCTGAAAAACAAATTCAGAAGCAAGGGCGCGGCAAAAAAAGAATCGAGGGGGTTTTACGCGGCTTGCGCGGTGATGTTCGCGGCGTTCTTTTTGGTTCCGCACTTTATTCCGGGGCTGCCGCTTTACGCGGCGGTTATGTTGAACGCGTTGGTCGCCGCGTTCGCCGCCGTTTTCGTTCTTGAGGGGAAAACGGGGAAAAAGGCCGCGAAAAAGCGGGCGGCTTTGGAAAAGCGCAAATACGAGGCGTATGATTTTGAGATTATCCATAAAATCTGGAGCAGGCGCGAGGAGGAAAGCGGGTCGTTCGACGAGTTTTACCTGCAATGCGCGAAGCTGACGTTATGTGTGCAAAAACGGGTGTATAAAGCGGTCGGGGGCGGGATTACCGTCGTTTTGTTCCCTTTCGGCAAAGGCGCGGCGCTTGAAGTGCTGGCGCCCGACAGAAGCGGGCGGGCGCCGTCGTAATACTGTTTCTCGTTTAATCGCGTTAAAACCGTACGCGAAAAGGTTAGGGCTGCACCGTAGTACAGCCCCGTTCACAGGAAGAACGCAGGAAATCTTGGAGATGGCGAGGAAACGCTTACACGTTCCTATGTTTCTTCCGTCCGTGTTTGGTTATTTTATTGTCGGGAATCGGGGGCGGTCGGAGCGCCTTCCCCTGCGGCGGGGGCGGTCGGAGCGCTTTCCCCTGCGGCGGCGGCTTTCTTGCCGTTGATTTCCTTTTCCCAGTCGTCGAAATAGCTCAAAACCTTTTCTTTGGTCTGATAGCTTATATCCGGAAGTTTGCCGGTTCCGCCCCTTGAGCCTTCGGCTAATTTAAAGCCCTTCAAGAACGCGTTTTTCATAGTGGAGAAAAGCTCGTCGTTTTCCCCCGCCAGCGTCTTGGCGAAAGTGAAAATACGTTCCGCCACCGCGTCCGCGCTCCAATAATCCGCGTGTTTCTCGGACGTCGCCTCGGCCGCGTTAAACGCGTTCACCGCGAACGACGAAGGGTTAAAGCTGAAATCCTCGAAAAACCGATTTATCGAAACGCCCGACTGCTTTCCGAAGTTGAAATTGACGTAGTCTTGGAAAAGCGCGTTCTTGATTTGTTTTACGCCGCCTTTGTACGCCTGCACGTTAAGGTTTTCGGTCCTGTTCGCCGCGGCGTTGTAATTGGCGTTATAGGCGGCGGTGTTGGCGTCGTACTTATCCACGTTATCGGCGGCGAGCGTGGTCGATTTCTTCTGGGTGTCCTGCTGCGCCGTTTTCGGGATGTTGGCGTGGTTCGTCATCGACGTGTCGATTACTTTGCTGATATTCATGGCATATTCTCCTTTCGGTATATAGTAATTCCGCATGAAACGCGGAATTGCCACAGTTAGCCCGTATTGAAAACCTCTTTACAATTATTATATCGTCCGGGCTTTATAAAACTTTAACGAAACGAAAAAAATTATGAAAAAAAATTTACCCTTTATTTTGACAATCGCGGCGTTTTTGGTCGCCTGCGCGGTAATAACGGCGGTTTTCACCCGCGACGAGCCGCAATACGTAAGGGTCGTTCACTCCGAGCCGCCGAAAACGGCGGCGTCTTCTTCCGCGGATAAAATCAACATCAACACCGCCTCTTCCGAGGAATTGCGGCGTTTGCCGGGAATAGGCGAGGTTATCGCGGAACGGATAATAGCTTACCGCGAGGAAAGCGGCG
Source organism: Oscillospiraceae bacterium (assembly GCA_031253495.1). Taxonomy (GTDB): domain Bacteria; phylum Bacillota; class Clostridia; order Oscillospirales; family Ruminococcaceae; genus Ruminiclostridium_E. The sequence goes on along the minus strand of JAIRWC010000038.1, from coordinate 17,570 downwards.
ATTTTCTGAACATCCGGGAAATCACGGAGGTTTCGGGAATAGGGGAGAAGATGTTTGAAAATATAAAGGAATTTATTTGTGTCGACTGATGATTTCTTTAAACCTCGGTATAAGCGGCAAAAACGGCAGACACCCGATAAAAGCCGCGCCGCTCCTCACCAAGTTCGCGACGACGGTTCCCCCGAGATAGACTAAAAAGATATTAAAGGTTTCAATTTCTTTGCCGATTACGAAATAAACGAAAATCGGGTAAAAAATCGAGTTCCCGATTATTCCGCCTATGACCGCGCCCGCCGCGCCCGCCGCCGCCGCGAGGGAATATGAAACGGTCAAGCCGAAACGCGCGGCGGCTTTTCGGTAAACCAACATGAACGGCATTAACAGCGAGGTTCCGACGAATATATCCATAAGTTCGCCTATCCCCGCCGTCGTGGTTCTGAATAAATGCGCGGCGCAGCGGATTACAAGCACCAACAACCCGGCGAGCGGGGAAATCACAAGCCCCCCGATAACGGAGGGGATATCGGCGAAATTAACTTTCAAATGGGGCGCGAAAGGGATAATCGGCACTTCCAGCAGATAATACGCGGCGGTGGCAAACGCGCCCAACACCGCGATTAACGTTATGTTTTGGATTGTGAGCAGTTTTTTACGGTTTTTCATGTTATAACCGTCCTTTCCCAAAGCTCATATTTTCTTTAACAAAAACGCCCTTGAAAACACTCAAGGGCGCGTCAATTCAAAGTTCGCTCAAAGCCCCAACTCGGCGCCGCCGGCGTTATAGTGGTTCGTCGTGTTGAACCACTGGCGTTCCGGATAGTCGTAAAGGCGGCTCCTGATATAGCCGTATTCCCTCGGGTACGCGCCGAACACATAACCGCCGATTTCGTTATCCCTGTCGAAAATCCAGCCGCCGGACGTTATCACCAAGCCGGAACCCGCCGCGACCCTGCTCCTGTCGGCGTAACGCGAGTAATAAACCATCGACACCCGAAAGTCCGTATCGAACATCGCGTAAAAATACCCGTCGCTGTCCGCCGTTTTGAAGTAAACGGACAACTCGTTCATTATCCCTTCAAGCGCGCCGTCGTTAAACCCCTCGTCCGGGGTCGCGACCGCCCTTTTCGGATACGCCGCGAACATATCCCCGACGGTGCCGCCCCTTATGGCGGCGTCGCCCCCGCTCCGATAATCCCCGGCCGCCGCGAAGCACAAGTCGGCGTAAGAAACCGTGCTACCCGTCCCTACCTCGGCATACAGAAAAAACGCACCCGACCTGTCGGAGAAAGAATCGCCGTACAAGCTGTCGGGGGTAACCCGCTTCACCGTTCTGTAAAACGGCAGACTCGACGAAGGCACGGCGAGCGAAAACTCGAAATTGGTGTTGTCCTTGGACAGATAAGACGCAAGCGTCTGCTGCAACCCGTTATAGAAGCTCCGCGCGTAATCGCCGGATTTCCTGCCCTCGCTCCTCCTTTGGGAACTGATGAACGAAGGCACCGCAATCGCCGACAAAACGCCGATAATCGTAATGACGACAATCATTTCGATAATCGTGAACCCCTTTTTATTGTTCATCTTGGAGAAATAAGACAGCATCAAACTCACCCTTTCAAAAAGGTATTATTTACCATTATATCACAGTTAAAACGAATATGCAATACTTTTGCGAAAAAAACGGCGGTTTTTCCGCAGACGCGAAAGCCGGCGGCTACAGCCGACCGTCCGCCGCTTTATCGGCGATAACCGTTACGCCGCCGCGCAGATTTAAAAGGCTCGCGGGAACCAGCGCCGAAACGCTCCCCGAAAACATTTTTTTGACTATTTCCGCTTTTCCCGCGCCGCTGACAAGCACCAGCACGCGCTTCGACGAGAAAATCCCGCCCAACCCCAACGTAATGGCCCGCCTCGGAACGTCTTCGGGCTTTTCAAAAAACCGCGAGTTGGCTTTCACGGTGTCTTCGGCTAAGTCGACCAACCCGGCGGCAAGCGGCAATTCCTCGCGCGGTTCGTTGAAACCGATATGCCCGTTATTGCCTACGCCCAGTATCTGCAAATCCGTTCCGCCGAGGCGTTTCAGCCTGCCGTCGTAATCGGCGCATTCTTTTTCCGGGTCGGCGCACTCGCCGTTCGGGATATTGACGTTTTCCGGGCGGATGTTCACATACTTGAATAAATTCTCGCGCATGAAAGAAAAATAACTTCGGCTGTTATCCCGCTTTATCGGGTAATACTCGTCGAGGTTAAACGAGATTACGCCCGAAAAGTCAACGTACCCGCACGAATACAGTTCCGCGAGCCTTTTGTAAGCGCCCAGCGGGGTCGAACCCGTCGCGAACCCGACGACGCTTTCAGGCTTCCTTTTTATCTGTTCGGCGATAATGTACGCCGCCACCGCGCTCATTTCCTCATAATTCGCGCATACTATCTTATCCATTCAAACCGTCTCCTTATACTGTTTCTCGTTTAATCGCGTTAAATGAGAAACGGGGATTCATCGTTTTTAAACGGCGAACAGTATTACGGGTTCTTGTAATAAGGCGTCCTTTCCTGCGGGTGATTGATTATATAAGAGCCGTCGTGCCTTGTGTCGTCGCATATGTCGTCCAAATCGGACTTTTTGTAATACCCCGTGTTCACCGAGGGGCATCTCGGTCCGGCGATAAGCCCCGTATAGGTGCAATAATCAGCTTCGACGACGCTTGGCTCCGGCGTGAATTTAAGCGGTTCGTCGATTGGGATACACTCTTTCATAACGTCCGACCAAATACGCGCTATCGCGCGCCAGTGGTCTATCCCCTGCGATTTAATCTCGCGGTTGTCGTCAAATCCTATCCGCACGACGCCGACATAATCCGGCGTCAGCCCGCAGAAAAGCAGGTTTGCCATATCGTTCGCGGTTCCCGTTTTGCCCACGACCTCGACATTGTCAAGCGCCGCCAAATAACCGGTGCCGCTGCCGCCGTCCACGACCTTTTTCATCATGCGGTTGACTATCCACGCGGTGTCCTTTCCGACCGCCTGAATACCCGCGGGTTCCCGCCGGAGAACTATCTTCCCGTTGCTGTCCTCCACCTTCGAGTATAAGCTCGGGCTGTGATAGACCCCGCCGTTCCCGTAAATCTGATACGCCGCCGCCAACTCGTGCAGTTTCATATCCAAAGAACCGGTCGCAAGCGAGGAATAGTTAAGGTTTCTCCCGCGGTCAAGCGTGGTTACCCCCAGCTTATCCTGCAAAAAGGCGTATGAGTTTTGCACCCCGACCATTTGCAGCGTTCTCGCGGAGATGGTATTGGTCGAGTGCATCACCGCCGACCAAGCGTTATAATATACCCCCGTCCCGTAATTCTTTTCATAGTTTTGGGGCCACGGAATCTTCTCGTCGGTTTCGTTGGGGACGTCCACCTCCCCCGCCGTGTCGAGAAGCAGGGTGGAATAGGTAATCTTATTGTATTCCACGGCGGGTCCGTAAACGGCAATCGGCTTAACCGTGGAGCCGATACTGCGGGAGGATTGAATGGCGCGGTTGTAACAGTCGTTTCCGGGTTTGTCGCCCACGCCGCCGGCAAGGGCGACGACACGCCCTTTATAGTCCATAATCACGAAAGCGCCCTGCAGCGTGTCTTTCGCTTCCGTTCCGGCGGGATAGGGGAAATCGGAACTGCGGATAATCCTCCAATCGCGGAAGACGTTTTCGATTTTACTTTGCATTTCCATATCCACGTTAAGGTAGATGCCGTAACCGCCGCGTTTCAGCAACTCTTTGGCGCTTTCCCGCGTGACGCCTTTTTCCGAGGCCAAATCGCCTATCACCGTTTTTAAAGCCGCGTCCGCGTACCAGTCGACCGTAACCGCGTAATCGCCGTCCCATTTATACGGGTCGCCGAGCATATCCTCCCAATCCGTGTTTTCAAAGTATAAATCCTCTTCCCCGCCGTTCTCTTCCCCGCCGTCCTGAACCCCGTAATACTCGTTGTACCTTTCGTCGGTATAACCGAAATAATCGCCCTTCACCGGCTTGCGGAACCTTACCTTTTCGCTGAGCGCCTTATCGTAATCCGAATAGCTGATTAACCCCTGCGCGTACATTTTTTCGAGGGCGTCAACCTGGCGCTTTCGCGTCGCGTCTAAGTCGTAATAGGGGCTGTAGCTTACGGGCGAGCGGATTACGCCCGCCAAAACGGCCGCTTCCGCTATTGTTACGTCGGAGATGTCCTTATCGAAAAAGTGCCTCGCCGCCGAACCTATACCGTAGGTGGTGTTGTCGAAGGCTATCCTGTTAAGGTAGCTTTCCAGGATGTCGGATTTGGAATATTTTTTCTCTAAGCTTAACGCGCGGAATATCTCGCGCAGCTTTCTGCCTATGTTGACGTTGTTGTCTTTCGTGATGTCGCGCACCAGCTGCTGCGTTATGGTGGAGCCGCCCTGCATATCGTCTTCAAACAGCGTGATGAGCGTCGCCGAAACGGTTCGCGACCAATCGACGCCCGCGTGCGCGAAGTATCGCTTGTCCTCCATGGCGATAACGGCGTCAATCGCGTGTTGCGGAATTTCCTCGATATCCACCCAAATGCGGTTTTCGTCCGCGCTGATTTGCATAATCTGAACGTAGTCGCCCGCGTTTTTATCGTAGGCGTACATAAAACTCGAAAGGCTTAAATCCACCGAGCCTTTTAAATCGACGTCGTACATGCTTTCCGCGAACTGCGTTATGTAAACCGTAAGCGCGACGGCGACTATACAGACGGTTATGACGATTATCAAAAACAACGTCAGGAACGTCGTCCCGATAACGGACAAAACGTATTTCAACCCCTGCCGCAGCGTGAGTTTCCCGTTCTTTTTGACCTTTTTCACGGCGGCCCCGCCGTTCAGGCTGACGTACCTTTTTTGAAAACTGCTCATGTTTCACTCCTTGAGAAAAAAACCGACCCGCCGCGCAAGGTTATTTTGTCGGGATTATATACGCGTATTCGTCTTTCGGAAAATCCCCGTCGTTCAAAAGATAAACGGTTTCCAGCGTGTCGATGTTCGTCGCGGTTTACTTCTTTCGTAACGCCCCCGTCGGGATAAAAATAGGTTTTATACGCTCCGTCAACCGCGCCCGTTTGGTCCGGGTCGTATGAATACATATAGTATTCCCCCGTCTTGCCGTCAATTTTACAGTCGTAGCCGTACGGACGACCTTTCAGCGGCTCGGAATATACGATTTTGTATTCCTCCGTGTCGAACAGGGTGTAACGGTATTCGTCGTATTCGTTAAAATGCAGGATTAACAAATATCCGCCGCCGAACGGCGCGGTTCCGGCTCGGTGTATTCGGCGGTTCCCGATTTCGCGCCGCCGTCGCAGACGCATAAACCAAGCGTTATCGCCGCCGATATTACCGTCGCTTTAAGCCTTTTCACGCTATCAACCCCTAACCGCCGTTCCCGCGTTATTTTACATTCCGCAGCATTTTTTGTATTTCTTGCCGCTTCCGCAGGGGCATTTGTCGTTCGCCCCCACCTTCTCCCCCGCTTTCCTCACGACCGGAACCCTCGAACCCGCGTTCTCCTTGTCGGGCCGCAGAACCCGCTCCCTTTGCGGGGGCCTTTCCTTTTGAACCCGGACGGTCAGCACCATTCTCGTCGTATCCTCGCGAATGGCGGCAATCATTTCGTCGTACATCGCGAAGCCCTCGTGGCGGTATTCCACCACGGGGTCTTTATGCCCGCCCATCGAGCGCAGGTAAATCCCCTGTTTCAAATCGGCCATGGCGTCGATATGGTCCATCCACTTCGTATCGACGTTCTTCAGCAGAATGACGCGTTCCACCTCGCGCATCGTTTCGGGCGTGAACTCCAGCTCCTTTTGCGCGTAAATCTCCATGGCGCGGTCAATCAGCTCGTTTTCGATTTCTCCCCGCGTAATCTCGTTAAGCTCCGCCGCCGTGTAGTGAAAATCCTGCGGTCTGGTTAAAATCCCCGCGAAGCTCTCGCGCAGACCCGTTAAGTTCCAGTCGTCCGCTATGTCGCCCTGACAGAACGTGTTCACGACGTCGCGGACCGTTTCTTTTATCATTTGCTTGATGTTTTCGCTGACGTCCTCGCCGTTTAAAACCTTGCCGCGCTGTTCGTAAATGGTCGTCCTTTGCCGGGACATAACGTCGTCAAAATCCAGCACGTTTTTACGGATTGAAAAGTTGCGCCCCTCAATCTTCCTTTGAGAGGATTCAATCGTTTTTGAAAGCAGGCGATTTTGGATGGGCATATCCTCTTCCACGCGGAGCGCCTCCATCATTCTTTGGATACGCTCCCCGCCGAACAGCCGCATTAAGTCGTCCTCCAGCGAGATGAAAAAACGGCTTTCCCCGGGGTCGCCCTGACGCCCGGCGCGCCCGCGCAGCTGATTGTCTATACGACGGGATTCATGCCTTTCGGTTCCGAGTATGAACAGCCCGCCCGCCTGCTTCACCTCTTCCGCCTCGGGAACGATTTCCCTCTTATATTTCTCGTTCAATTCCCTGAACATGGCGCGCGCCTTAAGGATTTCCGCGTCGTTCGTTTCCGAAAAGCCGGTCGCCTCGAATATAACCTCCTCCTCTATCCCGTGCTTCCGCATTTGCGCCCGGGCAAGGTATTCCGCGTTGCCGCCCAGCATAATGTCGGTTCCGCGCCCCGCCATGTTCGTGGCGATTGTAACGGCGTTTTTCTTGCCCGCCTGAGCCACTATTTCCGCCTCCCTCGCGTGGTGCTTGGCGTTTAAGACTTCGTGCCGGATGCCTTTTTTCTTCAGCAGTTTGGATAAGTATTCCGATTTCTCGATGGAAATGGTACCCACCAAAACAGGCTGACCCTTGGCGTGACATTCCTCGATTTGGCGTATGACGGCGGTGAATTTGCCGTTTTCGTTCTTGTATACCTGGTCGTTGTGGTCGGTTCGTATAACGGGCATATTCGTAGGGATGTCAACCACGTCAAGGCTGTATATCCCGCGAAACTCCGCCTCTTCCGTCATGGCCGTCCCCGTCATTCCCGAAAGTTTCTCATAAAGGCGGAAAAAATTCTGGAAAGTGATGGTGGCGAGCGTTTTCGACTCGTTTTTTACCTTGACGCCCTCTTTCGCCTCGATGGCCTGATGAAGGCCCTCGTTGAAACGCCGCCCCAGCATCAGCCGCCCGGTAAACTCGTCGACTATTATTATTTCCCCGTCTTTAACCACGTAATCGACGTCGAGTTTCATGACGCCGTGCGCCTTAATGGCTTGGTTGACGTGGTGAAGGATGGTAAGGTTCTCGGAATCCATGAGGTTTTCCACCCCGAAATACTGTTCCGCTTTTTTTACGCCCGCCGGCAGAAGCGTCGAGGTTTTATGCTTTTCGTCGACGATATAATCGCCTTCGTAATCGTCGTGTTCCTCCTTTTCGTTGAGTTCCACGACCTTTACCGCCCAGAAGCCCTTCGCTAACCTGTTCGCCTTCTCGTACAAATCGGTCGACTTATCCCCCCTGCCGGAAATAATCAGCGGCGTCCTCGCCTCGTCTATGAGAATCGAGTCGACCTCGTCGACTATGGCGAAGCTGTATTCCCTTTGAACCTTGTCCGCTTTTCTGACGCACATATTGTCCCTGAGATAATCGAACCCCAGCTCGTTGTTGGTTCCGTAGGTAACGTCGGCGGCATACGCCTCGCGCCGTTCGTCGTTGTCTTTTTCATGCACGATTAACCCCACCGTCAGCCCGAGGAAACGCAACACCCGCCCGATAAGGTCGGAACCGTATTTGGCGAGATAGTCGTTCACCGTAACGATATGCACGCCCTTGCCGCCGAGCGCGTTGAGATAAGCGGGCAAAGCGGCGACAAAGGTTTTGCCCTCGCCCGTTTTCATCTCGGCTATCCTCCCTTGATGAAGCACTATGCCGCCCACTATCTGGACGGGGTAAGGCTTGATGCCTATCACGCGCCACATCGCCTCGCGGCAGACCGCGAAAGCGTCGGGCAGGACGTCGTTGAGCGTTTCCCCGCCGGAGAGCCGATTTTTCAGGATTTCCGTCCGGCCTTTAAGCTCCTTGTCGCTCATTCCCCGATAAATTTCTTCCAGTTCGAGCGTTTTTTGCTTAAGCGGCTCAATTCTCTTGAGTTCCTTTTCCGAATAGCTTTTGAACAGCCCCATGTAACAGACCCCCTCGTATATAGGACATTATACACTTAAAACCACCGTTTGTCAATCCCCGCGAAACCGCCGCGATACGGTTTTTCGAGGAGGTCTATTTTATCTCGTCCGCGATTAACCGGCCCATTTTTTCGCAGCCCACGACCTCGCACGAACTCAATTCGCTTTTGCATATTATATCCGCCGTGCGGTAACCGCGGTTAAGCACGCGTGTTACCGCCGTTTCGATTTCGTCGGCTTCCCTCTCCATTTCCAGCGAAAAACGCAGCATCATCGCCGCCGAAAGAATGGCCGCCGTCGGGTTTGCCGTATCCGTCCCCGCTATGTCGGGCGCGGAACCGTGGATGGGCTCGTATAACCCCAACCCCGAACTTCCGAGGCTGGCGGAAGGCAACATACCCAGCGAACCCGTAAGCATACTCGCCTCGTCGGAGAGTATGTCCCCGAAAAGGTTTTCGGTAACGATTACGTCAAACTGCGCGGGATTGCGGATTAACTGCATCGCCGCGTTATCCACGAGCATATCGGACAATTCCACGTCGAGATAATCCATCGCCCTGACGTCCTTGACTATTTCCCGCCACAGCCGCGAGGAATCGAGGACGTTTGCCTTGTCCACGCTGATTAAGCCTTTGCCGCGTTTTCGCGCCAAATCGAACGCCACGCGGGCAATCCGGCGGATTTCATAATCGTTGTACTTCATGGTGTCGTAGGCGGTTTTGTAACCCTCTTCGTCGGTGTAGGTCCGCCTGTCGCCGAAATACGCGCCGCTTGTAAGTTCGCGGACGATTATCATGTCTATTTTTTGCGCGGCGTCTTTCAGCGGGCAGGATTTTTTCAGCGCGGGGAACAGCTTGACGGGGCGAATATTCGCGAAAAGCCCCAGCGCCCCGCGAATACCGAGCAACCCCGCTTCCGGGCGCAGATGACCCGGACCGTAATCCCATTTCGGACCGCCCACCGCCCCCAAAAGAACCGCGTCGCTTTCGCGGCACATATCTATCGTTTCCTCGGGCAAAGGGACGCCGTATTCGTCCAACGCGCAACCGCCCATCAACGCGTAACCGAAAGTAAACTCATGCCCGAATTTGGCGGCGATTTTTTCAAGCGCGCGAACCGCCTGCGCGGTGATTTCCGGACCTATTCCGTCGCCTTTGATAACGGTGATTGCCTTATTCATGTTTTTCCCCCTTAATGGAGTTTAAAAGCCCGCCATGACTTATGATTTCTTTGATAAAGTCCGGGAAAGGCTCGGCTTTATAGCGCTTGCCTGACGTTAAATCCGTTACGGTTCCGGCGTCGAAGTCGATTTCCGCCTCGTCGCCGTTTCGTATTTCCTCCGCCGCTTCGGGACATTCGAGGATAGGCAGGCCTATGTTAATGGCGTTGCGGTAGAAAATCCTCGCGAACGTTTTGGCGATTACGCAGGAAACGCCGCTTTCTTTAATGGCAATGGGCGCGTGTTCGCGGGAGCTTCCGCACCCGAAATTGGCTCCCCCCGCCATTATGTCGCCCCGCCTGACTTTTCCGGCGAATTCCGCGTCGACGCCCTCCATACAGCGGGAGGCGAGCTCCTTCACGTCGGAGGTGTTCAGGTATCGCGCGGGGATTATCACGTCGGTGTCAATATTGTCCCCGTATTTGTGAACATAACCTTTTACTTTCATGTTTAAATCTCCGCAACCCCGCTCGCTTTCCGAGGAGGTCTGCTATTCTCCCGCGCTTATTTTTCCGGCAATCGCGCTGTAAGCCGCCACCGCCGGCCCCGCCAGATAAACCTCGCTGTCCTTATGCCCCATTCTCCCCACGAAATTGCGGTTGGTGGTCGCCACGCACCTTTCCCCCGCCGCGAGAACGCCCGTATGCCCGCCCAAACACGGTCCGCAGGTCGGGGTGTTGAACACGCACCCCGCCTCCGTGAAAATTTCGGCGTACCCTAACCGTATACACTCGAGGAAGATTTTTTGCGTGGCGGGGATAACGAGGCACCTTACGCCTTTCGCCGTCTTTTTCCCTTTGAGGATTTCCGCCGCCGTCCTCATGTCGGAAAGCCTGCCGTTCGTGCAGCTGCCGATAACCACCTGGTCTATTTTCACGTCGCCGATTTCGCCGACCGTCTTGGTGTTGCCCGGCAAATGCGGGAACGCCACCGTCGGTTTCACCCCGCTTAAATCGATATCGAAAACCCCGGCGTATTCCGCGTCTTTATCGGGCGAAAAGATTTCATAATCCCGCTCGACCTTATCGCTTATGTAATCCAGCGTAACGCGGTCAACCTCGAAAATTCCGTTTTTCCCGCCCGCCTCGACGGTCATGTTCGCCATGCACAAACGGTCGTCAATCGAAAGGTTCCCCATTCCTTCCCCGCCGAATTCCATTGACTTGTAAAGCGCGCCGTCCACCCCGATTAGCCCGATAATACTCAAAATCACGTCCTTTCCGGAAACGTTTTCGCCAAGTTTGCCGGTCAGGTTGAACCGTATGGCTTCGGGAACCTTGAACCACGCCTCGCCCGTCGCCATCCCCGCCGCCATATCGGTGGAACCCACCCCCGTCGAGAACGCGCCCAACGCCCCGTAAGTGCAGGTATGGCTGTCCGCGCCTATAATCAGTTCCCCGGGCGCGACCATGCCTTTTTCGGGTAAAAGCGCGTGTTCCACCCCGACATCCCCGGAATCGTAGAAGTGTTCGATACCGTGCTTCACGGCGAACTCGCGGCACTGTTTGCACTGTTCCGCCGCCTTGACGTCTTTGTTCGGGGTGAAATGGTCCATGACCAAAGCGATTTTTTTCGCGTCGAAAACCCTGTCAAAACCCGCTTTCTCAAATTCGTTGACGGCGACGGGGCTTGTTATGTCGTTGCCGAGCACCATGTCCGCTTTCGCTTTAATCAGCCGCCCGGCGGTTACGGAATCCGCCCCCGCGTGTTTGGCGAGGATTTTCTGCGTCATCGTCATCGGCATGATAATTTTCTCCTTGATTTTTATTCGGGCGGCGGTTCAGTTATAGTTGCGCTCCCCGTTCATGTACAGCGAATATTCCAAAGAATCCAACAACGCGGTCATACTCGCGTTGATAATGTTCTCGCTCGCGCCGACCGTCGTCCAGCTCGCGGCCCCGTCGGCGCTTTCGATAAGCACCCGCGTTACCGCCGCCGTATTATCGCCCGAATTGATTATCCTGACTTTATAATCCGTCAGCCTGACTTTTCCCAAAGCGGGATAAAACACCTCAAGCGCTTTCCGCAAAGCCTTGTCAATCGCGTTGACGGGACCGTCCCCTTCGTCCGCCGAAATCTCGTATTTCTCGTCCACGCGAATTTTTATCATCGCGCTCGCCTTCGTGGAAAGCGACGACACAATTTTAAAATCAACGACTTCAAAATAGGGCGCAAACCACCCTAATTCCCTAAGCACAAGCAACTCGAAACTCGCGTCCGCCGCTTCAAACTGATAGCCCTTGTGCTCCAGCTCTTTTATCCTGTCGGTTAATTTTCGGACGATAGGGTCGGTTTTATCCAAATTCGGGTCGATTTTCTTGATTTTGGATATAAGCGCGGACCTCCCCGATACCTCAGACAGCAGGAAATTCCGCTCGTTGCCCACGGTTTCGGGCGCGATGTGCTCAAACGTGGCGGGGTTCTTCGCCACCCCGTCGGCATGCATCCCGCCCTTATGCGCGAAAGCCGCCCCGCCCACGTACGGCAGATTCCGCGGAAGCCTGATGTTCGCCACCTCGGCTATGAAGTTCGCCGTTTCGGTGAGTTCCCCCGCGCTTTCTTCCGGCACGCAGGAATATCCCAATTTAAGCTGCAGGTTAGGTATCAACACAGATAGGTTGGCATTGCCGCACCGCTCCCCTATGCCGACGAACGTTCCCTGCACTTGGACCGCCCCGCTTTTTACGGCGGCGATTGAATTGGCTACCGCGCACCCCGTGTCGTTATGGCAGTGAATACCTATGTCAACTTTTATATGTTTACGGACTTTTTCGGTTATTTGAGCGATTTCATCAGGAAAACACCCGCCGTTTGTATCGCACAGCACCACGACTTTCGCTCCCTTTTCCGCCGCCGTTATAACCGTTTGCATAGCGTAAACCTGATTGGATTTATACCCGTCGAAAAAATGTTCCGCGTCAAAGAAAACGGTTTTGCCTTTCCCTGTAAGATATTCCACCGTTTCCCCAATCATCGCCAAATTTTCCTCTAACGTAACCCGCAATATGCAATCAACGTGAAAATCGTGGCTTTTTCCGAAAATCGCGATACAATCGGTATTCGCTTCTATCAATGCTTTAAGGTTGTCATCGTCGCCGGGGAGCAGGTTTTTCCGCTTGGTTGAGCCGAACGCAACGAGTTTAACGGATTTTAACTCCATACCGGAGGCTTTTTTGAAAAATTCCAAATCCTTGGGGTTTGACCCCGGGTTTCCCGCTTCGACATAATCTATACCGAAATCGTCCAATTTCCCGAGGATTTTCAGTTTGTCCGCGACGGAAAAACTCACGCCCTCCCCCTGCGCCCCGTCCCGCAAAGTGGAATCAAAGATTTGCAATTTCGCGCCTTTCATAATTATACTCCTATTTTGCTTTGACGTCAACACTTATCACGTCGTAAAGGCGGTTAAGCGCTTTCTTCAACTCGCGCGCCTTTTCGCCGCTCAAAAAAACCGTAATCTCCATAACCGACGCGTTTCCTTCCGGGCGGGCGTTAACCGTTTCGATATTGCACCCGTTTCTGCTGAAAATCCCCGCGACGCGCCTCAACGCGTCCACGCGGTTTTCGGTTCTTAAAACAAACGTTTGCTTTTCCATATCACACGCCGCGTGGTTCGCCGCGCGGCTTTGAAAACCGCGGTTTACCACGTTCCCTTCTTTTTTCGTTTACGGCAATTAAACGAGAAACAACACCAAACTAATCAATCTCCATGATGGGGTCTGTTATCGGCTTTCCCGCCGGAACCATCGGCAAAACGTTCAAATCGCGGTCTATTTCGCACTCTATGAGAACCGGTCTGTTTTTCGCCGTTTCCAGCGCTTTCGCGAGGACGGGTTCGACATCGTCTTCCCGCTTGATTTTAAAAGCCGCAATCCCGAAAGCGTCGGCCAATTTCATATAATCGAAGGAACGGTCGAGAGTGGTTTCGGAAAACCGCTTTCCATAAAACAGCCTCTGCCATTGCCGAACCATTCCGAGTACGGAATTATTCAAAACAAGCTCGATTACGGGGATGTTATGTTCGGCCAAAGTAATCAGCTCGTTCATGTTCATCCCGAAAGAGCCGTCGCCCGCTATATTTACGACAACCTTTTCAGGTTTACCTATTTTCGCGCCGATTGCCGCGCCCAACCCGAACCCCATTGTTCCCAATCCGCCCGACGAAATAAAGCTCCTCGGCGTCTTGTAGCGGTAATACATCGCCGCCCACATCTGGTTTTGCCCCACCTCCGTGGTGATTATCGCCTCTCCGTCGGTAAGGCGGTCAAGCTCGGTTATAACCGCTTGCGGGGTTACGGGGAACTCGACGGTTCCCTTTTGTTTCGCCGAGTGGACAGAATGGAGCCGCTTCGCCTTTTTGTTCCAATCGCCGTTATGACGGCGGGGGAGCATTTTATTGAACCTTGCTAAAATTTCCTTCAAGTCGCCCCGAACCTCAATATGCGGGGTAACGTTTTTCCCGTGTTCCGCCTCGTCGATGTCAATGTGCAGAATTTTCGCGCCTTTGGCGAAAACCGTCTTATCGCCCGTTACCCTGTCGGAAAAGCGCGTTCCGAGCGCGACGAACAAATCGCAATGACGCACCGTTTCAGCCGCCGCCTTGGTTCCGTGCATACCGAGCATCCCGATATAGCGGGAATCGGTTTGGTCAAAGCACCCCTGCCCCATAAGCGAGCTTGACACCGGGGCGTCGATAATCCGCGCGAACAGCGCCAATTCTTTTTCCGCGCCTGCCGAAATCACCCCGCCGCCGGTGTAAATATAAGGGCGTTCACAAACGCGGAGAAGCTCGGCGGCTTCTTTAATTTGCCGTTCCAAATCGGGATTTTCCCGTTTTTTCAACGCGTTTGCGGCGCGGTAACCGTTTTCGGCGGGTTCATAGTCGGCGAACGCCGCCGTAACGTCCTTAGGTATGTCGATAAGGACGGCGCCTTTTCGCCCGTCGCCGGCGATAAAAAACGCCTCGCGCACCGTGCCGGCCAAATCCCCGGCGTCGCGGACGAGGAAATTATGCTTTGTAACGGGCATGGTTATCCCCGTTATATCCACCTCTTGAAAACTGTCTAACCCGAGAAGGTCAAGGTTGACGTTCCCCGTAACCGCCACAAGCGGGATTGAATCCATTTGCGCCGTCGCGATTGCCGTAACCAAATTCGTCGCGCCCGGACCGCTCGTCGCGAGAACGACCCCGGTTTTCCCCGTGGCCCGCGCGTAACCGTCGGCGGCGTGTCCCGCGTGCTGTTCGTGGGAGGTGATGATATGGCGGATTTTATCCTTATATTTATAAAGGCTGTCGTAAATGTTCAAAACCGCGCCGCCCGGATACCCGAAAACCGTATCCGCGCCTTGTTCAAGCAGACATTCCAAAAGTATGTCCGCGCCCGTCATACGCATAATTCCCCTCCCGGTCAAACTTGTTCGGGCAAAATTCCCCCGCCGTCAAATTATATCATGTTTTCCCGCCGCAAGTCAAGAACAACATACGGCAATTCCACATTTCATGCGGAACTGCCGCGTAAAGTTACGGGGGCGAAGCGTTATTCCCGCCTGTCATTACCCTAAACGGGTGATAATCCCATGCGCAAGCGCCGCTTCATACATCTCGCCAAACGCTCTCTTCGCGCCGGCGGCAAAGCTGACGGGCATGGAGCTCATAAAGCTGTCGTAGATGATTATATCTTTGAACGGAAGCAACACCGTCTCAAGCTGGATGGGCAATTCCCGCCGCATTGTGTCCGCAATGGAGCTGGTCATACCTTTCACGCCGTAAAGTACGTCCCTTTTTTTTCCGTCATTGCCGAGCAAAACGGCATATTCCGGCTTATAATCCACCACGAAAAACATCTGTTTTATATGATGCTTCTCCCAGGACCGCAAAAGACCGGCTTCTTCATCGGAAAGCTTGCCGCTATTCTCGTCGATAAATTCGCTGATTAACTTCGGTTCTTCCCACAATCGCTCGCGTATTTTATAAAGCAGGGTTTCATCGTGAAAATCGGGATATTTTAAGCTGAATTTATAATCGACCACATCCAATTTGCGATTTATATAATCAAGCAACCTATACCAAGTTACGTAGAACAGCCCGCACTCGCTGCGAGAAAGCCGCGCCGTTCCCGATTCTTCGGTTAAGCGGCAGCATTTCTTGTATTTTTTTCCGCTGCCGCAGGGGCAAGGCTCGTTGGGGCCCACTTTTTTATTTTGATGTATAACCATTTCAACGGGCGCCTCTTTGGGGCGTTCCTTTTCCATAATCGCAACCAACTCTTTCGGAGAATAGCCCTTGTTTGCCCATAAACGGGTATTATTCCGCGCGTTCATAAGCAAATTAAAGAAATTTTGCGTCGATTTTTCGTTTTTGAAAATTAATCCGTATTCGTCAATCAAATCGCTGATTTCCCGAAGCTCGAAATTATAAGCCGAAAGCTCTTTTATCTCATTAAAAAAACGATAACGCTCAATATTACCCGACCATTCTTTTACAATGAACGTCCACAGCTTTTCCCAGTAAGCTTCTTGCGATTCACTCTCGTAATATTGGTTTTCAAACTTCAAAAATTCTTCTTTTTCCGGGATAAACCTGGGCTTATCGCTCTGCTCCCACAGCCAATAATCGGCATAATCAAAATCGTCAAACGCCCAATAGTGAACGATATAATCCTTATAAAAGCAATACCGCGGTCTTTTGCTTTTTATCACAAGAGGAAGAAGCAGGGAAAACACCTCGTCGGCGCTTGTCCGGTCGTCGTTCTGGCTGTTGAATATGTCGGCAAGCTCTTTTCGGGAGATAATTCCATAAAGATTGATTGCGGCTCGCGCGTAAATATCCAGCAATTTGCGAACGGGCGCCCGCCCGTTCGGACAGCGGACCGCTTTGCTCGCGGGGTTATATTTTTCAAAAGTCTTTTGCGCTTGTTTTTCAGTCATACCGGCATACCCCTTAATTTTCACATATGGCGATTCCGCGTTGACGACGCTGTCGTCCGCCCGCATTTTGCAGTGTACCATAATTTTGCGTGAATGTCAAGCGGCGGGATTTGTCGAACTGCCACCCTTTGTGCAATATATACAAAAAAAAAAAAGGTGCCAAAACTATGTGTATTATACGAATAGACATCCCCGCGAAAAAATGTTATAATAAGTGAAACTTTTGTGAAAGGCGGATAATGTCAATGAAAAAGAAACTGTTAAGCACATTCATGGCGATGGTTATCGCGGTAACCGCAATTCCGGGGATTACGGCGGGCGCGGCGGCGAAAAAGATTTCGTCCCTTTCAATCTCGAAAATCTCCGACCAAGCCTACACGGGGAAGTCGCTCAAACCGGGCGTTACGGTCAAAGACGGGAGCAAGACGCTTAAATCGGGGACGGACTACACGCTTTCGTACGGCAAGAACAAGAACATCGGGAAAGCGTCGGTGAAAATCACGGGCAAAGGCGACTATTCGGGGAGCAAGACCGTGACGTTCAAAATCGTGCCGAAAAAAGCGGCGATTTCGTCAATTACGGAAAGCAAGCAAAAAATCACGCTTAAATGGGATAAGGTTTCGGGTTCTTGTCACGGGGTACAAGGTGTATTATTCCGAGAGCAAAAGCGGCGATTACAAACTGCTCAAAACCGTGAAGGGCGCGTCAACCACGACATTCACCACTAAGGCGCTGGATTCCGGAACGACGTACTATTTCCGCGTAAGGGCGTACAAAACCGTGAGCGGAAAGAATTATACCGGCGCGAACTCGGCGGTTAAGTCGAAAAAGACATCGGGAACGGCAACCGTGAAAAAAGGAAGCACAATCAAATTCGGCGAATATGACTGGCGAGTGCTGGACGTGAAGGACGGCAAAGCCTTAATCCTCACCGATACAGTAATAGAAAAAAGGGCGTATAGCGACCAAAGCGCGACATGGGAAACCTGCGACTTATGCGCTTATCTAAACGGTGAATTTTATAACTCGTTCGGCAAATCGGACAAAGCGCGGGTCGTAAAGACAAAAGTAAAAAACAAGGACAATCCGTGGTACGGCACGTCGGGCGGGAAAGACACCGAAGATTATATCTTCCTGTTAAGCCTTGAAGAAGTGGTGAAATACTTCGGCGACAGCGGGCAGCTAAGCGACAGACCAAGCGGAGCGTATTTTATACGCGACGATTACGACAGAGCGAGGATGGTTAGTCCCTGGTCCGGTTGGTGGCTCCG
>JAIRWC010000028.1 GCA_031253495.1 Oscillospiraceae bacterium | reverse complement strand
CAGCGTCTTGAAACTGATTGCCGTTAATCAGCGTCTGTATCAAATCGGTAACAAGCACAATCATCAGCATGAACGCCGCAATCGGTATTATCACATCTTCGCTCATTTTCCTTATTGTTCCCGATGAAATCACGCCGGAGCAGACGCGGGTTGTTATGGACGAAACGCGGCGGCTGACTTCGCTTGTCAACGACGTATTAGACATATCGAAGTTGGAAAGCGACATAGAACGTATGACCGCCGCGCGCTTTAATCTCACCCGCAGCATCGGGGAAACCGCGGAACGTGTTCAGAAACTGTTAAAAAGCGACGGCTTTAAGATTGTGTTTAATTACGACGGCGACGTTTACGTAAACGCGGATGAAACTAAAATCGGCAGAGCGTTTTATAATCTGTTGGTCAATGCCGTGAATTATTCCGACGACAGCCGCTTAATCACAATTTCGCAGACGCTTTCAAAGAATCATGCGCGAATAAGCGTTACAGACAACGGCGAAGGAATAGCGAAGGACGATTTGCCTTTTATATGGGACAGGTATTATAAAAGCGGCAAAAACCACAAGCGCGCCGTTACCGGCACGGGATTGGGGCTGTCTATTGTGAAGAAAATTATTGAAACGCACGGAGGCAATTACGGCGTCGAATCGGACGTCGGCAAAGGCAGCACATTTTGGTTCGAGGTCGACATTGAATAAACCGCCTTGTTACCGTGTTATTGTGCAATATATACAAAAAAAAAAAAGCGCCAAAACTATGTATATTATACTAATGGAATTTGTTTTGAAAATATGTTATAATACATGAAACTTTTGTGAAAGGCGGATAATGTCAATGAAAAAGAAACTGTTAAGCGCGGTTTTGGCGATGGTTATCGCGGTAACCACAATCCCGGGAATTACGGCGGGGGCGGCGACGAAAAAGATTTCGTCCCTTTCAATCTCGAAAATCTCCGACCAATCCTACACGGGCAAGGCGCTCAAACCGAGCGTCACGGTCAAAGACGGGAGCAAGACGCTTAAATCGGGGACGGACTACACGCTTTCGTACGGCAATAACAAGAACATCGGGAAAGCGTCGGTGAAAATCACGGGCAAAGGTAACTACACGGGGACGGCAAGCAAAACCTTCAACATTGTCCCCGCGAAAACTACGGTTTCCGAAATTACCCGAAGCGGGCAAAAATTCACCATTTCTTGGAAAAAATCCGCGGGTTCGGTCGGCGGATACAAGATTTACCATTCGACGGAAAAAGACGGCGAGTATAAACTGTTGAAAAATGTCAAGGACGGTTCGCAAACAAGCTATACGTCGAAAAAACTCGACGAGAACAAAACTCATTATTTCCGCGTAACGGCGTATAAAAAGGTGGACGGCAAAACCTATACGGGGGCGCGGTCTGACGTTTTGTCCGGTCCGCGGGCGTTCAGGGACATAACCGCGGAAAAATTGGTTTCGGAAATAAAGATAGGCTGGAATTTGGGCAACTCGCTTGACGCGACCGACTTCGGCGAGGGTTGGATGTCTTCCGACTTGAGCGTAGCCAAACTTGAAACGGCGTGGAGCAACCCCGCTGTCACAAAAGCGAACATTGACGCGGTTAAAGCCGCGGGGTTTAGCGCTGTCAGAATTCCCGTGTCTTGGTTTAAAGCGGCGGGCGGCGCGCCTAATTACACCATTCGCGCGGACTGGATGGCGAGGGTTACGGAGGTTGTTGATTACGCCGTCGCCAACGATATGTATGTTATTCTGAATATCCACCATGAAGAATACCACGGTTACGGAAAAACAGACAGGCTTAGGTTTGACGGCACGGAGGCGCAAATAACCGAATCGTTAAACGCTTACAGGAAAATATGGGAACAAATTGCGGACAATTTTAAGACTTACGATGAAAAATTGATTTTTGAAGGTTTGAACGAGCCGAGGGTAATAGGCAGCAAGGAGGAATGGAGCGGCGGAACCGCAAAGCAACGCGAGATTCTGAACAGATATTACCCTGTTTTCGTCGACGCGGTAAGGAAGAGCGGCGGCAACAACGACAAACGCTTTTTAATGATTACCACCTACGGGGCTTCGACTACGGCCACCGCCGTAAACGGCTTGGTTTTACCCAAAGACACGGCGGCGAACAAACTTATTGTTTCCATTCACGCGTATGTCCCCTACACGTTCTGCTACGACCCCGATTCCGGCAGCACGACAAAATGGTCCGCCTCAAATTCCGCGGACACAAAGGCTATTCAAGACGCGCTCCAACCCGCTTACGACAAGTTTATAGCTAAAGGTGTTCCCGTCATAATCGGTGAATTCGGCGTGGTTCACAAAAACAACGCGTCGGCGAGAGCCGCTTGGGCGGAGTATTACGTGTCTTACGCCAATAGCAAGGGGTTTCGCTGTTTCCTTTGGGATAACGGTGTGACTTCGGTTGATTATGAGGGGGCGGAGCTGTTTGGGTTTTTAAACAGGAAAACCAATAAGTTTGCGTTCACGGGAGTTATCGACGCTTTAATGCGCGGCGCTAAATAAACATCTTCGCCCCGCTTTGCGGATTGCGCTGTAATTCATACCGCCCGCCGTTTTTAAACGGCTAACCGTATCAGCATGGAACGCACCAAATCTTTCAGATATTTCACGGCGTCTGTCGAGGCGACGTCGTTTGAAAACGACTTGTCGCGGGCGGAAACTTCGATAACGCCGCGGGCGCACGTCTTCGGGCTGACCGTTACCCTGACGGGCACGCCGAGCAGGTCGGCGTCGGAGAACATGACGCCCGCGCTGACGGCCCTGTCGTCCAACAAAACCTCGACGCCCGCCTCAAGCAAATCGGCGTACAGCTTCGACGCCCTCTCCGATACTTCGGCGGCGTCGGCGTGAATGGCGCAAATATGCACTTGCCAAGGCGCTATCGACATGGGCCAAATCGGCCCGTACCCGTCCCTCCTGACCTCGCATACCGACGCGGCGAGCCGCCCGACGCCTATCCCGTAGCAGCCCATGACGGGATATTGCGGCGCGCCGTTCGCGTCGACGTACTGCATATTCATGGAAGCGGTGTATTTCGTGCCGAGCTGAAAGATATTACCGACTTCTATACCGTTGCGAACGGTTATCGACCGCTTGCCGCAAACGGGGCATAACGCGCCTTCGCGGGTTTTGGCGAAATCGCGGAATACCGGCGCGCCCGGCAGGTCGCGTTCCGGGGCGAACCCCGCGTAATGATATCCCGTTTCATTGGCTCCGCACACCATACCGCGCCCCCCGAGCAAAGAGCGGTCGTATAAAACGGCGGCTTTCGCCCGCAAGCCGACCGGCCCGACGAATCCGGGGGCGATACCGCCGCCGGGCGCGCTTTCCGTATCGGGGCGGACGTCCTCTTTCAAAAAGTTCCGCACCTTCGTTTCGTTGACTTCCAAATCTCCCCTGATGAAAACGATAACCGGTTCGCCGCTTTCGCCTTTGCGATACAAGACCGCCTTGCACGTTTGTGCCGCCGTAATTGAAAAAAACGAACAAACGTCGGCAATCGACTTGACGCCGGGCGTTTCGGCGCGTTCGAGCGCGGCGGTCGCCGCCCCCCCTTCGTTTTCGACCACGCACTCGGCGGTTTCCATGTTGGAGCGAAAGTCGCACTCGCCGCAAAGAACGACCGTATCCTCGCCGACGTCCGCGAGGAGCATGAACTCGTGCGCGATTTCCCCCCCCATCATTCCGGGGTCCGACCGGACGGAAATCACCTCCGGGATTCCAACGCGGGAAAAAATCCGCTCATAGGCGCCGTGGCAGCGCCGATAATATTCCTCGAGGTCTTCTTGCGATGTGTGGAAAGAATAGGCGTCTTTCATCGTAAATTCCCTCGCGCGGATTAGCCCCCCCCGTGCGCGCGGCTCGTCGCGGAATTTCGTTTGTATTTGATAGACCATGAAAGGATAATCGGCGTATGACCGCGCCGTATTGCGCGCCAAATGCACGACGGCCTCCTCATGGGTCATCCCCAATACCATGTCGTTGCCGCCGCGGTCTTTGAAACGCACAAGCTCGCTTTTCACGCCGTCGAAACGGCCGGACTCCTTCCAGAGCGCGGCGGGCATGGCCACGGGCAGCAACACCTCCTGACCGCCCGCGCGGTCCATTTCTTCCCTTATGATATTCTCTATCTTCCGGGCGACGCGCCTCGCCGGCGTAAACAATGAAAAAATCCCGTTGCCGACGTTCTTTATATACCCGCCGCGCGTCATGAAAATATGGCTTTGTATCCGGCAGTCCGCGGGCGTTTCTTTAAACCTTAACCCCAGCAATCGGCTCATTTTCATAATATGCCGCCTCCTCGTCAACCCTGTTTTTGTATCGCGCCCGCCGGCGTTCGGCTTTTTTGAACGGCGGCGGGGTTTGCTATATTATATCACGCCTTGCCCGGCAAGTCAAGGCGTTTGAAGGTTGACAATTATCGCGGAATATGGTATATTCGTTAAAGTCAGGGCGTCGAAAATTACAAAAAGGCTTTCGCGAACAGGAGCGGCCATGATAATTCTCGCGAGTAAATCGCCCCGCCGGCGTGAACTCCTTCGAGCGGCGGGTTTTACGTTCAAGGTCGTCCCCCCCGAAAAAGGGGAGGTCGCGCCCGAAAACGCGCCGCCCGAGGAAACGGTTATGACCTTGGCGCGGCGGAAAGCGCGCGAGGCGCTCGAAAAATATCCGGACGGCATAATTATCGGGGCGGATACCGTGGTGGTATGCGGCGGCGCCGTTTTGGGGAAACCCGCGGATAAGGACGACGCCTTCAATATGCTGAAAACGCTTTCCGGGCGGCGGCATTACGTGTATACCGGCGTTTCGGTAACGCGCGGCGGCATAGAGGAAACCTTTTACCGCAAAACGGAAGTGGAGTTCTTCCCGCTTTCCGACGAGGAGACGTCGGCTTATATCCAAACGGGCGAGCCCTTTGACAAGGCGGGCGCTTACGGGATTCAAGGCGCGGGAATGTTGCTTGTCAAAGGGATAACCGGCGATTTTTACAACGTAATGGGGCTTCCGATAGGGGTGTTGTCGAGAAAACTCAAGAAATTTTTGTAGCCGCGAGAAAAGGTTTTTAAAAAAAGATAGCGAAAAAGCCTTGACAATCTCGCTAAATAAGTTTATAATGCGATTTAGGGAGTTTGGGCGGCTTGCGGGGCGGCTTGCGGGGCGGAGCGAAGAATTGCGGGGCAAGGCGAAGAATAAAGCGAATAATTGCCGACGCCGTCGGCAATTAAAGGCTGTTTCGGCAGCCTTAAATAAAAGCGGTCATTCCGCTTATCAAACAATATTATGGAGGGTTTACACAATGACAAAGGCAGAGCTTATCACCATGGTGGCGGAAAAGGCAAGCACAACCAAAAAGGATGCGGACGCGGCGTTGACCGCCGTAATTGAGAGCATCACCGAAACGCTCGCCAAAGGCGAGAAGGTTCAGTTGGTCGGTTTCGGCACGTTTGAGGTGCGGGACCGCGCCGCTCGCGAGGGCGTTAATCCGCAAACTCAAAAGAAGATTAAGATTCCCGCTACCAAGATTCCCCATTTTAAGGCGGGCAGAGCTTTAAAAGACGCGGTCGCGGACTGAATCCGCAGGATTACGCTTGAATCAAAGGGCGGGTTTCCGCCCTTTTTATTTTGCGCGAACGGAGGTTTGATATAATGAGGTTGGACAAATATTTAAAAATATCGCGGTTGATTAAACGCAGAACTGTCGCCAACGAAGCCTGCGACGCGGAAAGGGTCCGGGTGAACGGCAGGGCGGCGCGGGCGTCTTACGAGGTGAAAATCGGCGATGAGATTGAAATTAAACTGGGTAATAACCCTCTTGCGGTGAGGGTGCTCAAAATAACGGAGCATGCGGGAAAAGACGGCGCGCAGGAATTATACGAGTTGTTGAAATAACGCGTGAATCGTTTTATTGGCAAACTTGCACAAAAACCGATATTCAAAATTATTAAACTTACACGAATTTGCATAAAAACGCCCGATTATGTTGAAAGACGCGGTAAAAACATGGTATAATCCCACTGTGGGGAAAATTGCGCGGGAAAGGTGAGGCCGGAAATGTTGAAAACCAAAACGGGAAAGCCCCGGTA
The DNA here is from genome assembly GCA_031253495.1 of Oscillospiraceae bacterium. Lineage (GTDB taxonomy): Bacteria > Bacillota > Clostridia > Oscillospirales > Ruminococcaceae > Ruminiclostridium_E. The sequence goes on along the minus strand of JAIRWC010000028.1, from coordinate 40,995 downwards.
TATATTTTTAAAGGCGTTGATTGCCGTTTTGGTTATTTACGCCTTTTACGCGTTCGTGCAAACCAACGTGGACATCAAGAGGGGAAAGGAAAAGCTCGAAACAACGCGGGCGGCGACTAAAAGCCTTCAAGCCGAGAACGAACAGCTTGAACGGTATTCTTCCGAAAACAACCTCGGCGAGTATATGGAACGCGTGGCGCGCGACGAAATGGGTTACGCCGACCCGCAGGAACGGGTGTATTACGTCGTCCCGGGCAACTGACGAACGGCGTGGGGCATCGCGGAAATACCGAAAGCGAAAACGCGGGCGTGTTCGGGAGAAATACGGCGAAAGGCGCTGAAATTTATTCCTTGACAAACGCGTTTTTTGTGATATAATGTACGCGTATGGTTGCTGTTCGGGCGGCATAGCTCAGTTGGCTAGAGCACTCGGTTCATACCCGGGGTGTCGTTGGTTCAAATCCGACTGCCGCTACCATACGTTTTAAAATGGCCCGTTGGTCAAGCGGTTAAGACTCCGCCCTTTCACGGCGGCAACATGGGTTCGAGTCCCGTACGGGTCAGCTTTGCTCGTCAAATACGAACGCGCGCGCCGTCAAGCCGACGGCGGGGGGAGCGAATTATGAAAAAAACGGTGAAATTTTTAACGCTTGTACTTTCAATTTTAACGGCGTTTGCCTTAGCCGCTTGCGGCGGCGATAACGGAAGTTACGACGACGGCGACGAAAGGGACGACACGCGAAAAACCGAGACGTCGGCGGCTTCCGACATACCCGAAGAAAGCGGCGAAGAGGACAGAACTTCGGCGGCTTCCGACATACCCGAAGAAAGCGGCGAGGGGGACAGAACTTCGACCGCGCAAAAGCCGTCGGCCGACCAAAGCATGGCTTTTCGTTATCAAAGGGCCGACGGGTTCGGGGTGCTTGTCGAGCTTAAGCCGTCGAATTACGAACCCGGCAGAACCGATTTCGTCATCGCGTACTACCAAAACGGCGAAATATGGTTGAGGTTTTTTGAAAATTACGGTCATGTCAACGTCGCGTATACGGATGATATATCTTTTTCGGTTACCGTCGACAGGGTTGGCATGAACCCCGAACACCCCGGCGGCGCGCGGTATGACGCGGACGGGAACGTGATTCTCGGCGCGCCGGACGGCACGCTTTCCATGACGGTAACGGGCGGTCAAACACTTATTTACACCGATGTGCGCGTCGCGAGCGACGGAAAAACGACCACCGAAACCTATACGCTTTCGCGGGTCGTCGAGGGCGAGGCGTTCGTGCCGGAAACGACGGCTTCCGAACCGCCCGCGGCTAACCAAAGCGACGAGATGGTTTTTCATTTCAGCGAGATAAGAGAGGGAGAGCTTCACGGAATATTCGTCTGGCTCAATCCGAGTTCCGAGCCGGGAAAAACGGGCGTTGTTATCAGCGAATATTTGGACGACCCTTCGTACGGGGAAATGTTTGAGTATTACAATACTGAAGATGTCGCGTATGCGCCCGATATGTCTTTTTCCGTTCCGAGAATTAACATGCGCGACGTGATGTGGGACGAAAGCGGAATGGGTACGCTTCCTACGGCGGAGGGCGTGATTTACATTACGGTGGCGGGCGGTCAAACGCTTACCTACGACCATGAGGGCTGGGGAAGAACGTTTACGCTTTCGCGGATTACCAAAGAGGAAGAATATGCGTTATTCGCGCAACGGTGAACCTCCTCGGAAGCTGTGCGCGAACGGGCGGATTTTTCGTCAAACAAGAAATTTTGACGCGAACGGGGGAGGTCTGTCATTGACCATATCGGGATAATTATGGACGGCAACAGGCGCTGGGCCGAAAAGAACGGTCTCAGTCCCCGGCAAGGGCACGACAAGGGCGCCGACGTTTTCATAAACGCCTGCGAATGGTGCGCGGACGACAAGATAAAATATCTGACCGCGTACGCTTTTTCCACGGAAAATTGGAAGAGGTCGCAAATTGAGCTTACCCACATTTTCGGGCTCCTTGAAAAATTTTTTACCGAAAAAATAAGCCGTTGCCTTGAAAAGGGCATCCGAATCCGCGTAATCGGCGAACGTACCCGATTTGACAAAAAAACGCTTTCCGTCATCGAAGACGCCGAGGCCCGAACCGCCCGTTGCGGGAACCTGCGCGTCCAAATTGCCCTCGGCTATGGCGGGCGCGACGAGATAACGAGGGCCGCTAAAAAACTGGCGGGCGACGTCGTCCAAAATAAAATTTCGGTTGACGATATAACGGAAGACGTTTTTTCGGATTACTTGGATACCGTTGGGATTCCCGACGTCGATTTTGTCATAAGGACAGGGGGTTTTGACAATCGGCGTTTAAGTAATTTTTTGCCGTGGCAAACCGTTTATTCGGAATTATATTTTTCCGACCTGCTATGGCCGGAATTTTCTCGAGCCGAATTCAAAAAAGCGCTTGACTACTATGTTTCCGTTCCGAGGAAACACGGGAAATAGCCGTCCCGCGCGGTGCGGTTGCGCGGCCGCGATACAGTTTTCGAGGAGGTCTGTTATGGGCGACACGGTTATCGTGGCTTTGATAACGGGTATTTTTGGCTTGACCGGCATATTTTTGACCCGTTATTTAACGGTGAGGTTTCCGCCGAAAGAAAACGCGAAAGATTTGGATAAGCAGCCAAGGCTTAACGAAAACGAGAAGAGGGAAGCGTTGGCGGCAATCTTGAAGCCTTCCGACAATCGGATGGAGCAATATCCGGATATCAAACAATACTTCAATCATCAAATAGACAGATGCTTGAAAATGTTCGATACCAATTTTAAATCGGACTTGACGCTGAACGTGAACGTCAGGAAAGATGACGAGTCCGGCGTGGTGAAGTCGCTGTGCGGAATATCGTACAAAATTTACAAAATCCAAGACAAATACGAGTCGATACCTTTGTTTTTCGAGGACGAAGCCACGGAGATAATATCGAGAAAGATTATTTGCCCCGAGGGCGGCGACGTTCCGATACCGTTTAAGAAAACATACTCCGACAAAGATAAGGTCGGCGGGAAGGACGCGTATAAACTTGTGTACGATATTCCGAAAGAACTGTACCGCCACCCTTTCTTAACGATTGAAACCGAATTTATCGAAAAGGGTTGCGACCATTGGTTTCAGTTCGAGTGGCTTTCGCTGACGCCGTGCGACGGGGTGAAGTTGGTTTTGGAATGCGGCGAACCTTTGATAATTAAGAAATACATGGTTTTCGACAACGCGAAGCTATATACGATTGATTTTAGGGACGACAAGAAAAGAATATCGGTTTCGTCGTATAAATGGTTAAACGCGTTTACCGGGATAACGGTCTTGGTGGCTGAAAAAACGGGGTGAAGCGGCCGTGCTTTAAACCGACAAACCGGGGGCGACTTCAATCGCCCCCGGTTTTGCTTTGACCGTCGTTCTTTTTACTGCTCCCCGTTTAAAAACGGTAATAGGGTTTCCAACGTCGGCGGCGCCGCCGACGGCGGCCGCGTACCGTTACGGCAATTCCGCGTTTCACGCCCAATTGCCGCGTTAACTTTTCGTCTTAGCCGACTTAACCGCCGTATAACTGCTGTAAACCCGCTTTCCGTCAACGGTTTTATACGACCTTATTTTGTAATAATACGTTTTATTCGATTTCAGCCCCGTGTCGCCCCAACTGACCGTCGAGCCTTTGGTAATCCGCTTAACCCTCGCGTACTCCCCGTCTTTTGAAGTCGCCCTGTACACTTCATACCCGTCCGCGCCGCTGACCTTTTTCCATGATACCGTTATCTTGGATTCGGATTTGGCGGCGGCTTTTGGGCTTCCGGGACGGGCGGGCTTTTTCTCCCACCTCGCGTAATAGGTTTTGTCGGCGGTAACCTTGGTCTCGGTCGTGATTTTCGTTCCGCCCGTCTTAGACGTGTACCAGCCCATGAAAGCGTACCCCGAAAGCTTGGGCTTGGGCAGGGAACCTATCTCGGCGTTATAGTCGCGCTTTTTGCTCGCGGTCGAAACCGTTCCGCCGTTCGGGTCGAACTTCACGGTGTGGGAATTGATTTTCCACCTCGCGTAATAGGTTTTGTCGGCGGTGATTTTAGTCGAGGAAGTGATTTTCGTGCCGCCCGTCTTAGACGTGTACCAACCTTGGAACGTGTGGCCTTTGCGCGTCGGCGCGGGCAAGGTTCCCACGGCTTCGTTATTGTTAAGCTTTTTTGTCTTGGCGTCGACCGAAAGCGTTCCGCCGTTCGGGTTGAAGGTAACCGTGCGGACGGCGGGGGCGGCGGCTTTTACCGAAGCGGTGAATTTTGAGTAGACGGTTTCGCCGCCCGACGTATATTTGGAACGGATTTTATAGGCGTAGCTTTTGCCGGGTTCGACGGTTTTGTCCGTGTAATCGGAGCGGGACGAGCCGGCGGTGTAAATCAGTTCGTCGTTGCGGTATATCTCATACCCGGAAGGCGCGGCCCGGCGGACGGCGGGACCGTATTCAAAAACGGCTTTTTCCCAGCTTATCTTAACGCTTTTCGCGTCGGCCGCAAGCTCGGCGGCGACGTTTTCGGGCGGCGCCACCGATATCGGCAGCAGTTCAAACGCGACCTTCACGCCGGGGCTTGTAATCTTTACGGAAGCGTCCGCCGTCAGTTGCGCCACCGCTTTTACGGTGTACTCGTAACGGTCGCCGACCTTTAGGTTTGAGTAAGAATCGGTGCGGGAGGAGGCTGTCGAGCTTACCGTGCCTATCAGAACGTCGCCGCGATACACTTCATAAGACGTCAGCTTCAACCCGGCGGGGACGGACGCGGGCGCGTCCCACGAGACCGAAACGTTGTCCTTCGCGTGCGAGACCTTCAAATTCCTCACGTCAGGCGCTTGCAGGTCAACGAACGGGTAGCTCGCGTCCTTCACGGCGGTATAATTGATTACGGCGTGGGTATAACCGTCGATGAAGTTGACGGCGACCACGGCGAACTTATTGCCTTGACCGACGGGAACGGTCGTCGCCCTGCCGGGGACAAGCTCCGTGTAGGCGCGGCCCGCGGTTTCGCCGAACCCCGAGAAGGGCTCGCGCGGGTACACCACATAAAAGCGCGAATTGGCGTCGGCGTCCGTCAGCGTTATCCTAACGGCGTTCGTATCCGCCGAAAGCTGCGTGCCCCAACGCGGGCGCACAAAATACTGCGGCATATAAGGCGCCTGCCGATAAGAGAAATAAAAGTCCTCGCCCGGCTTCAACACCGGTTGGTTATACAGGTCAATCAAATTCCAGGAATTAAAGCTCACGTTCTTGATGTGCGGCCCTCTCCCCGAGGGGTCGCAAACGTAAGTATCCAGCGCGAATTGGTTGAACAGCTTGTCGAAATTGTCAAAGGTCGAACTGGGCGCGGACGCGCCGACGTAGTGGTCGCCCCACGCTATGAAAGAATCGTTCGGGCCGCTGCGCGCGTCGGTTAAAAAGTTGTTGATATTCCCCCCGTGGTTGTAATAGGCAAGCGCGAGAAGAACCGCCGCGCCGTAACTCGCCTGGGCGTATACGCCGCTGTTCTGCCAGTCGAGAAAGCTGTAACGGGGCTGAAACTGGTTGGTGAAAAACGCCGAGAGCTTACCCGTGCCGAACTGACCGGAATACAGATAGGCGGCAAGCTCCGCGAACGCCTCCTCCGCGAACACGTCTTTTTGATTGGTTCCGGGTTTGCCCGTCTGCCTGTGCGTATAAACGCAGGAAAACGACAGAAGGTGCGCGTATTCGTGCATGAGCGTCGAGTAAAACGCCTTGGGGTTGCTTTTAAGCTGGCTGTAGCCTTGGTTGGGCGAAACGTCCACATACACCATAGCCGCTTTGTTCACGTTCGTAAAATCGCCGGCGTTGAAAAGACCCGAAACATAGCCCCCGCTCGTACCGCCCGATTCTTTCCCGTCCCCCGCGACGTCGCACAGGAGGATAACGACCTTCCCGCTGCCGTCCACGTCGTAGGGCTTGGCGTAGTAGGAGGAACGACCCGGCGTGGAAACAAGGGCGTACATCTTTTCGAACTCCGCCGCTATTTCCTTAGCCCTTGTGTTTTCCGACGCGCCGACGGGATAAAAGTCTTTATAAGACGACAGGGCGTCGCTCTTCACCGCGTAAACCAGCGAGTTCGCGCTTTTGGCGGCAAGCGTCGCGTCAACGACGCCGCCGCCCCCCCACGGGAGCCTGAAAGCCCGCTCGGAACCAACGGTTTCATCGACGGCCGCGCCGCTTTCCGCGGCGAAAACCGTCCGTATTTTGACGGCAAGCGCGCTTTCGGGGGCGGCGATAACCGTTATCGCCGTAACAAACGCCATAAACAGGCTGAAAATCCGTTTTTTCATCACAAGTCTCCTTTTTTCATCCGCGAAGTATCGTTAAGGATATCCCTCGCGTTCATTCTACCATAACGTTTACGCGATGTCAAGGAAAATTCGGCGGAGCGGCGCCAAGATTTGCCAAGATTTTCCCCGAAATTTTTCCGATAAAAACGCTTGCGTAATTTTAACTTTAATGGTATAATGGGTTTTGTAGCTTTTTTGTAATAATTGTAACCGTTTTGTAATAATTAAGGAAAAGGAACCGTGTCTATGATGAAAAAAATCGGTAAAAAAATGGCGGAGCTGCCGCTTTTGTTTCTGCAGAGGCTTGGCGAGGCGGCGGTAATCGCGTTCCTTTACATTGTCAGGAACTTTTGGGAATTCTTGGGGCTTTTCGCCAAATTTTTATGGGACAAGTCGGTCAAGCTGAGGTTTAAGGCGCTCGCCGTTTTTCAGTATATCGGCGTTTTTGTCGCGAGCCCTTTCGTTAAACTGTGGATGAGTTTCTGCAGGATGTTAAGGGACATAAAAAAAGGAAAGCGGAAGAAAGGCCTGTTCGGGGCGCTCGGCGCGTTCTTCATAAATTTCGGGAGGTTCGTGTTCGGAAAGCAAGGGTTGGCGGTAACGGCCTTCAATTACGCGGCTCCCATCATAAGCGTTGTTTTCCTTTTTAACGTCGTTACCGACGCGACTTCCGCGACTTACGCGCTCAAACTGACGGTAAACGGGAAATTCCTCGGTTATGTGGAAAACGAACAGGTTTTCCTCGACGCGGAAGCGCTTGTGCGCCAACGCGTAAACTATTTCGAAAGCGATAAGGTTATCGAGGTGCTCCCCGAGTTTTCCGTGGAGAGAATAGAAACGAGCGAGAAACTTACGGAATTTCAAGTGGCGAACGCTATTTTGCGGATTTCCGATTTCAATTTGGAGCAGGCTTACGGGTTTTATATTGACGGCGTGTTTTACGGGGCGGTAATGGATAATTCCGAGATAGACCGGACGCTGAAAAGGTTGCTTAACGTTTACCGGAGCGACAATCCCGACGAAGAGGTTTCGTTTATAAACGACATCGAATGGGAAAAACAGGATTTATACCTCGCCGAAAGCATAGTGGACCCGCGGGATATCATCAAGATGATTACCGTAACGAAAGAAGAGGCGGCTTATTATACCGTCGAGTCGGGGGACAGCCATCTTCTGATTTGCGACATTTTGGATATGACAATGGAAGAGGTTGAGCGGCTTAACCCCGGTTTTTCGGAAAAGGGGCTTTATGTGGGCGACCAAATCCGCAAGAACGTCGAGGTTCCGTATCTTCCCGTCAGCATTTCCCGAACGGAGGAATACGAGCAAACCGTTCCCTTTGAAACCGAATACCGCAACGACTCCACGCTTTACGTGGGTTCGACAAACACCACGCAAAAAGGCGCGGACGGCGTAAATCACGTCGTGGCGCGCGTCGCGTACGTTAACGGGGTTGAAATCAGCCGTACGCCCACGCGGATTACCACCGTGTCCGCCCCGGTTACGAAAATCGTTTACAACGGGACAAAGCCGATGCCGACGGGTCATGTGAAAATCGCCGACGCCGAATACGGGAAGTTTATCTGGCCGTTAAACGGCGGGCGCATTACCTGCAATTACGGGTGGGATTCTTCTTGGGGGCGCAGCCACACGGGTATCGATATAGCGGGGGTCGGTTACGGCGCGCCGATTTTCGCGGGGGGGAGCGGTACGGTTATTCTTTCAAGGTCGGGGTATTACGGCTACGGGGATACGATTATCATACAGCACGACAGCGGTCTGAGGACGCTTTACGCCCATTGCAGCGTACGGTACGTGGGCGAGGGGGAATACGTTACCCAAGGGCAGCAAATCGCGAACGTCGGTTCCACCGGCTATTCGACGGGGCCGCACCTGCACTTCGAGGTAAGGCAGGGCAACGCGATTTTAAACCCGAACTTATACCTGCCCCGTTAAAACGCTCCCAGCGGGTTCTTTATGATATTCACGCGCTTTCGCGGGTAATTTGCAGGCGTTTGCGAGGTTTTTCTTATAACCGCAAGGCTTCTCCTGTCGCCGCCCGTAAGCGCGTATTCTTTCACCTCCGCGATTTCCCCCCCCAATAACTTCGCCGCGCCCTTCGCCGAAGCCGCTTCGCTGTTCTCGCCTTTCATCGCGAGAAAAACCCCGCCAACCTTCACAAAAGGCAGGCAGTATTCGCATAACGCGGGAAGGTTAGCGACGGCGCGCGCCGTTACCAACCCGAACCCCTCGCGCAATTCGCCGTCGTGGGCGAGTTCCTCGCTCCTGCCCGTTATAACCGCGCAGTTCACCCCGATTTCACGCAATGCCGCCGCAAGATAGTCGGTTCGCTTTTTCGCCGAATCAAGCAGGGTTATTTCTAAATCGGGACGGAAAAGCTTCATCGGTATTCCCGGAAACCCCGCGCCGCTGCCTACATCAAGTGTTATTGTTCCACGTGGAACATTATATATTGTCAGCGGCAAAATCGAGTCGAGATAGTGCTTTTCCCGAATGTCGGCGGGTTCGGTGATTCGCGTGAGGTTCACCTTTTGGTTGTAGGCAAGCATAAACGCGGTTAGGCGGTTGAGTGTGTCGCGGTTGTCTTGAAAAAAAGCTTCGGTCATGTGTGGCACCTTAATTGTTACTTGTTACTTGTTTGCTAACCATATCAACAGCACCGAAACGTCCGCGGGGTTGACCCCCGGAATCCTGCTCGCCTGCCCGACGTTCAGCGGTTTGTGAAGGTTCAGCTTTTCCCGCGCCTCCAAACGCAGCCCTTTTATCGCGGAATAGTCCAAATCAGGCGGTAGGGTTCTCTCCTCAAGCTCGCGCATGGAACGGATTTTCTCTTCCTGTACCTTGATATACCCCTCGTACTTTATGTTTATTCCGATTTTTTCGGCGATGTTGCTTTCGATAATCGGCGCGCCGCCGTCGAATTCCATAAGCTCGGCGTAACCGATGTTCGGGCGTTTGAGCAGTTCGTAAAGACGGATGGGTTGGTTTATCGGAGCGGAATTGTTCTCGGCGAGAAAGGCGTTTAATTCGGGGGAGGGCTTGATTGTCGTTTGCCTTAACCGCGAAATTTCGGCTTCGATAATCGCCTGTTGTTCTTTGAACACGGCATATCGCGGCTTTTCCAATAAGCCTATCCCGTACCCCGTTTCGCATAACCGCTCCGGGGCGTTGTCCTGCCTTATGCTCATTCGGTGCTCGGCGCGGGAAGTCATCATTCGGTAAGGCTCGTCAACCCCCTTTGTCGCCAAATCGTCAACCATTACCCCGATATATGACGTCGTCCTGTCGGGAATGTAGGGTTTTTCCCCAAGCAACGCCAAAGCCGCGTTGATTCCCGCGATCAACCCCTGCGCCGCCGCTTCCTCGTACCCCGACGTCCCGTTGAACTGCCCCGCCCCGTACAGCCCCCTTACCCCCTTGAACTCAAGCGTCGGGAACAATTCCCGCGGGTCGCAACAGTCGTACTCTATGGCGTAGGCGGGGCGGATAATTTCGGCGTTTTCCAAGCCCGCGATTGTTCGGATTAGACGCTGCTGCGCCTCTTCGGGAAGCGAACTCGACAGCCCCTGCAAATAGTATTCCTCGGTGTCAAGCCCCATGGGTTCAATGAAAAGCTGGTGCCGCTCCTTGTCCGCAAACCGCACTATTTTGTCCTCGATGCTCGGACAATACCGCGCCCCGGTCGCCTTAATCCTCCCCGAATACAAAGGCGAACGGTTCAGGTTCTCGCGTATAACCCCGTGGGTTCGCTCGTTGGTGTGGGTTATGTGGCAGATAATAAGATTTTGCGGCTTAATCGCGGCGTCAAAGGAAAACGGCGTTATAATTCCGTCGCCGCGCTGTTCCTCCATTTTGGAAAAGTCAATCGAACGCTTGTGTACCCTCGCGGGCGTTCCCGTCTTGAAGCGGCGGGTTCGGATTCCAAGCCGGTTTAAGTTTTCCGCGAGAAACAACGCGGGGGCTAACCCGTCCGCCGCGCCGTCGTAACTCGCCTCGCCCACGTGGATTCTCCCGCCCAAGTAGGTTCCCGTTGTAATTATGACGGCTTTCGCGCCGTATTCCGCGCCGAGCCGCGTCTTTACCCCCTTGACCGACCCGCGCTCGGCGATTATTTCAACGATTTCCCCCTGCTTGATTTCCAAATTGGGCTGTCGCTCCATTACCCGCTTCATGTGTAAGTGATACCGCACCCTGTCGCATTGCGCGCGGAGCGAGTGAACCGCCGCCCCTTTCCCAAGGTTGAGGGTTCGGGATTGTATGGTCGTCGCGTCCGCCGCCCGCCCCATTTCGCCGCCGAGCGCGTCGATTTCCCCCACAAGCTGACCTTTGGCGGTTCCGCCGATGCAGGGGTTGCAGGGCATATTCGCGATTGTGTCGGCGGAAAGGCAAAACGCCGCCACCCGAAGCGGTTCGCCGTTCTTTGCGCCAATCCGAGCCGAGGCAAGCGCGGCTTCACACCCCGCGTGCCCCGCCCCGATTACTATAATGTCGTATGAGTCAAGAAACATTTTCGACATATATGTTCCACGTGGAACATTCCCCCTAAATGTAGGAAATCACTGCCCTTGCCATAACGGCAAAGGCAGTGATTGCGTAATCGCCCGTTACTCCAACGTCAGCCCGCCGCCGTCAACCGGTTCCGCCTCTATAACCGGCGGTTTGCCCGCGTCGCGAATGTCAAGCAGCTTTGTTTTAAGCTCGTCCTCGATTTTAACGAGTTCCGCCTCGGCTTCGCGGCGTTTGGCCTTGCCGTCCTGCTGGATTCTCAAAACCTCGTCAAGCGTGGTGATAAGCGACTGGTTGGTGTGCTTTAGGGTTTCAATGTCGATAATGCTCCGCTCGGATTCCTTGGCCGCCTCGATTGTGTTTTGCTTGAGCATATCCGCGTTCTTCCGGAGCAACTGGTTGGTAACGTCGGTAACTTCCCTTTGCGCCTTGATTGCCGCCTGCGAGTGCGCCATTCCGAGGGCGAGGACCATCTGGTTCTTCCACAGGGGGATTGTGTTGACAAGCGAGGACTGGATTTTCTCGACCATGATGTTGTTGGTGCTTTGAACCAGCCTTATCTGCGGGCTCATCTGCACCGAAACCATTCTCGTGAGTTCCAGGTCGTGCAGCTTTTTGTCAAAGCGGTTGCACATATCGGCTAAATAGTTGGCCTCCTGCGCGTCTTCCGCAAGCCCCGACTTGACCGCCTTTTCCTGCAGCTTCGGAAGCTCGCTCTCGATAATTTCCCGCAGCTTCTGCCGACCCGCGATTATATACATCGAAAGCTCCTTGTAATAGTCAAGGTTTTTCTCGTACATCTGGTCGAGCATCGCCACGTCTTTCATAAGCGTCATCTTGTGGTTCTCAAGAACGCCGCAAATCTTGTCGATGTTCTTCTCCACAACGTCGTACTCCGCCTTTTTCTGGGCGAGTTTGTCCCGCTGCTTCTTGAACAGGCCCGGTTTTTTGCCGCCGTCCTCGATTTCAAAGTTCCTTAACTGCATAATCAAGTTCGTAACCATTCCGCCTATTTCGTCCATGTCCTTGGTTCGGACGTTGGCGAGCGCGGCTTCGGAAAACGACGAGATTTTCTTCTGCGCCTGCCCGCCGTACTGCAGAATCTGCGCCGAGTTCTTGACGTCGATTTTCTGCGCGAAGTCGGATACTATCCGCTTTTCTTCCTCCGTGAGCTTCGACGTGTCGGGCTTAACCGCCTCCGCCACCGCCGTGAAAGCGTCGCGGGTTACGAGCGAAGCCGGGGCTTCGGGCGTTTCCGGGAGGTCGAGGGACAGTTCGATTTTGTTTTCGTCCATGGGGGTTACTCCTTACGTTATAATTTATTTTGATGCTCGTTTATTATCGACTGCATAACCGAAATTTCCGCCGAAACGCCCATCGCCTTATCGCTGAACAGGTCGTCGTATTCCCGTTTGAACACATCCGTCATCTTTCCGGTAACTTCCTCGATTTTCTCAAGCGTCGCGAGTATGTTCCCGCCTTTGTCCGGCTTCGCGTTCAGCTCCTCGTAGGTTTTAAGGAAGCTCACCGTCGTCGGCAAATAATATCCGACGAACTGCCGCAGATTTTTCGCTTTTTCGGGATTCTCCGTGATAAAAGCGGCGATTTCTTCCAAAAGCCTTAATAACTCTTTCACCGGTTCGCGGATTTTCCGCTCGCTTATAACCGTTGAAATGCGTATAAACTCCTTCTTGCTTTCATAAATCGCGTAAAGCGCCCCGTCAAGCGCCTCGTTCCCGGTCGCCGACGGTTTTTTCACGGCGGGCGTTTTCCTTTTGACTTCGGTAAAATACACCGGCGCGGGGAAAAACAGCATCATAAGGAAAAACGCGCACGCCCCCGTTACCAGCGCGGGCGCCGTCATATCGAACGTCCCCGCCGAAAAGGTAAGCGCCGTTATCAACGCCGTTACCAAAGCGAGAACGGGCAGTTCCCTGTTTTCTTTGTAAACGAAATCCGCCTCCGCCTCCAACTGAGGGAGCGGTTCGCTGTTCGGCGCGAACACCAACTCTTTGTTTTCGAGGTCGAAAGACATCCCCTCGAAATAGCCGCGCTTCTTCATCGTCTTTAAATCGGCGGAAACACTTTTCAGCGGCTTTCCCGCGGCTTTGAGAATATCGGAAATTTTATAGCGCGGGTAAGCGCCGATAATCTTTTCGTAACGCCCGCTCCTTTCCGCCCGTAAAATCGCCTTTATCCCGACGAAAACCCACGCCGCGCCGAATACCGGACCGAAAATCACCATCCACCCCGCCGTGCCTATCCCGTTCCCGAATAAACCCCCGACAAAGGAAAACAGCGCCGACAGCAAACACACCCCCGCGACGAACAGCGACAACGCTATCACCAGCATACCGAAAACAATATCCGCCGTTTTCGCGTTTTTGTTCGGTTTCATATTCCGCCCCTCCTTCTCCCAAAATTGCCGCTTTGTTCCATTATATAACAAAAATTCCCCTAAGTCAAGCGTTTCGCGACCGTTTAAGGTTTCGATTTTAAAGGATTATGCAGCAGCCTCAGCAGCTTAACCGCCGCCTCCATAACCCCTTCGCCTTTAACCGTTTTCAGCGACAGCCCCGTCCTGCCCGTCAGGTTAAGCGCGACGCGCTCCCCGAACGTTTCCGAAGCGCCGAACACCCTATGTATGTCGTCTTGCGTCATGGGGCGGTTTTCATCGCGATAAAACATCAAAACGTCCCCCTCTTGCGTAACCTCGCTTATACCCAGCGCCGCCGCCATGTTCCTGACCCGCGCCGCGTCTATCAGCCCTTTGGCGGGTTTGGGAATCTCGCCGTAACGGTCGGTCAGCTCGTCAATCACGTCAAGCGCCGATTCTTCGTCGCGGATTTCGGCGATTTTTTTATAGCATGAAATCCTCTGCGCCTGATTGGAAATATAGCTTTCGGGGATATAGGCGTCGGCTTTGACGTCCACGACGCAACCCGCGGGAACGGTCGGAGCGCCGCCGCCGCCGCCCGAAGCCCCGTCGGTCAGTTCGTCGACGGCTTCCTTCAAAAGTTTCACATACGTTTCATAACCCACCGCCGACATATGCCCCGACTGGCTTTCCCCCAAAACGCTGCCCGCCCCGCGTATTTCCAAATCGCGCAACGCGATTTTGAACCCCGCGCCGAACCGCGTGAACTCGCGGATGGCGTTCAGCCTTTTTTCGGCGATTTCCGTAAGAACCTTCCCTTGTTTAAAAGTGAAATAAGCGTAAGCGCGGCGGTTCGTTCTGCCCACCCTGCCCCTTAACTGGTGCAGTTGCGCCAAGCCCATCCTGTCGGCGTTTTCAACAATCAGCGTATTGACGTTGGGGACGTCCACCCCGGTTTCAATCAGCGTCGTGCAGACGAGAACGTCAATTTCGCGGTCCAGCAGCCGCCGCCAGACTTTTAAAAGCTCGTCCTCGTTCATTTTGCCGTGGGCGACGCCGATAACGGCTTCGGGGCAAAGCTCGCTTATCTTCGCCGCGCGGGACGCTATGCTTTCCACGCGGTTATGGACGTAATAAACCTGCCCCGCCCGCCTTAATTCCTTGTTAATCGCCCCGGCGACCACCCCTTCGTCATACTCCGCCACATAAGTGGTAACGGGCATACGGTCGTGGGGCGGCGTTTCAATAACGCTCATATCCCTTATCCCCGACATAGCCATGTTGAGCGTCCTCGGAATGGGCGTCGCCGAAAGCGTGAGCACGTCCGTCCCCACGAACGCCTCTTTCAGCTTCTCTTTTTGCGAAACCCCGAACCGCTGTTCCTCGTCGATAATCACCAGCCCCAAGTTTTTGAACCTTACGTCTTTGCCGACAAGCCTGTGGGTTCCTATAACGAAATCTATCACGCCGCTTTCAAGTTTTTCAAGAATCCGCTTTTGCTCTTTCGCCGAACGGAACCGCGAAAGCAGCTCGATATTGACGGGAAAGCCCTCCATGCGCTGCAACGCCGTCCGATAATGCTGCCAAGCCAACACCGTCGTAGGGCACAGCAAAGCGCACTGCGCCCCCTCCATAACGCATTTGAACGCGCCGCGCAAAGCCACCTCGGTTTTCCCGAAACCGACGTCCCCGCATAAAAGCCTGTCCATCGGCCGCTCTTTTTGCATATCGCGCTTAATTTCCCCGACGCAGACGAGTTGGTCTTCCGTTTCAACGTAGCTGAAGCGGTTCTCAAATTCCTCCTGCTCGCGGGTGTCGGGAGCGAAAGCGCGACCTTTGCTCCTCATGCGTTTTGAGTAAAGCTCTATTAACTCCTCCGCCAATTCCGCGGCGGCTTTTTTCGCTTTCGCCTTGGCGTTGCGCCAGCTGTCCGTCCGCAGTTTCGACAGCCTTATATTGGCGGCGTCGGCGTTCCCTATGTAACGCGCGATAAAATCAAGCTGCGTTACGGGAACGTACAGCGCGTCCTTTCCCGCGTAGCGGATTTTTATATAATCCTTGCTGACCTTTTCGCTCGTGAGTTTGGTAACGCCCTCGAATATTCCTATTCCATAATTGTCGTGAACAACGTAGTCCCCCGCGTTAATTTCGGTAAGCGAGCGTATTTCCTCGGACTTTTTCTTCTTTTTGGCGCGAAGCCTGTACGTCTGCTCCGCGACCCGCCCCGTTTTCCCGGAAACGCCCGTATGGGTTATCGCGGCGAGCTTTTCCGACGGATAATCGTAACCCGCGCTCAGCGTCCCCCGTATCACATAGATGTGCTTCGCGAAGATTTTCTTCGGGTTTTCGGAATAATCCGCGATAAAACCGTCCTCCCGCAGGTCAAACGCGAGAGAGCGCGCCGCTTTTTCCGTCCCGGCGAAGATTACCGCGGAATAGTTGTTTTTTATATAAGCGGCGAGGTCTTCTTTCAGCTGCCCGTATTCGCCGTTCCAAGAAGGCAGTTGGAGCGCGTTCGCGTTTACGGAGGCGGCATTGCGCGAAAAAGCGCCGAAATACGCCGCCGCCCGTTTTTCAACGGCGCTCTCGTATTCGGATTTTGAAAGCATATATTTTTTACGGAGAACGCCGACGTCTCCGCCGTCTTCTTTCAGCGCGGCGAGAGCCGCCTCTATATCGTCCCTCAACCGCGCTTCGGCGGCGCGGAACTGTTCGGCGCAGTTGACGCTTTCGCAGACCGCCACGCGTTCCACATAGTCGAAAAGGGCGGCGCCCGCCGAAAACTCGGCGGCGGGCGGGATATACGCCTCGTTTATTTCGCCGACGCTCCTTTGCGTTTCAATATCGAAGCGGGTTATCTTTTCCGCCGTGTCGCCCCATAAGTCTATTCTCACGGGCGCGTCCCCGTTCACGGGGAAAATATCTATAATCGAGCCCCGCGCCGAAAACTGCGAGACCCCCTCCGTCATATCGCGCCGCGAATAGCCGTTGTCAACCAGCCGTTTGAGCAGCGTTTCCCTGTTTATATCCCCGCCTTTTTTAACGCGGATTATACTTTCCCTCATTTCGCCGGGTGAAACCGTCGTTTGCGCCGCCGCTTCCGGCGACGCCACCACGACCGAAAGGCAGCAATCCTCCCTCGACAGTTCGGACAAAATCGCCAGGCGGCGGTGTTCATATTCGGGCGAAACGGCGCCGGCGCGGATTAAGTTCAAATCCTTCGCCGGGTACACGGCCGCCGCGCCGCCGTTCGCCCCGCCGACGCGCAAAAACGCGTCTATATCGTCGCGCAGTCTCATCGCCTCGTTTTCGGTTTCCGTCAAAACCAACAGCGGCGTTCCCCGCGTTTCATATGACAGCGCCGCTATGAAATGCGCCTTATGCACGCGTGAAAGACCCGTAACCGCGCGCGGCGACGGGCTTTCATCGCGTATTCGCCGCATAAGCTCCCTGTATTCGGGGAGCCTTTCGGCGACGGCTTGAAAAAAGTTCATTTGCGCCTTATGTTTAATTTTTATTTATATAGACCGTTACGGGCTTGGCGACCGTTACGGCCGTAAACGTACACAAAAACGCCTCGATAATCGCCTGAACGCCCACTAAAGACATAAAGGCGGCAAAAACCTCCATCTTGCCGAAGCCGCTCATGCCGAGCGCCTCCAGAACCGTCGGGTTCGAGCCGAAAATCAAGGCTATCCCGCCTATGGTTATAACCGTGTTCAGCAGCGAGGCGAGCAGCCCCGTCGCTATAAACGACCATAACCGCGTCTTATCGATTTTTTTAAACCCCTCGAACGTCAAACCGCATAAAAATCCCAACAGCAAGCCCCTTAACCCGACGCACAGCATTATCGTAAGCGGCAGGTTAACGCTCATAAAAAGCTGCGTTTCCGGCAGTAATATCACCGTTAAGCCAAACACCGCCCCCAATACCGCGCCCGCCGTCTTCCCGACCGTAATCGCGCCGATTATAACGGGAGCCATCATAACGGTCAGCGAAAAAACGCCGATTTTAAAATACCCTATCCCCGTAAAATTGAGAATAAGCATAAGCGCCGCGAGGATTGCCGTTTGAACCAGCGCGAGCGTTTTTTTGGAAATCGCCCCGCCCTTTTTTTCTTTCGCCATGACAAAACCCTTCTTTCATATATGCTGCCACCCCGTAACACCGGGTGTAACGCCTTTCAAAAACCCGCTTAAATTCAAAACGCAAAGCATTTTTAATTTGAACGGCTGTATCCGTTCTTTTCGTATATTATCCTCATCCCCTCCGAAACGAGGTTTTTGTTCACCGTGATTTTCCGTTTGCAATACGGCGCGATTATCTCCGAAAAACCGCCCGTGGCGACGGCCGAACAGTCGCCGAGTTCCGCTTCGAAGCGTTCAATCAGCCCGTCGAGCATACAAGCCGCGCCTATGAGTATTCCCGCCCTTATGCTGTCCGCCGTGTTGGTTCCTATCACCCTTTCAACCCGCTCCGCCCCGACAAGCGGCAAAAGCGCGGTTTTCCCCGCCATCGCCTCGAAGCTGATACCCACGCCGGGCGCGAGGACGCCGCCGATTAACGCGCCGTCCTTATCCAGCGCCATAACCTTCGTAACGGTTCCCAAATCGACCGCGACGCAAGGCGCGGGGTAAAGCGCCTTCGCCGCGACGGCCCCGCACACCAAATCCGCGCCCAACGACGACGGCTCGTCTATCCTTATGTTCAGCCCCGTTTTCAATCCGGGCCCAACCACCAAGGCGTCTATGCCGAGCAGCATCTTCGCCGCGGCGATAATCTGCCGCGTCGCCGGCGGCACGACGGACGAAATTATCGCGCCGTCAATCCCGTTTATATCGGTTTCATAAAGTTTCAAGATATCGCGGAATATTATCGCGTACTGGTCCGCCATCCTTGCCGCGTCGGTGTTTACCCTCGAGACAAAAACGGCCTTTTCCTCTTTGAAAACCGCGATTACGGTGTTTGTGTTCCCCGCGTCAACCGTCAGCAGCATCTTCTTTCCCCTCCGTTTCCCCCGTTTCGGACCCGACCGATAATTCCGGCTCCTCAAACGACTCCGGCTCTTTTAGCGTTTCGGGTTCCGCCGGAATGTCGGGCGCCTCAAACAAAGCGTCGAAGTTAAATTCGTCGTCGTCCCCGTTATAGTCCGTGTAATCCGCGTCATACCCGTCATAATCGTCCCGCGCCGCGATTTTCCCTTTTCGTTTGACCGATTTCCCGAACATGAGCGAACTAAGCAGAATATACAGGCTTATCCCGAAAGCGGTCAAGCCTATCCCTTCGGGCAGTTTCCCCGGGAAAAAGCTCATTTCGACGACGTGCCGCCCCGCCGGAACGTCAACCCCCGTCAATCCGCCCGCGATTTTTTTAACCGCAACATTCTTCCCGTCAACCTTTACCGTCCATCCGGGCTCTTTCGGAACGGACACGAACAGCAGGCTGTCCAGCCCGTAATCCGCGGTTATCCTCAGCCGCGTATCGCTCAACGCCTCGAAACTCGTGTTCGCGTTCATTTCGCGGAGCTCGGCTATGTCGGTTTTCAACAGTTCCTCGTCCAACCGCGTAAAAAGCTCTTTCTTAAAAAAAACCTTGTCTTTTTGGAGCTTCAGCTTCACCGTAATGGTATCGCCCCGATAAAAATAACCCAAATTTTTTATATGATGGTTGTCGGTTTCAAAATACGCGCCTTTCGAGACGTTATTGACGAATAAGTCGCACTTCCGCTCATACTCGCTCGGCAGGTACATATAGAAGTTCCCGTCGTCGTCGGCCGTCAAGACAAACTCGACGTACGCCTCGCTTTTCTCGTCCCTTTTCGTATAGCAGTCATAATTTTTTTCTCTTTTGCCGTAATCAAGGTTCACGGTCCTTATGTCGTCTATTTGGATTTCTTTGAAATAATCCGCGGTTTCATCCTCGGCGCGGCCGAGCATCGCCGAAAGCAGGCGGCTTTGGTTAAAAAACACGTCGTCGCCGTCATAACTGACGTATTCGGTTTCGGGGCTGACAAGATAGGCTATCGGCATAACGTCCTCGTTCTCGGTCACGGTGATGTCGTCCGCGGTTCGGATGTTGCGCCTGTCGTCGTCCAAACAGGACAGCACGTATTTAAAACCGAGCAGGTCGTCGGTGAGCGGCGTCGCCCCCGAATACCTCGAGGCGTGGCTCCGCGAGGAATAACCCAACGATTTCAACAGGGAGATAACGTCGTCGTTAAGCAGACTGGAGCTGTGGGTCACGCCTTTCATACCCAACGCCATGGGGTCGTTCGCCGAACGGAAATAGGTTTTCTCCATGCGGTAAAAGCCCTTGTCCTCCGCTTGAATCCTATCCGCCGCCTCCCTCGTCGGGAGAATGACGCCGTTAAACGATTCACGCGTTGAATAGGTGATGTCAACGTGCTGCTTATATACGCTGAAAGCCGTATTGTAAAACAGTTCCGCGCCTACCAAAACGGCGAGCGCGACACTTGCCGCCTTCCCTTTCTTAAATCCGTCCCTGGCGAGAATCAAAAACGCGGACATGACCATAAGTATGGCGAAAGCGGGGAGGATTACCGCGAACCTGTCAAACACGTCCCTGCCGTTCCCCAAATCCGGGACGAAAGTGTCGGCCCGCTCCCAATAAACCAGCAACGCGGCGAGAAACAGCGCGGTTATCCCGATTGTCTTGCGCGAAACCTTCTTTATCCGCTCGAACGCCTCCCCGCCGAAAGACAGGAACAAAAAGCACAGCATAAAGGAATACCGGTAAGGAAGCCAGTTGGGAACCTGCCCCCCGTGCCAGAACATATCGAACGGGACCACATACATACAGACCGCCAGCGCGGCAATCAAAACCGCGCCGCTTACGCGGCGGGCGCGGCGTATCCTCGGGCAGAAGAAATAGGCGGGCAGCATAAGCAGCGTAACCGTTCCGCAGTAAAGGAAAGGCAGCCCGCTCATTTTCACGGTGTCGTAGCTGTTCGGGAACAGCTTCCGCGACATTTCGACAATCGAGAAATTGTCGTCCATTTTGAATTCATACCCTTCCGAGAACAGCCCGACGGCGAAATCGAGTTTCCCCATTGAAAGCGACGATAAAACGGGCATGAGAATAAAACAGGAACACAAGGCGGCTATAACGGCGCACACCGCGAACAGCCCCCCCCGCTTCAGTATGAGAACCGCGTTTCCCGCGTTCGCGCGACGCGACGAAAAAGCGTAATAGACAAAGTACAGCGCGGCGAAAATCCCTATCATATACCCTATGTAAAAGCAGGTAACGAACGAGTAAACCAGCGAGAATATAAACAGCTTATACCTCCCCTCGCGCAAAAGCGATTCTATCCCCATTACGACAAGAGGCAGCGCCATAACCCCGTCGAGCCACATCGGGTTCATGGTTTGGACGACGTTGTATGAAGTCAGCGCGTACATCACGCTGAACAAGACCGTCGCCGTTTTTGAAAAGCCGCGCCCTTTGCTCAGATACACCGACATCGTAACGCCGATAAACCCGATTTTCGTAATTATCATCAGCAACAAGCCTTCGGTAAGGTGGGAAAGGGGGAAAATCCACACGAGAAAGTTAAACGGGCTGAACAGATAATACCCGATAATCCCCACGAACTCCCCCGACAGGTTGCGGCTCCACGAATAAAACAGGCTCGCGTCCCCCGCCAAAACGTCTTTCATATAAGCGAAATAATAAGCGTATTGCGCGTTCAAATCAAGGGAAAGCACCGAATTTTTGTATATGGGATAGACGCCGAAAACCATGTAGGCTCCCAGCATTATCACATAGGAAACGGCGAACGAAAGCCAAATCTGCCGTTCGGTTTTAAAGAATTTCAATACGGCGGGGAACGGGTTTTTCGGTTTAATTTTCATCGTCTGTTTTGGTTTCCTTTTCAATTATATACCGCGGGCGAAACTTTATTTCCTCATAAATCTTGCTTAAATAATAGCCTATTATCCCCAGCCCGAGCATTAAAAGCGAGCCGATTAACAACAGCAGCAATATGACGGTGGAAAACCCCGCGGCGGCCTCGCCCGAAAAGAACTTTACAAGCGTTTGAACGCCCAGCGCCGCGGCAAACGCCAAAAATACCAAGCCCGCCGCCGTCATAAGCTGCATGGGCAGGCCGGTGAACCCCGTAACGCTCGAAACGGCGAACCTAAACAGCTTTTTAAAACTCCATTTGGTTTTTCCCGAAACGCGCGGCTTGACGTCAAATTCCACCCTCGCGGTTTTAAAACCCACCCACGCCGAAAGCGCGCGGAAAAACGTCAGCCGCTCCGGCAGGGCGTTCAGCGCGTCGATAACCTTTCTGTCAAGCAGTTTGAAGTCGCTCGCCCCGTCAAGGTCCAATTCCGACGAAGACTTCATAATTCTGTAAAACGTTTTCGCGAAGATTTTGTATATAAGGCTTTCTTTCCCCCGGCTCGACTTCCGCGCTTCCACAACCTCCGCCCCTTGCTCCCATAAGGCGTACATTTCGGGGATAAGCTCGGGCGGGTGCTGCAAATCGCAGTCAATCACGACGGCGCAGGCGCCCCCGGCGCGGGACAGCCCCGCAAAAACGGCTCCCTCTTTCCCGAAATTGCGCGAAAACCTCACGCCCCTTATCCTTTTGTCGGCGGCGCGCGCTTTCTCGATATACTCCCACGTGTCGTCCGCCGAACCGTCGTCGATAAAAATTATCTCAAAATCGACGCCGTTTTCGGTTAAAATCCCGCTCACCGCCCCGGCGGCGGCGGCGATATTCCCGCCCTCGTTAAAGGCGGGGACAATTACCGATAACATCTTAATTTCTCCCACTCAAACCGTTACGGGTCGGCGGACGTTCGGATTTGCCGCGGCTTTTAAGAACTTCACAGAACCATGCGGGCGGTTTTTTCCTCTATGACAAGGTCGCCGCTTTTCGTGGAAACGTTCAGCCTTTTCGGATAGTTCCCCCTCGCCGCGAAAACCGAACCGGCGTAACCGTCAAATTCCCCTGGGAAGAAAGACGAGGCGAATTTTCCGGCGTCGGTGGAATACTCAAGGCTGACGGAGGAATAATCGGGCAGGGACAGCCTGACGTCCCCCGATACCGTTTCAATCAGGGTGGGCAGTAAAAAATAATCATAATCCACGTCCACGTTCCCCGTCTCGGTGTTTAACAGCAGTATGGAATCAGCCGCGCCTATCCTTATCCCGCCGTTTTTCGCGGTTACCGAAATGCGGCGGACGAACAAACCCCGCGCGTCTATACCGACGTCGCCGCCCGCGCTCGTTACGTTTATCTCGGTGAAATCGCGCCGTTCCGGCAACCATATTTTAATGCGGTAGCGCAAAACCTCAAGCGTGAAAACCGACACGGCGAACCCGTCGTCCTGGCTGATTGTTATTTCCCCCTCGTCCTCCAGTATTATCAGCGGCAGTTCCGCCGAACACTCGATTTTTATGCTGTCGCCGTTCCACGCGAACATCTCGACCGGTATGCCCGCCGTGTTCACGCTCACCCGGGGAGGGGCGGCGTAAAAAAGCTCCGCGCGATAAACCGAGGAACCGCCGAAACCGTTTCGCGCCAAATAGGCCCCCGTTCCCGATATTGCCGAAACGGCCAGCAAAACGGCGAAAAACCTTTTTTTGTTATCAACGCTTTTTTTTATTATACGTTTTATCATGGTTTTTTCTTAAAAATTTTCGTCTGTTTCGGAAAAAGGACGATTACCGCGAGAGCCAAAGCCAGCCCCGCGCTTAAGCATGAAATCCCCGCCAAAAGCATCGACGGCGGCGACAAATCGGAAGCGACGCTCGTGAAAACCCCCGTCATTACCGCCAGCGCGACGGGTATGGCCAACAACCCCGCCGAAACCAAAACGACAGCCGCCGACGTCATCGCGAACAAAAGCAAAAACGCGGCTGACAGAACGCCGAGGCGAAACAGCGGCTTCAAAATACCCATAACGGTCAATAAACCTCGTCGGCGGTGTTGTCAACCCTCCTCGCCGTTATCACGAACAGCGCCAGCAACATAAACACCACGCAAAGGGACGCCGTTATCGCGACCGTGGCCGCCGCCGCCGAGACCTCGCCGCTTAACGGTTTCACGCCGTACGCGTGGTCGTTGACCGCTTTCAATATAAAACCGTTCAAAGTGTGCGGAAAATATTTGTCAATATTCAACTCTTCCGCAAATGAGTTCATTAAAGCATCCGACACCATAACAAGCAAAATGGAAATCGCGGGGGACGCGGTGCTTATACCGAAAAACAAAAACAGGCAGATATAATACATTGTCAGCATCCCCGCCAACGCCCCGGTAACCGCGACGACGCCGACGGGCAGCGCCGCGCCGGAGCTTAAACGGCAGTAAAAGTTAATCAAAAACGCCGCAAACACGTTTAACGCGAACATCAAAGGCGGGTATAAAATAAACTTCGGCAAGACGTACCCCGCCGGGGTAAGCCCCGCCGTTTGCGGTATGATAATCGAACGCTTTTTCTGTTCGCGCCCCGCCGCCCCGTAAAGCAGTATCATGGCGGTAAGAAACCCGATGTTCGACGCCACGGTTAACCGAAGGTGATATTCCATGGTCAAATTATAACTGCCGCCCATCGAACCGCCGAAAAGCAACGCGGACGCGGTAAACGCGATAAACGCGCCGCCAAAGCGAAAGCCGCGCCAAAAAAACAAAAATTCCTTTATTATCCCCGCTTTAATCTGAACGAAGCTCATGCCCGCTTACCTCCCGCCACCGCGAAATAAACATCCTCCAAATTCGCCCTTTTGACCATAAATTCCGTAAAGCGGATTTTGTTTTGCGCCATCCAAGGGAGCAAGGCGTCGTAAAGCGTATCCGCGTTTTCGGAATCGAGGTCGACCGTTCCCGTCCTTTCGTTATACGAGCTTGCGGTTACAAGCGGAATTTCCCGCATTAAAGCGGCCGTTCGGGTATCCGGGTCGGCGAACTTCACGGTTATCCGCGAAAACCCGCCTTGGTATTTTCGGATAATATCCTCGACATACCCTTCCTCCGCTATTACGCCGTCCAGCATAATCCCGACCTTATCGGCGACCCGCTCCGCGTCGGAAATGATGTGCGTACAAAGAATAATCGTCGTCCCCGCGGCTTTAAGCCTTTGTATAACCCTCACGACCTCGGCGCGCCCCTCCGGGTCGAGCGCGCTCGTCGGCTCGTCGAGTATGAGCAGTTCCGGATTGTCGAAAATCGCGGCGGCAATCCCGAGGCGCTGGTTCATCCCGCGTGAATAACCTTTAACGCGGCGGTTCGCCCCCTCGAGCATCCCCGTCAAATCCAAAACCTCGCGTATCCGCCCGTTCACGTCGCCCTTATAATCCGCGCAGGCGGCGATATATTTAAGGTATTCATAACCGTTCATAAAGCCGTGCAAAGCCGGCGATTCGGTAAGATAACCGATTTTGCGGCGTCCGCTCGACGGGGCGAATATTACCTCTCCGCCGTCTTTGGGGATAATGTCGCAGATAATGTTCATGGTCGTGGTTTTCCCGCAGCCGTTTTTTCCGAGAAAACCGTAAACCTCGCCTTTCTCGATATTTATGTTCACCCCTTTTAAGACGGGGAACTTTTTGTATCTCTTGGTTAAACCGACTGTTTTTAACAAATCTTTCCTTTTCCTCCCATGTACGCCCTAAGCGGTTCGGGCACGCCGACGCTCCCGTCGGCGGCGAGGTTGTTTTCCAAAAACGCGATTAACATCCTCGGCGGCGCGGCGACGGTATTGTTAAGCGTGTGCGGGACAATCTTCAGCCCGCCCGCCGAACGAACCCTTATCCCCAAGCGCCGCGCCTGCGCGTCCCCCAAATTTGAACAGCTCCCCACCTCGAAAAAATCCTTCCGCCGGGGGCTGAAAGCCTCCACGTCGACGCTTTTGACCTTTAAATCCGCCAAATCCCCCGAACAACATTCCAAAACGCGGACCGGGATATTCAAAGAAAGGAAAAACTCCACCGTGTACCCGTACATTTTCACAAACCATCCCGCGCTTTCCTCGGGGGCGCAGATAACCACCATTTCTTGCTTTTCAAACTGATGTATGCGATAAACGCCGCGCTCTTCTATCCCGTGGGCGCCCACTTCCTTGCGAAAGCAAGGCGAGTAGCTGGTAAGCGTCTGCGGCAGTTCTTCCTCGTTCAGCACGGCGCCGATAAACCTGCCGACCATGGAATGTTCGGAGGTGCCGATTAAATACAAATCCTCGCCTTCTATCTTATACATCATGTTTTCCATTTCAGCGAAACTCATTACTCCGGAAACGACGTCGCCCCTTATCATAAAAGGCGGGATATAATAAGTAAATCCCTTGTTTATCATAAAATCCCGCGCGTATGAAATTATCGCGGAATGGAGCCGCGCCACGTCGCCCTTAAGGTAATAAAAACCCGCGCCCGAGGTTTTCCGCGCGCTTTCGACGTCTATTCCGTTAAGGCGTTCCATGATTTCGACGTGGTAGGGGATTTCAAAATCCGGCGCCTTCATATCCCCGTAACGGGCGACCTCGACGTTTTCGGAATCGTCTTTCCCCAAAGGCGCGTCGTCCGCTATTATCTGCGGAATTTTCAGCATAATCCCGCGTATCTCCGCCTCAAGGGCGCGTTCGGTCTCTTCCAGCGCGGCGACCCGCTTTTTATAATTTGAAACCTTTGCTTTTTTTCTTTCCGCCTCTTCCTTCTCGCCTTTCGCCATTAACGCGCCGATTTCTTTGGCGGCGGCGTTGCCCTCGGCGCGCAACTCGTCCCCTTCGCCCTTGGCGGCGCGAAGCCGTTTGTCCAATCCGATAACCTCGTCGACCAAAGGCAGCTTTTCGTCTTGGAATTTCTTTTTTATGTTCTCTTTTACCGCGTCGGGGTTATTGCGTAAAAATTTAATGTCAATCATGAACAAGTATCGGCGTTAAAGCCGCGCCCTTTCTTCGTTTATATACCTTTGTCCTCGAAATATTTTCTTAACCCGTCCAACTGTTCGTCGGTCAGGCACCGTTTCGGAAACGCGTAAATCAGCGCGCGGTTCACGAACAGCACGAACATTTCCCGCCTTTCCGCCGCGTATAATTCCTCGGTGGCTATGTTGATTGAGGTTTTGTCCGTTTTTTCACCGTCTTCGGCGCCGTCCATTATCACCGTTTCTATCTCGATTTTCTCGTCGTCGAACCAAGCGGTATACTTTTCCTCGTACATCTGTTCCAGCGCGGCTATCAGCTTTTTCCGCGCCCTTGCGGGTCTGAGCCACATCGCGAACAGCATGCCCGCCGCAATCGCCGCTCCCGCCCACGCCGGCATATTGGAGCCGTCTTTAATTATCAGGTTTATGAAAAGCGCGAGCCCGACGGCGTAAACCGCCGTCATAAGGATTGTCTTCCTTATGCCGTATTTTCTCCAAAAAGCGTTGTACGCCGTTTCAATTTCCTTAAGCGTTACGTCATAATTTATACAAAGCATGTTAAACTCCCGAGGGCGGCGCCTCCGCCTTCCCCGCCGTCATAAGGCTTAACCCCACCGCCGCGCAGACCGTTCCCGCTATGACGCATATAACGAAGTCGGCGTATTTTCTTTTTACCCAAAACGCGGGCAAATTAAGGAAAGCCACCGCCGCCAGCGAAAAAAACAAAAACGGCGACATGGCGCGGAAATCCACCCCGAACAGCATACCGGCCGCGGAAAAAAGCCAAAAACCGCCGCAACACACCGCCGCGACTTTGCGCGCGGCCGCCAAAGGCGTTTCTCCCGGGTAGCCGTCGTTTGCGTTTTTTTCACGCTTTTCACGGCTTATATCCTCGTCGTTCTCGTGGTAGACCTTTCCGGATTTTTTCATTTTTTCAATGTTTTCTTCGTTTCTTCGGGGAGAATTCATATCGGCGTACCTCGTGTTTAAATGTCCAAATTCACAACGTCCACATAACGCGCGTTCTTTTCTATAAAATCGCGGCGCGGCTCCACTTTGTCGCCCATCAGCATGGAAAAGGTCTCGTCCGCGCTCGCCGCGTCGACCATTTCGACCCGCTTCATGGTTCGGGTGGCGGGGTTCATCGTCGTTTCCCAAAGCTGTTCGGCGTCCATTTCGCCCAAGCCCTTATATCTTTGAATCTCGATTTTCCCCTTGTCGTCGTTTTCAAAACCCCTTATGAAAACGTCGCGTTCCTCGTCGCTGAAGGCGTACTTCGCCGTCGAGGGCTTGCCCTTGACGTACACGTTATACAAAGGCGGCTGGGCTATATAGACATACCCTTTTTCGATAAGCGGGCGCATAAAACGGAAAAAGAAAGTCAGCAAAAGCGTCCTTATGTGCGAACCGTCCACGTCCGCGTCCGCCATGATAACCACCCGGCCGTAACGCAGTTTTTCCAAATCGAAATCCTCGCCTATCCCCGTTCCGAGCGCCTTTACGACGGGAATGAGTTTTTCGTTGTCATAAACGCGGTCTACCCGCGCCTTCTCCACGTTGAGCATTTTTCCCCAAAGCGGCAGTATGGCTTGAAACTCGCTGTTCCTCCCCTGCTTCGCCGAACCGCCCGCCGAATCGCCCTCGACTATATATATCTCGGTTTTCGCCACCTCTTTGTTATAACAGTCGGCTAATTTCCCCGGCAGGTTCACCCCGTCGGCCACCGATTTGCGCTTGGCTTCCATCGCTTTGCGCGCCGCGTCCCGCGCCGCTTGTGAATTGATTGATTTGGAAACTATGATTTGGGCGGTTTCGGGATTTTCCTCGAAATAATAAGTCAGCTTTTCGGAAACGACCCTGTAAACCGCCGGACCCACTTCGGGATTGCCGAGCTTTGACTTGGTCTGCCCCTCCAACTCGGTTTCCGGAAGTTTGACGCTGACGACGGCGTTAATCGCCTCCCTTATCGCTTCCCCCGAAACGCTTTGCGATTCGCTCTCGTCGGCGGTTTTCTTCTTGGCGTTCTTGGCTTTTTTAGATTCCTCGTCGCGAAACTTTTTCACGAAATCGTTGACGACTTTATTAAGCGCCTTCTTGAAAGCCGCCTCGTGGGTCCCCCCCTCCGCGGTGTGGATATTGTTGGCGAACGAGCGTATCGTTTCGCTGTTGAAGTCGTTGTTGTACTGGAAAGCGACCTCCACGGTTATGTCGTCTATCAGCCCGTTTAAGTACACCACGTCGCGGTGGAGGACGTCGGAACCGCGCTTTTTCTGCAGCCACTCTATATAGCTGACTATCCCCCCCTCGTATGAAAAGCTGTCTTCCTTAACGTTTTCTTCGTCGCGCAAGTCGGCGGTTTTAATAACCAGCCCGCCGTTGAGGAACGCCTGTTCCCTCATGCGTTCGCTTATGACGGAATAATCGTATTCCACGCTTTGGAAAACGGTTTGGTCCGCCTTAAACCTTACCTTGGTTCCGGTTTTTGTCGTTTCGCCTATGATTTTCAATTCCTCGTCGTAACGCCCGCCGTCCCTGAATTTCTGAAAATAGATGTTCCCCCCGCGATAAACCTCAAGCTCAAGCCATTCGGACAGGGCGTTGACGACCGACGCGCCGACGCCGTGCAAGCCGCCCGACACCTTATACCCGCCGCCGCCGAATTTCCCGCCGGCGTGCAAGACCGTATAAACGACGGTCGCCGCCGAAACGCCTTCTTTCGCGTGGATATCCACGGGGATTCCCCTTCCGTCGTCCGAAACCTCGATAACGTTGCCGGGCAGGATTTTCACGCTGATTTCCGTGCAGAAGCCCGCCAAAGCCTCGTCAATGGAATTGTCTACGATTTCGTTGACGAGGTGATGCAGCCCTTTGGGCCCGGAAGTGCCGATATACATCCCGGGGCGTTTGCGGACGGCTTCAAGCCCTTCAAGAACCTCTATATCGTCGGCGCCGTACTCGTTTTCCACGCGTGAAAGCTCCGACGGCTCGGCTATATCCCGAATTTCCCCGAGGTTTCCGCCCGTTTCGACATTTAAAGCGTTTTCGTCCATTTTCATAACCGTGCCGCCCCGCTTTGCGCGAAAATTACCGAAGACCCCGGTACGGCGGCGCCTTTCTTAACAGTCGTATTTCTCAAAAACTTCCCGAAGCCCGCTTTTTTACGGTCTGAACCGAAACCCCCGCGACATAGACCTTTTCGTCCGTTACGACGAAGCTTTTGGGCATCTCCGCGGAAACATAACGGATTTTACCGTTTTTTTGGCAGTTCCTCAAAAACATTTCGGCGTTTTTGTTTACGGTTACCCGTTCGATATCGAATATTCCTATTATATCGCCGCCGTGAACGGTTACGCAACCGCCGAGATACGCGTACGCGTTTAAGGCGCGGCGGCCGTTATTGCGGCTCGAAACGTCCATCTTCCACCTTCCATACTTTCAGTTCGCCGACGTTTGAAAAATCGTTTATATTACAAGAAGTAATAAAAACCTGAGAATTTCCGGACGGTTTATCCCCCGCGAAACGCTTGATTACATATTCCCGCCTGTTTTTATCCAACTCGCCCAATACCTCGTCAAGTAAAACCACGGGCTTTTCCCTGTTAAAATCCCTTATCAACTCCGCTTCCGCCAGTTTCAGCGAAACGGCGACGCTTCTGAGCTGCCCCTGCGAACCGAAATTCCTCGCGCTGTTGCCGTTTAAAGAAAAAACGACGTCGTCCTTATGCGCGCCGGGGGTGTTTTTGGCAAAACCGTCGTTTTCAGCCGAACCGAGGGCTTTCTTGTATACGCCGTACATATTCTCTTTATCCGAAAAGTCGGCGCCGCCCTCCCCGAAGACGTCGCTTTTATACGATATTTCGAGTTTTTCCCCGTTTGACAGCTCTTCATGCAGGCTGACGGCGTATTTTTTTAAAAGCCCGAGATATTTCAGCCGCCCGTAGGTTAAATTTATCCCTTGTTTAATCAGTATATCGTCCCAAACTAACAGCGTATCCCCGAAATAATAACGGGAGGAACAGGCGGCGCACCTTTGCTTCAACGCTTCTTTATACTCATATTGTATTTTTTTGTGCGCCTTGTTTTGCATAACGGCGATATTGTCAAGATAGTACCGCCTGTTGTCGGGATATCCCTTAATCAGGTTAAGGTGGTCCGGCACGAAGACGACGTACCTGAATTCCCCGTATAAATCCGCGGCTTTCCTTAACGGTATCGAGTTAATTTTTACCGAGTTTCTCTCGCCGTCCGATTCAAATAAAATCTCGTTTATCTTATCCGGGAAAGCCTCGGATTCATAATACAGGTTTATCAGCGTTTTTTCACCGCCGTTTTCATTAAAAAAAGGAATGAAAGAGCTTTTCCTCGCGTTTTTGAAACTGCTTCCGAGCGCGGTCGAAACAGCCTCCAACATGTTGGTTTTCCCCTGCGCGTTGTCCCCGAAAAAAACATTGGCGCCCAAATTGAATTCAAGCTCGGTTTCTTTTATATTTCTGAAATTTTTAACGTATATCTTTTTTAATATCATCTTTTATTACTTTGAAAACCTCTTTTTCAGCCTTTCCCGCGCGCGCGGTTATTATTTCGCCGCCGAACAGCTTTTTTCCCCTTTCATAACAAATTTCACCGTTTACGGACACCGCGCCGCTTATAACCATATTCTTCGCCTGCCCGCCGGTGAGGGCCGCCCCCGCGAATTTCAAAAACTGTTCTAACTTAATAAAATCGGTATCTATACGGATTTCCTCCAAATTTTCCCCCTTTTTAAACGGTTAACCGCTCCTTATCGGAACTATGATAAATATAAATTCTCCGTCGTCGTCAAGCGGGGTTATTTTAAAAGGCTTCAGATTGCTGTCCAAACAGATTTTTATCTCGTCGCAATAAGTTTTTTGCAAAGCCTCAAACATAAAACGCGGATTAAAACAAACCGAAAAACCGGATAAATACCCTTCCTTCACCGATATGTCTATCTCTTCGTCTATCGCCCCGAGAGCGGTTCTGCACGAAATCTTCACACTGTCTTCGTTAAAATAACAAGTAACGGGAGATTTAAGTTTCTCGCTTATAAGAAGCAGGCAGCGCTCCATCGAAGAAGCCAATTCCCTCACTTTAACGGTTATTACTTTTGGATACGGGGATTCGATAATCCTTTTGTAATTAACAAATTTTCCGTCTAAAAGGCGGGATATAATCATATAATTTTCTTTTGAAACGCAGACTTGGTTTTTATCTATCGAAATATTTACGGTTTTCGGATTTTCTTTCTCCTCATCGTCGGAAAGGTTTTTAACAAGCGAACTTACCGCTTTTTCGGGTATTATGAAATCGACGTTTTCGGTTTCGATTTTACAATGCTTCGCGGCGAGCCTGTTGCCGTCCGTCGCGACGGAATAAAAAACCTTGTCCTCTATTTCAATTTTTATCCCCGTCAACGACGGGTTGGAATCGTTTTTGGAAGCGGAAAACTCAACCCGCGTCAGCATTTCTTTTAACAATTTCTCGCTTATGTCAAACGACATGTCTTTTTTTATTTCTATTATATTCGGGAAATCGCCGCCCGATTTGAAAGGAAGGCTTAAAACCGATTTACCCGACGTAATTTTTATTTCCTTATCGCCTTTAATCATGAAATCCACGGTATCCCCGGGCATCTTTCTGACCATTTCGGAAAGCAGGCGGGGGTCGGTTACTATTTCTCCGTCCTCTCCCCCCTCTACCTTTACGGAAATCTTTATGCCTATTTCAAGGTCGTACCCCGTTACGGTAAGGGTGTCGCCGTCGAGACTTAAAAGAACCCCGTCGAGGATATTCAGCGCGGATTTTAAGGCGCAGGCTTTCGCCGCGGACGACACCGCCTCATATAAAACGTTTTTTTCAGCTTTGAATTTCATTTTTATGACCGTGCCGCCTCACCCTGCACAAAACTAAATGAAAATTGCGGCATGGTGATTAGTCCTTTCTTATTTTTTAAACTTGGTTCCTTAGTTAATCTGATAAATTATTTATTTTATTTTTAGTGGTAACGGTAGGGGCTGTTAAAAGTGGTGATAATATATTTTCTTTAGTAAACCGCTTTGTTTTTTTTTATCGGATTTTAATTTCGGGCGGTTGATAAAATGTTTAAAGGGTTAAATTATTTTTTGTAAAGTAAAAGAGTTGAAAACAAAGGGATTAAAAACGAGTAATTGTTGAAAGTTAAGCGTCAGTTATTGCTGATATTTTTTATCAGGTCGTCTATCGTGGCGCGGTAGGATTTGTCCCTTTGTATGATGTTTTTAACTTTATTGATGGCGTAGACTATGGTGGAGTGGTCTCTCCCGCCGAATTCCTTGCCTATTTCCGTATACGAGATACCCGTGGTTTTATTGACCACGAAAATGGCTATCTGGCGCGCCGTCGAGATTTGGGCGCTCCTTTTCTGGGAGCGTATTTCCTCGGGCGTAACGTTGTAAATATTCGCCACCTCGTTTATTATGCGGTCTACGGTTACGGGGACGGGTATATTTTCAGACAAAACCTCTTTTATCACGTTTTGGGCCATGGCCAACGTGGGCGGAATTTCCGTAACCATGGAAATGGCGTTCATTTTAATAATGGCGCCCTCCATCTGGCGGATGTTATTTTTTAGCTTATCGGCTATAAGCTCTATAATGTTCTTCGGTATGTTCAATCCCACGAGTTCGGCTTTGCGCTTGATAATGGCAAGGCGGGTCTCAAATTCCGGAACGCTTATATCCGCGAGCAAGCCCCATTCAAAACGGGACTGAAGCCTTTGTTCTATATCGCTGATTTCTTTCGGGGTGCGGTCGGACGTGAATATAATTTGTTTATTTTTACCGTGAAGCTCGTTGAAAACGTTAAAAAGTTCCTGCTGGCACTCTTTCTTTCCGGAAATGAATTGGATATCGTCAATCAAAAGAACGTCCGCGCTTCTGTATTTATTTTTAAAATCAATCGTTTTATCGAATTTTATGGAATTTACAAAGTCGCTGACAAAACTGTCGGCAGTGGAGAAAACGATGTTGAGACCGGGGCGCGTAACGCTGATTTCATGCCTTACCGCGGATAAAAGGTGCGTCTTTCCCAATCCGGGGTCGCCGTAAATGTAAAGCGGGTTATAGTTGTTTTGCCCCTGCGCGACGGCTTTGCAGGCGGCATAAGCCAATTTATTGCTTTCACCGACTATAAAGGTGTTAAAAGTATGTTTATAGTTGCTGCCGGCCACGGATTTCTCAAGTTTTTCAATCATAACCGCGTCGTCTTGAAGCTCCGGAATGGGGTCTATGAGTTTGATTCTTTGTTCCGGCTGCAAATCGTCGTCGCAAAGGATTTCAATCTCGACGTCAAATCCGAGTATCTCTTTGAATTTCGTTTTAAAAACGCGGATATAATGGTCTTCAAGAATTTGTTTCACAAAAGGGGACGGCACGTACAGAAAAACTTTGTTGTTATTGAGGCGAAGCGGCTTTATGGGGTCTATCCATGATTTTTTTGCCACGTCGGTAATATCGAGACTTTTTTTCATCAGTTCAAACATTTCGGCGAAAGAGTTCATTATTTAGTTCCCCTTGATTTTAAGATACGTATATAAGTTTAACACAACGCGAAAGAAATTTCAAGTGGCGCATGACTAAAATCCGAAAAAACTTGCAAAAAAAATAAAATTGTGTTATAATAGCCACGATTATTTTAATTTATCCGAGAAAGGGGCGCTTTTCCTTTGTTCTATGAAAAATCGTGCGGCGCCGTCGTATATCGCAAACACCACGGGAATACCGAGATTTTATTGGTGAGGCACGTTAAATCGGGGTACTGGTCTTTTCCGAAAGGGCATACGGAAGAAGGCGAAAACGAGGAAGAAACGGCTATCCGCGAAATTAAGGAAGAAACGGGGATAGACGTGTTCGTCGATACGGGCTTCCGTGAAACGGTTACCTATTCGCCGCGGCGCGACGCCACGAAAACCGTGGTATATTTCATCGCCCGCGCGAAAAACCAGGTTCTCACCGCCCAGCAGGAGGAAATATCAGATATTCGCTGGATTGAGATTGACAAGGCGGGCGAACGGCTCACTTATGACAACGACCGGGTCATAGTCAAGAAAGCCAAGGCGTTTATCGCGCTGATGAAATAAAAACAAGGCGGTTCTTAAACGTCGGCGCGGGTCCCGTGCAAGGTCGCGCCGCGAACCATGTCAGGCGGGGAACCGAGCAGCATTAAGCGGATTTCGGCTTGTGCCGCGGCAAACCCGCGCCGACGTTTAAGAACCGCGCCGTAAAGGGAATCTGATATGTATCTCGCGTTATACAGGAAATACCGCTCAAAGACCTTTTCGGAGGTAATATCGCAGCCGCATATAACCGTAACGCTGCGAAACCAAGTTAAATCGGGGCAAATCGCCCACGCCTACCTGTTCACCGGGTCGCGGGGAACGGGGAAGACCACCTGCGCGAAAATCCTCGCCAAAGCCGTGAACTGCCTTTCCCCGGAAGAGGGTTCTCCTTGCCTTGAGTGTGAAGCCTGCCTTGCCGCCGACAATTCGCCCGATATTTCGGAAATAGACGCCGCTTCAAACAACAGCGTGGACGATGTTCGCGCTTTGCGCGACGAGGCGGGGTATCTGCCCACCGAATTAAGGCGCAAGGTTTACATAATAGACGAGGCGCATATGCTTTCGGCGAGCGCTTTCAACGCGCTCTTGAAAACGTTGGAGGAACCGCCGCCGCACGTTATTTTTATTTTGGCGACGACCGAAAGCCATAAAATCCCCGCCACGGTTCTTTCGCGCTGCCAAAGGTTCGAGTTTAACCGGATAAACGCGGAGGAAAGCGCGGACTTGCTGGTCGCGGTCGCCGAAAAAGAGGGGCTCTCCCTCGAAAGGGACGCGGCGCTGTTGATTTCGCGCCTTTCCGACGGGGGGATGCGCGACGCCCTTTCGCTCCTTGACGTGGCCGCGTCCGAAGGGAACGTAATCACACAGGACATAATCCGCGAAGTCGCGGGGATAGCCGGGAAAGAACATCTTTTCGCGATAACGGGCGCCGTTTCGGAAAAAAACGGCGAGGCCGCGCTGAAAATCGTTTCGGAGCTTTATTCCCGCTCGAAAGACCCGTCGCGGTTGATTGACGAGCTTATCGGGCATTTCAGAAACCTGATGATTGTGAAATTGATGCCGGACGACTTTTCCCTGCTGACCGCCCTGCCGGAGGAAATCCCCGACTATAAAAGGCAGGCGGAACTTTTCACGGTCGAGGAAATCCTTCGCTGCCTTGAAATCTCGGAAGAATGTCTGCGCCTTCGCGGGAGGAGGGTCGAGGCGGAAATATGCTTGCTGCGCCTGTGCTTTGGCAGACAAAAAACAAAGGACGCCGAAACGGCGGTTCGCCCGCCGCCGCCCTCTTCGCCGCCCGCGCCCTCTTCGCCGCCCGCGCCCTCTTCGCCGCCGCCCTCTTCGCCGCCGCCCTCTTCGCCGCCGCCCTCTTCGCCCGCCGAAAATTTCCCCGAGTGGCAAAGCGTGTTGGAAACGCTCGACGCCTACAAGGCTTCCATGCTTGAGGAAGCGAAGGCGGGTTTAAGCGGCGATACGGTAATCGTTAAGGGCGCGGAGGTTTTGGAATATTTCTTCGATAACGAGGAAAACAAAAACGCCGTTAAATCGGCAATCAAAACCGTTACCGGAAAGGATTTCGGCGTCGCGTACGAACGCGCCGGCGCGTTACCCGCCCCGCCCGAACCCTCGAAGACAAAACGGTTTCTCGCCGCCGCGAACGAAAGCGGCGTCGAGGTGGTAATCACATAAGCCGCCGCGGCGGCAAAAAAACCAAGCCGACAAAATTTTTAACAAAGGAGAACCGGAATGAAAGCGAGATTGCCCGAAGCGTATCAGAACAAAGGCGCGGGAAGCATGAACGGCATGATTAAACAGGCGCAAAAAATGCAAGAGGACGTTAAGGCCTTAAGGGAAGAGTTAAACAAACGCGAGTATGAGGTAACGGCGGGTGGCGGCTTAATCAAGCTGTCCATGACGGGCGACAAGACGCTTAAATCCGTAAAGCTCGACCCCGATATAGTGAGCAAGGATGAAATCGAGGATTTAGAGGATGTGATTGTCGCGGGGGTAAACGCGATTATCGCCAAAATAGACGAAGAGTGCGCCGCCGAAATGGAAAAGGTTACGGGCGGCATGAACCTTCCCGCCATGATGTAGCAAATTATCGGAGGCTGACAATGCCGGAATATACCCCCGCCCCGCTTGTCAAAGCGGCGGAGCAGTTCGCGAGGCTGCCCGGAATAGGCATGAAAACCGCGCAAAGGCTCGCCTATCACATCCTTACCCTGCCGGCGGAAACGGTCGAGGAGTTTTCGGCGGCCATGGTCGCCGCGCGGGAAAAGGTTCGCTGTTGCGGCGTATGCGGCAATTTTACCGAGGAAAGCGTCTGCCCCATATGTTCCGACCCGAAAAGGGACGCGGGCGTCGTCTGCGTGGTCGAGTCCCCCCGGGACGTTTTTGTGTTTGAGCGGGGGGGCGGCTTCGACGGGGTTTATCACGTTTTGCACGGGCTCCTTTCGCCCATGGAGGGAACGGGCCCCGGCGACATCCGCGTAAGGGAACTCATGGAACGGCTTTCCGGCGACGTAAAAGAGGTGATTATGGCGACCAACCCCACCGTCGAGGGCGAGGCGACGGCTTCATACGTCGGCAGGCTGGTAAAAGCCGTCGGGGTAAAAACCACGCGGCTCGCCTACGGGCTTCCGGCGGGGGCGACGCTGGAATTCGCCGACGACGTTACGCTCGCGAGGGCGCTGGAAAACAGGAACGAAATATAGACGTTCAAATTCAAGGTTATATATCCCCCAGGCTGAGCGCTTTGAGATACGCGTTGATGAACCCGTCAAGCTCCCCGTCCATAACCGCGTTGATATTCCCCGTTTCAAAGCCCGTTCTGTGGTCTTTCGCCATTGTGTAGGGCATGAACACATACGAGCGGATTTGCGCCCCCCACGCGATTTGCAGCTGTTCCCCCTTTATGTCGGAAACCTTTTCAAGGTGTTCCCTCTCTTTTATCTCAATCAGTTTGGACTTGAGCATACGAAGGGCGTATTCGCGGTTTTGGTTCTGGCTGCGCTGGGTTTGGCAGGCGCAGACTATCCCCGTGGGTTTGTGGATTACGCGGACGGCCGAACTGGTTTTGTTGACTTTCTGCCCGCCCGCCCCGCTCGCCCGGTAGAACTCCGTTTCCAAATCCTCGGGGCGGACGTCGATTTCCGTGTCGTCGTCAATTTCCGGCATAACCTCAAGACTGGCGAAGCTCGTATGCCTCCTCCCGGAGGAATCGAACGGCGAAACCCGCACAAGCCTGTGGACGCCGTTCTCGGACTTTAAGAAACCGTAGGCGTTCGCGCCGCGGATAAGCATGGACGCGCTTTTTATCCCCGCCTCTTCCCCGTCGAGGCAGTCGAGCAACTCCACCTTAAAATCGTGGCGTTCCGCCCAGCGGTTATACATACGGCAGAGCATTTCCGCCCAGTCCATGGCTTCCGTTCCGCCCGCCCCCGCGTGGAACGTGAGTATGGCGTTTTTGCCGTCGTATTCCCCCGAAAGCAGGGTAACGAGTTTTTGCGTTTCCAGCCCGGATTTGAACTTTGCCGCGAGGGCGCGGATTTCGGGCAGGAGGGATAAGTCCTCTTCCTCGTCGGCAAGCTCAATCATGGTAAGCGCGTCGTCGAAACTTTCCGCCAATTTGTCGAAGGCTTCGACCTTGTTTTTCATATCGCCCGACTTTTGCCTGACGGCGCGCGCGGCTTCCGGGTCGCTCCAAAAATCCGGCTTCGACGATTTTTCTTCTAATTCGGCGATTTCTTTTTTTAAATTTTCCAAGTTCAAAGCCGCCGCCAGCTCGTTAAGCCGCGGCTTCAAACCCTCAAATTCCAAGCGCATTTCCTCGTATTGAAGCATATGACCCCCTTTTGTCTACTTTATTATAATAGCACAAAACTTTTTAATTGTAAAGCAGGAGCCTTTTATGACCGACGCCGTAAAAAAAATAGCGGAAAACCGCGCCGCCCGCCACGAATATTACATTCTCGAATCATACGAGGCGGGCGTGGAGCTGTTCGGGACGGAGGTAAAGTCAATACGCGGCGGCGGGGTTAATTTGAAGGACTCGTGGGCCGTAATCGAAAGGGGCGAGATGTTCGCGCGGCACGTCCACATCTCCCCTTACGAGAAGGGCAACATCTTCAACCGCGACCCCATGCGCGACAGGAAGCTGTTAATGCACAAGCGCGAAATTATAAAACTGCGCGAGAAAGTAAAAAAAGAGGGGCTGACTTTGATACCGCTGTCAATGTATTTTAAAGGGAGCAGGGTTAAACTGCAAGTGGGGCTGTGCAAAGGGAAAAAACTGCACGACAAGCGCGACAGCATGGCCGAACGCGAGGTTAAACGGCGGCTTGACAGGGCGGTTAAAAGGGATTTGCGATAAAAAAAGGCGGGTTCACCCCGCCTTTTTATTGCCCGTGCGCCGTTATTTCACGGTAACCTCGCAAATCGCCTCGCGCCCGTTCGCGGTGAACGCGGTAACCTCGCACCGCCCTTTTTTGACGGCGGTAATCTTCCCCGTTTTGCTCACCTTCGCCACGGACGTGTCGGAGGAAACCCAATAAACGTAGTCGCCCGCCCCGCTCGGCTCAAGCGACGCTTTCCTTGTCGCGGACTTCCCGGCGCCGCTTAAATTCACGGAACCCTTGTTAAGCGTGATTTTTGTGGCTTTGGCGGCGGCGACGTTCGCGGTCTTTACGGAATCCTTGACGTCGTAGCCCTTTTTCAGCGAATAGCTGATTTTGTTCCCGTTCATCTTCATCCCGTAGACGTAACCGGTTTTCGTATCCGCTTTCACCGCCTGCTTAACGCTCTTTCCGTTCGGTTTGATTGAGTATATCCCGTCCGTTTTGTTAAAGTAGAGCAACCCGTTATATTCCGCTATGCTCGGGGTAACGCTCGTGGACCAACCGTTCTGGACGCCCCAGTTGAGCCATTTGGAAGAGATGGTATACACGGTGGAACTCTTGTTCGTGCCGAAGTTGTATTTCCTCAGACGGTGAAATATTTCGGCGTTTATGTTCGGGTTCGGCTGAAGCGCGGGGCTGCTTTTATCGGTTTGGATATAATACCAAAAACCGTCCGACTTGACTAACGCGCTTTCGACGCCCCGCCAGAAAAACTTGTCATAATTCGTGCTTTTGGCGGCGGGTAATCCCCGCACATCCCAGTCCCCGCCCTTATGAAGGTCGGACGTCTTTTTTATCTCCGCGTCGCTTAACAGAAGATTGTTGTGCGCGACGTAGCCCAAGATGTCGTTTTTCCCGTTATAAAGCGGGTCGTCCGCCGTAACGTCCGTATGGTACCAATTACCGTCGATTTTGACGTAATTCCACATGTGATACGCTTTTTCGCTGGAAACGAGAGAACATTCAACCCCCAGCTTGTTCAGTATGAGTTTATAGGCGTTTGAATACCCCTCGCACACGGCGGTCTTGTTGACGAGCGAACCGTAAGCGGAATGGGATATCGGCTTTTTCTTCGTCAGCGCCTCGTTGTCGTACCCGCAGTTCAATATGAGATAATCGTGGACGGCGAGCGCCTTCTCCGCGTCGGTTTCGGCGTACCGAACGGCGCTCAACGCCGTTTCAACCTCGGCGTCCAGCTTCTTTTTCATTCCGGCGTATTCGGATTTGGTTATGTGGTACTTGATGTCCAACAGTTTGAAGCTGTAGACGCCCTTGCTCCTGTACCAGCTCGCCGAAACGCCGCCGCCGAAACCCTTGGCTATATTCACGAAAAACAGCTCGGGATTACCGGACACCTCGTCAATGAACCGTTGGGCCAGCTTCCCCACTTCGGAATTGGGAACGGAGTCGCCGCTGAATTTGACCCACTTGTTTTCAAGCACATAATCGGTTATGTCTATTTCCTTGGGGAATTTAACCAACTGTTCCGCGAGGTATTCCCCGAAGCTTAATCCCCCCCCCGCCGCTTCCGCCTTGATTTCGACGAATACAGGCGGAACGGCGGTTACGATTATCGCCGCCGCGACGAACGCGCCGAAAGCCGATTTAAACCTTTTCATATTAGACCTCCTGTACAATACCGCCAATCGGCGGGATTCCCGTCGTCTTTCAAGATAACGAACCCATAAGGCTGTCCAAACCGGAGCCGAACACCGCGTCAAAAATTTTCGTCAAAACGAAGTATACTATCAGCATTGCCGCCGTCGAAAGGAACATAAACCAGACGCGCCCGTCCTCGCTTATGTTTATGGCGGCGCCCTTCGCCGCCTTCCCCGCGGCGAACAGCCCCAGTATTATGCCGCACGCGAAAAAGAACGCGAATATGAGCAGCCAGTTAGCCAGCGCGTCCGGCGACGAGTCCGAGTTGAAAGGCATTATCAACAACGTCAGGATACTTAAAACCGAAAACGGCGCCATCATAATATTGAAAACGCCGGAAACGCCCAACATCTGCTTATACCCCGTCTGGCTCTTGAATATTTTTGACACGAGCATAAGCGCGGCGGGGTACGCCGCCGCCATCGCGAAAGCCAGTATCCCGAAGTACCAAAAGAATTTAAACGACGGCAACAGATACTCTTTCGGCACGTCGCCGAAGCTTTTCATCATCCCGTTAATCCGTATAAACGGCATGGCGCCCATCAGACCTATAAGAAGGGAGTTTATGCCGGCGAGTATAAGGGACTGACCGTAGCCGCTTTCAATGGCGAACGCGGCGCCGTTGGTCGAAGGCGCTTTGAAAATCCCCTTGACTTTATCGAATAAAATCCCC
>JAIRWC010000024.1 GCA_031253495.1 Oscillospiraceae bacterium | reverse complement strand
CCGCTGCCTTGGCAGCAAGGGCGCGATTATCGCAAATTGTTCTTTTGTTATTTTCATGGGGAAAATATATCATATTTTTCCCTGCTTGTCAAGCAAATTAGTGTGAACAGCATCTAGTTCGCTTATCTCTTTTTTGTCCTTTTTGGTCAAATTGCCATTTTCTATGGCTCTCAAATATACGTCTTCAACCAAAACTACGCGACCGAGTTGAAAACGCCGCCCTTTTTCCTTGTTATATCCTCGGCGCCCACCCGGAAAAGGTCGGTATAATCGGGATTTCTATACCTTGTAACGGTTCTCGTCTCACCGCCCGCGACATAGGTCTTGCCACATTCGGGACAGGTCCCGTATATAATCCGCACCGACTGCGACACCACTTCTTCGCCTTTTTCTTTG
The DNA here is from genome assembly GCA_031253495.1 of Oscillospiraceae bacterium. Taxonomy (GTDB): domain Bacteria; phylum Bacillota; class Clostridia; order Oscillospirales; family Ruminococcaceae; genus Ruminiclostridium_E. Next base: position 23,450 of record JAIRWC010000024.1, on the reverse strand, counting down.
GCGCGCAACTGCTCGTTGCGAACATGCTCCTGCTCGTGGGAACGCACCATGCTCGCGGCCTGTTCGGGATTCATTTTAGTGGGCGACTGGAACGACACCGTCCCGTCGTCGGACTTATCCTGGTAACGCCTGTTCTTGCAAGTCTCGCACTCGCATTGCGGACATTCCCCGATAAACCCGTCCCGCTTGCCGGCCGAAACAGAACCGTTCCCGTGGTCGTGCCCCGTTTTCTTAAAAACGACGTCCGCGTTTTCATCGGAAACGGGCGCCCCCCCCGGCATATACGCAAACGGCGCGTATTCGTAATTTGTACCCTGTATGTTCATAAGCAAATCCCCGCTTAAACACTTACTTAAACACCTACTCGAAACCTACCCGCCCCGATTGTACCATTAAACCGGAAAAAACGCAATACGTTTATGAAAATTTTGTGAAAAAAAACGAAAATATTCACGATTTTCACCGCGATAATTCATCAAAACGTCAAACCGCGCCAAGCAAGGGTGAATCGTATTACGGAATAACGGACGCCAAAACCTCGCCTATGCTTTCGCGTATGACCAAATCGGCTTTGCCGTCGTAAGGGGTTTCAGACTTGTTTATCAGCACGAGTTTTCCTCCGGTATAATAGTCGATAAACCCCGCGGCGGGATATACCGCAAGCGAGGTTCCGCCCACAATCAACACGTCGGCTTCCGATATAAGGCGCTTCGCCTTGATTGTAACGTTATAATCGAGCTGTTCCTCGTACAACACCACGTCGGGCTTGATTACGCCGCCACATTCGCAACGCGGCACCCCGGCGGCGTTTATTACGGCGCCGATATCGTGGGCGGCGCCGCATTCCATACACAGGTTGCGGTGTACCGAGCCGTGTAACTCGACGACGTTCACGCTGCCCGCTTTTTGGTGAAGACCGTCAATGTTCTGCGTTATAACCGCGTTCAGCCCGCCCGCCTTTTCAAGCTCCGCGAGTTTGAAATGCGCCTTATTCGGCCTCACGTCGGGAAAAATCATTTTTTCCCTGTAAAAATCATAAAAATCCTTCGTGTTTTCATTAAAGAACGTGCGCGACAGCATCCTTTCGGGAGGGAATTTATACTTTTGGTTATACAACCCGTCCTTGCCGCGGAAATCCGGTATGCCGCTCTCGGTGGAAACCCCCGCCCCGCCGAAAAACACCGCGCCGCCGCCGGATAAATAATCTTTTAAACGTTCCGCCCAATTTTGCACGGTTAAATCCCCCTTTTCAATATTTTGCGCGTTCAAACCGAATCCGGCGGTTGACAAAACCGCCTTTATGCCGTATAATAATAATCGGCGGACGTTGCCGCGACAGCGCAACCCCCCGTTTAAATTCAAAGCGCGGGGCGTTTTGAATTTAAACGACTATACAAAATACGGGAGGTAAACCACGATGAAGAAAGCGATTGCGGTTTTGTTGACCGTTATACTCGCGGTTCAGGCTGTTCCGGTTACGGTTTCGGCGGCGGTTTCGGGGAAAACGAAATCAATCGAATGGCGCTATTCCGACGGGAAGCTGACAATATCGCCGCTCGGCGAATCCGGTTATACCGGAGACTGGCGCGTGTATGACAACGCTTGGGACTGGCGCGGCCATTTCCCTTGGAAAGATTACGGCAAGAAAATAACGAAAATCGTCATAAAAAGCGGCATTGAGGTTATCCCCCGCGAAGCGTTCAAGGATTTTACCAAACTGACCGAAGTCAGTATCCCGGAAACGGTCGGCGAAATAGGCTCCGACGCTTTCAAGGGCTGTAAAAAGCTGAAGCGCGTAACCCTCCCGAAAAATATGAAACGGATAAGCTCCGGAACCTTTTCCGGATGCTCGTCGCTGACGGGAATAGATATGCCGCGTAATCTCGAGGCGATTGAGTATCAGGCGTTCGACGGCTGCTCCGCGTTGAGGGATTTTTATTTGCCGGCGGGATTGAGCGAGTTGAACGCGTCTTTTCAAGACTCGAAAAAATTGAAGAGAATGACCATCCCGAAAAGCCTTGAGGGAAATTATTGGAGGATTGGCTCGGCGTTCAACTCAAGCTACGCCAAGCTGTACTTTAACGGCGGCTCGAGAGGCGTGTGGTACGGCGGCGAGAAAATAGAATCGCTGACGCTTGACGCCACGCACATAGAATTGATTAAAAAAGCACGGTTTACGCTGGAAGCGGGTTATAAGGGCAAAAAAATAATGTGGGAAAGCCTTGACCCCGAAATCGCGGAGGTTTCGGAAAACGGGGAGGTTAAGGCGAAAAAAGGCGGAACCACGCAGATTCGCGCGTATGTCGACGAAAACTATTACGTTATGTGCCGCGTGGACGTAATCGTTCCGACCGTTTCAATAAGCGTGGAAAACGTACCGGAATACATATCGGTGAACGAGTTGTATAACCTCGACGTGAAAACCGAGCCGAAAGACAGCACCGACAAAATCGAATACTCAATCAGCAACGCGCCGCGCGGTTCGGTTTCCGATAACGGCGAGTTGAAAGGGTTGTCCAAGGGCAGCTTCACCTTGACGGTAAAATCGGGGGACGTGTCCGAAAAATATAAAGTAAAGGTCGAAAACCCAAAACTTAACAAAACCGAGAAAACCGTTACCGAAGGCTGGTGGGACAGGACGATAAAGCTGAGCGGGACTAAGCGCAAGGTAAGTTGGACGTCGAGCAACGCCGACGTGTTAAAGGTGGAGTCAAACGGAAAGGTTACGGGGTTAAAGCCCGGGTATTCCTGCTTAATCGCGAAAGTAGGGCAGATGGAATACTATTGCGACGTTCGGGTGATATCAACCCTTGAAAAAAGAATAAGCGAACTTCAGGATAAATATCCCGACGGGTATTATTGGAACAGGAACACCCCGAGCGAAAAATACCCGGACGTTTCCGAAAAGCCCTGCGAACACCAAAAAGACCCTACGACCTGTAAAGGGCAGTGCGCCGGATACGCGAATTTAATAAGCAACGAGGTTTTCGGGGCAAACGCCCCGCGTTACAGAATAACCGACTCAAGCAAGGTTAAATCCGGCGATTACGTCCGCTACGGCAACCATTCGGTTTTTATAATCTATGTGGTGAACAAGGGCGATATCATAGGTTATGACAAGAATACAAAAGCGCATATATACTCGGACAAGACGACGTGGTATATAACGCACTGCAACTGGAACCGCGACTGCGGCATCATCTGGTACATGAAGTTTGACCCGAGGGATATCACCGGGGACAGTTACACCAGGTATTAGGAATAAACGCCTTTTCGCGGCGGAAAGCGGCTTTGCCGCTTTATACCGTTCCCCGTTTGAAACGGGGAACGGTATTATTGCGTTAATCGGTCCAATTCGGCCCGCAATTCCGCCATGGCGACGTTGTACTGCTCCTCATTCGGAGCCGTTCCGTGCCACGCCGCCTTGTCCTCCATAAACGACACGCCCTTGCCCTTCACGCTTTTTTGAATAATCGCGACAGGCTTTCCGCTGATTTTTTCCGCTTCGTCAAACGCCGCTTCTATCGCGTCGAAGTCGTGCGCGTCTATGCGGATTACGTGCCACCCGAACGCCGCGAATTTCCCGTCAATCGGGTACGGCGACATAACGTCGGTGATTTTCCCGTCTATTTGCAGGTTGTTGTTGTCAATAACCGCCGTTAAATTATCCAAGCCGTAGTGCGCCGCGAACATCGCCGCTTCCCACACCTGCCCTTCTTGAATCTCGCCGTCTCCGAGGGCGGTATAGACGCGGTAAGCCGCGCCGTCAAGCTTTCCCGACAACGCCATTCCGCAAGCCGCCGAAATCCCCTGTCCCAAAGAACCCGTGCTCATATCCACGCCGGGCACTTTCCCCATAACGGGATGACCCTGCAGCCGCGAGTCAATCTTGCGAAGCGTTTTCAGTTCCTCGACGGGGAAAAAGCCCCTGCGCGCCAATACCGAATACAGCCCCGGGGCGGTATGCCCTTTTGACAGTACGAAACGGTCGCGGCTCGGTTCCGACGGATTATCGGGGAACACGTTCATCCGCGCCATATAAAGGTAAGTCAGCGTGTCCGCCAGCGACAGCGAACCGCCCGGATGACCGCACTTAGCGTTATACGTACTTTCGATAATGCCCATACGCACGTTTGCCGCGTCAACTTGAAGTTTGCGTTTAAGTTCCTTGTCCATAAGAATACTCCTTTAACGATTGATTACTGATTTTCGATGTGTACAATATAGCTACGTTGTTTTGTTACTATTTTCGCCTGAGTTCCCGTCCCGCCGCAATCGGAGCAAAAACTGTGATAGCTGTTGCTCGCGCGGTTATAGTCGCCGCCGCGGCCCGTACACGAAACGCAAGGCGCCTCCTCGCGCACCCGATAGGTTTCATACCGCCTTACCGCGTTGCAACGCACGCACCTGTCGTTGACAAAATGGTGTATCTCCTCGCCGCATTTAAAACACACGCATTTTTCGCCGCAATAGTGTTCGCCGTCGCCGCACGTTTCTTTTTTTAAAAATTCGCCCATGGTATTTACCCCCTTTGTATAACCGTTCCGCGTAACATTCGCGCGGCGAACGTTACCAACCGCCATAAACGGCGGTTGCGTCTCGGCATTAACATAGTTAACGCCAAGTGAAATTGCCGTATAAGCGACATTATAACTTTTTTAAGTAATCCACAATCTCGCGGACGGCGCCGCTGTTGTTGTCGCAAACGGTTAACCGCGCCGCCCCTTTCACGGATTCTTCCGCGTTTTCCACGGCTATCCCCAAATCCGCCGCTTGAAGCATTTCCAAATCGTTCATATAATCGCCAGCCGCGACCGTATATTTCCCGCTTATCCCCATAAGCTCCGACAGCTTTTTAAACCCCGAACCCTTGTCGACCCCAAGCGGCAGCATTTCATAAAATACGGGCGCGCTGCGCACCATATGCGTTTCGTTGAAACCGTTCGCTTTCGTAAAAGCGATAACCTCGTCAATCACCTCGGGCTCGTCTACCAGTAACGCCTTTATCCAATTATCCGCGGGGACTTCCGCGTAAGAACACCTTATCGGTTCTTTGGTTCCGAAAGATATATGCTCCTCCTCGCGTCGATTGGTGCTTATAACATAGGTTTCGTCCTCGCGCAATATTTCGATTCCGACCGCGGGGAAACGCTCCATTACGCGTTCTATGTAATCCTTGGCGGTTTCGGGCAACGCGCGCCGCCAAAGGAACCGTTCCAGGTTAAAATCATACGCCGCCGCGCCGTTAAAGATTACCGCCGGGATTTCAAGCTCTATCTCGTCGGCGACGACGCGCGCCAGCGACAGACCGCGCCCCGTCGCTATCGTGAACAGCCCGCCGCTTTCGATTAATTCTCTGACGGCGGCTTTATCCCGGTCGAGGATACGCTTGTCGTCGGTTAAAAGCGTGCCGTCCGCGTCGGTTATGAGGAAGATGTCGTTAAGGTTCATAAACGTCCTTTGTTTATACGTCCTTTATCTGGTCCAAAAATTTTATAAAATAATCCGGCAATTCGCTTACGACCTCTATATATTCCCCGCTCCTCGGATGGACGAACCCCAGTTTCCCCGCGTGCAGGCACTGCCCGTTAAGCCACTTCGGCTTCCCGTTTCCGTAGACCGCGTCCCCCGCCACCGGATGCCCTATATAAGCCATATGAACGCGGATTTGATGGGTTCTCCCCGTTTCAAGAACAAGCCGCAAACGCGTATACCGCGCATACGCGGCGACCACGCCGTACCGCGTTACGGCTTCCCTCGAGTTTTTATCCGTAACGCACATTTTTTTCCGGTCGAAAACGCTCCTGCCGATTGGGGCGTTAACCTCGCGGCGCCCGTCTCGCCTGACGACGCCGTGAACCACCGCCTCGTATTCCCGCGTTACGGTATGCGCCTTTAGCTGCCCGGCAAGGGCGTTATGCGCGAAGTCGTTTTTGGCGACGAGGAGCAGCCCGCTTGTGTCCTTGTCAATCCGGTGAACTATCCCGGGTCGGACTGCGCCGTTTATTCCGGAAAGGTTTTCCCCGCCGTAACGCATGAGCGCGTTCACCAACGTTCCCGAATAATGCCCGTGCGACGGGTGAACCACCATTCCGCGCGGTTTGTTCACTATCAGTAAATCGCCGTCTTCATAACGTATGTCAAGCGGGATATCTTCCGGAACAATATCGGCGCTTTCGGGTTCGGGGACGGTCAGCGCTATTTCATCGCCGATTTTTAATTTATAATTCTTCGCGGCGGCGACCCCGTTGACCGCGCAGCCGCCGTTTTCCGCCAAACGCGCCGCCGCCGTCCTGGTAAGTCCGGGAACGTTTTCGGAAAGGAATTTATCCAGTCTGCCGCCGCTTTCGGCGACGCTGAAAAAAAACTCACTCATTTTCTTCTTCGTTTTCTTCCGCGGAACAAGCCCGCCGCGCCCTGTAATCCCTTATTTCCTCTTTTAAAACCGTGAAAAACAGTATAAACGCGCCCGTTACGGCGCACATATCCGCAAAGTTGAAAATAGCGAAACCGCTGAATTTTAAATCAATAAAATCCACGACGTAACCGACGGATATCCTGTCTATGAGGTTGCCCACGCCGCCCGCGACGATTAACGCTATTGCCCATATCATCAGCTTTGATTTGATTTTCCCGCTGAACAGGACGATAAGCGCACCTATAACGAACGCGGACGAAATAAGCGCCAAAACGACCCTTTGCCCCTGTAAAATGCTGAACGCCGCCCCCGTATTTTCACAATAAGTGAAATAAACCAACTCAAAACCGCCGATATCTAAAACCGGAACCGTCGGAACAGGCTTAATCGGCTTTATATAAATAATCGCGAGCCATTTCGTCAATCGGTCGATTCCGATAAGACCGACCGAAACGCAAAGAGCGAAAAGAACCATAATCCTTACACCGTCATTACATCATTACATCTCGCGCAAAGCCCGTCTTTGACGTTTTCGGAATACGCCCAGCAACGCCCGCACTTTTCCCCGCCGGCTTTTTCCACCGTTATTTCAAGCGTTTCGCCGCCTTTTTCATACTCGACCCGCGAAACGATAAACGCGGACGCCAATTCGGGCAGGAGCGCGCTTAAATCCGCGCGGGGGATAACCCCTTCCCCGCCTTTCAGGATTACCTTCGCCTCGAGCGATTTCCCGATAACCTTTTCGCCGCGCTTAACTTCCAGGGCGGCGAGAACCTCCTCGCGCACCGCGCGGATTTTATCCCACTTTTCGTTAAAGTCGGCGTCCGCGACGATATTCGTTTTTTCCGGCATTAAGTTGAATATGACGCTTTTCGCGTCGTCGGAACTTTTTTTCGGAAGCTCCGCCCATATTTCATCGGCGGTAAAACATAAAATCGGCGCGATTAACCTTGTCAAACCGCTTAATATCACATACATCGCGGTTTGCGCGGAACGGCGAAGCTCACCTTTTTCTCTCTCGCAATAAAGGCGGTCTTTGATTATGTCAAGGTAAAAACTCGACATATCGAGGACGCAAAAGCCGTTCAGCGCGTGATACGCCAAATAATAGTCCATCTTTTCATACGCGCCCGTAACCTTATCAATCAGCCCGTCAAAACGGAGCAGCGCCCACTTATCCAAATCAAGCAGTTTTTCAAAAGGGAGCGCGTCCGTATCGGGGTTAAATCCGCTCCCGTTGCAAAGATTGCCCAGCATAAACCGCGCCGTGTTCCTTATTTTGCGATAAACCTCCGATAACTGTTCCAACATTTCATGCGATACGCGAACGTCGGAGTGGTAGTCTAAAGAAGCGACCCACAGCCGCAGAACGTCGGCGCCGTATTTCCCGATAACCTCTTCCGGTAAAATCGTGTTGCCTTTCGACTTTGACATCTTTTCGCCTTTTCCGTCGACAACCCAGCCGTGGGCGCAGACGGCTTTATAGGGGGCGCGCCCGTTCACCGCGACGGAAGTGAGCAAAGAAGACTGAAACCACCCCCTGAACTGGTCGGCGCCTTCCAAATACAAATCGCAAGGCGAACATAACTCATCCCGCTGTTCAAGAACCGCCGCGTGGGTAACGCCCGAATCAAACCACACGTCGAATATGTCAAGCTCTTTTATAAACTTTCCGCATCCGCATTCGCACTTGACCGAAGCGGGTATGAACTCGCCGGGGCTTTTCACGTACCAAGAATCGGAACTTTCCGCCCTGAACATATCGGAAATCGCCTTGACCGTTTCCTCGTTTATAACCTCGCCGCCACATTCCTCGCAATAGAGCATGGGGATAGGCACGCCCCATCTTCTCTGGCGTGAAACGCACCAGTCGCTCCTGTCCTTGACCATATTGGTCATTCTGTCTTTTCCCCATTCCGGGAGCCATTTTGTTTCCCCGACGGCTTTGAGCGTTTCGTCGGCGAATTTATTCACCGAGCAAAACCACTGGTCGGTCGCGCGGTATATAATCGGATTATGGCAACGCCAGCAATGCGGATAAGAATGGGTGATTTTCTCCAAGGCGAGCAGCAAACCCGATTTATCCAAGTCCGCCGCGATTTCCTTATTAGCCTCGCCGGTCGTCATACCGGCGAACCTCCCCGCTTCTCCCGTCATGCGCCCTTTTTCGTCAACGGGAACGATTATTTCAAACATACCCTTATATGAACCGCAGACCTCGTAATCTTCGACGCCGAACCCGGGCGCGGTATGGACGCACCCCGTCCCGCTTTCGAGCGTCACATGGTTTCCCGTAATTACGACGGACTTCCTCGGCAGGAACGGATGCGAGGTTTCAATAAATTCCAAATCCTTGCCCTTGTAACTCCCCGAAAGCGTATAATCCCTTATACCGCAGGAACAGGCGACCTTTTCCGCGAGTTCCTTAGCGACGAGAATACGCTCGCCGCCGCTTGTTTCGATAAACGTATATTCATACTCGGGTCCCAGCGAAACGGCGAGGTTGCCGGGCAACGTCCAGACCGTCGTCGTCCATATGGCTATAAAAGTCTTATCCGTTCCCGAAAACTTGCCTTTATCGTCCGTTACCGGAAATTTCACGAACGCGGAATAACACTCGTCGTCCTCGTACTCAATTTCCGCTTCGGCAAGCGCGGTGTTACAGTCCGCGCACCAGTAAACCGGCTTTAAGCCCTTGTAAATAAAACCTTTCTTGTATATTTCCCAAAAAATCTCAATTTGCCGCGCCTCAAAATCATGGGCGACCGTAACGTAAGGGTCGTCAAAATCCCCCCACACGCCAAGCCGCTTAAACTGCGCCTTTTGTTCGTCAAGACAAGAAAGGGCAAACTCGCGACATTCACGGCGCAAACGCGCCGTGTCAATCCCTCCGGCGTCAGAACCGATTTTCTTCAGCGCCTTAAGCTCGATGGGCAGCCCGTGGCAGTCCCACCCCGGAACGTACGGGGAGTTATACCCTCGCATAACCTTGTATTTTACGATAATATCCTTCAAAACCTTGTTCAACGCGGTTCCCATATGGATATTCCCGTTGGCGTAAGGCGGCCCGTCGTGCAAAACGTATTTTTTCCCGCCTTTGGTTTTTTCTTGCAGTTTGTAATAAATCCTGTCGTTTTCCCACCGCGAAAGCCGCGCCGGTTCTCTTTGAGGCAAATTGGCCCTCATGGGAAAATCGGTTTTCGGCAGGTTCAGCGTTTCGTTATAGTCCTTAGACATCTAAATTAAGCCCTCTTTTTATTTAACGCGTTATTCCTCGTTGTTGTTCCCGAAACGAAGCTGTTTTGAACGCCCCGAACCGCGCGATTTCTTAAAAAAAATTTCGTTGGTCTTTTGCGCGTCCTTTTCCTTAAACAGAGGAAACTCCTCAATATCGCTGTCATAATTCTCCATGTCGTCTTTTCCGAATATCGAGTTTAGGTTCATTTCGATGGTTTCGTCGTTTGCGTATCTTTCGTTTACGTTTATCTCAAAATTGACCGTGTTTTCACTGATTGCCGCGCCGTTTACAACCGCGTCGGGAAGGTCGGTCGTGTATTCCATGTTTATCGTTTCTTCCGCGGGCTCCGCGTTTTCAACGGATTCGCCGACTTCGGCAAACTCGGCGGCTTCGGAGTTCGCGTTGCGGTTTTCGCGCTCCTCTTTCGGGCTGTTTCCGCCTTTTTCTTTCAAATAGGGGCTGCCGCCCGTTTCGCCGTATTCGCGCCTTGTTTCTTTAATAAAGTCGTTCTCACATTCCTCGGAAATTTTCTCGATATCGCCCGTGTGCTTGGCGTAAGAGCTGAGAACGCGCCGCTTGAACTCCTCGATTTCTATTGTCATGCGATGAAGGATTTCCTTTTGGATATCGATTTTGCGGTTTGTTTCGTCTTCGACGTCGCGCGCGTTCGCGTTCGCCTTTTCAACTATCTTCTTCGCCTTTTCATCCGCCGCCGCTATATCTTTGTCAATCTTCTCCTTTAGTTTAACTCGCTCCTCCTCCGCTTTTTTAATGATTTCATCCGATTCTTTTTGCGCGTCTTCGACAATCACGGCGGCTTTTCTCTTAGAATCGGCTATAAGCGCGTTCCCTTGCCTTTGCGCCCCGAGCAAAGCGTCTTTAAGCGCGTCTTCATCCTCGCGGTACTCGCGGATTTTATCAGCCAGCACCTCAAGTTTTTTCTCCAAATCCTCGTTTTCTTTTTGAAGCCTTGAAAAATCAAGGGAAATCTCCCTCAAAAACTCGTCAACCTCCTCGGCTTTGTAGCCCCTCAAAACCGTTTCAAATTTCTTTGACATTATTTCCTTAGCGCCCATTACAATAGTCCTTTCGATATTATAGTCGTTTAAATTCAAAACGCAAAGCGTTTTGAATTTAAACGGGGTTGCGCCGCCGCGACGGCGCACGTTCGCCGAAAAACACAAATATCGCTTGCCGAACCGTTTAAATTCCCGCAGTTCGTAAGCGTAATCCCACATATCAGATTCCGCGAACACGCGCCGACCGTCGGAAACGCGCGGCGTTCCCGACAATCGAAACGTTCATATTCCCGCGTTAATTGAACATATCGTCAATTTGATAACTCAAATCTTCGTAAATGTCCCCGGTTATCTCGCAGTTATACGGAACAATCGCGTAACCCGTGCTTGAAAACCTCACCATTTTTCCGTCGAGAGCGTACACCACGCCGCCGAGAAAGTCAAGAAGCCTCGTGGTGGCGTCCTTATTGGCTTCCTCCGTGTTAAGGAGCACCGAATTTCCGGCTTTAAAATCGTTCGCGGCTTTTTTCGCCGTTTCCTGATACTGGTGTCCCTTGAACTTGTGCAGTTTCAGATTAAACGAATTTTTTTCGTGGAGACTCATGACCTTGCCGCCGCTCTTCGGGGCGGACTCATAATCATCATAACGCGTTTCCATTATAGCGGAACCATCCTCCTCTTCGTATACTTCGTCGTAATCCCTGAACCTGAACCTCCTGAGTACATCGCTGAGTGCCATTGTTAATATCCTCCCGTTTATATATTTATCTGTATCCAAACAGCGCGGTTCCCAACCGCACCATATTTGAACCGTAAAGAACGGCGTCCTCATAGTCGCCGGACATCCCCATGGAAAGCGTGTCAAAAAACCCGCTTCCGGCTTTCGGCTTCATATCCTCGAAAAGTTTTTGCGTTCTCCCGAAATACGCCGCGCCGCCGTCGAAAGGCGGTATCACCATTATCCCCCTCAGCCTCAAGTTCGGCAAAGCGCGGATACGCCCGACAAGCTCGTCCAATTCGCCGCCGGGGTCAACGCCGCGCTTGGTCGTCTCGCCCGCGATATTCACTTCCGTCAACACGTCCGCGACGAGATTTTTCAAAGCGGCGCGGCGGTTTATTTCCTCCGCCAATTTCACGCCGTCAACCGATTGTATAAGGCTCACCATGCCGATTATCTGCCTAACCTTATTGCTTTGCAACCCCCCGATAAAATGAACCTCGCAGTCGTCGGGATAATCGCCGCGCTTTTGCAAAAATTCCTGAACGCGGTTCTCCCCCAAAAGCCTAATCCCGCACGAAACGGCGGCGTTGACCGCCCGCGCGCCGACGGTCTTGGTAACCGCCATAATCCGCACCTCATCCGAGCGACCGGCTTTCAGTTTCGCTTTTTCTATATTTTCGGCAATTCTCTTATAATTTTCGGATATATCAAGATATGATTTTTCCGTCATATAAATCCTTCCCGCTGACTATAACCTTGTCATAGAGTTTCAGATAACCCGGCGCGTCAAGGCTTTCGACTATCAAATAATCCTCCGACGTGAGCAACAAACTGATTTTCTTGAACTCCACAATCGAGCCGTTCAACACAAAAACGCCGCGTTCCCCTTCTTCGTTAAACCTGACCGCCGCCTGCGACACCCTTATCCCCGAATAATCTTCCAGCAACAGCCTGACGCTCACCACCCTTTTTTTAACGAACTCGTCGGTGAGCCTGTCGCACTCAAAAACGTAAATGACCGTTCCGTCCTTTTGATCTTCGGTCGACGCGACGACCGCCCGAACGCTCCCGGACGACGCGCCTATCCTTAGGTTCACCGCCGTGCCCTTGTGAACGCCGCGCGTTTTATCGGCGTCAAGAACCGCAACCATACGCCATTTATAACTGTCGATTATCTTCCCTAAAACGTCCGGAGCGACGTCAAGCGCGGGGTTTTTTATAATATTCTCGATATCTTCTTTGGTGAGCGACAACGCCCCGTCATAACTCAACACCGACTCATAGCCGTCGGCCTCGCTTACAAAATAACCGGACTCCGATATGCCGAGGTCTTTCGGAGCGTCAATCGAACCCCTAAGCCGTTCCGCTTCGGCTTCCAGCTCGCTTATCTTCGCGGAATACCCGAAAGATAAGCCCTCAATCGCGTCAATTTTACTCCGCAGACCGAGGTAGTCGATTTTATACTTCGACGCCTTCTCGTAATCCCCTTCGTCAACGCAACGCAAAATCTGCAAATGCTTGTCCGCCAACTGCCCCATAAACGCGTCCGACTGCGCGTTATCCGTTCCGGCGAAAGTTTCCGCTTCGGCGAGCGTCTTTATCCGCGTTTCCAGCTCGACGACCTTCTGCTGGGCGAGTATATCGCTTTTCGAGGAGTACACTTTCGCGACAATCGAGTTAATCGCGAGCTTCGAGCCGTCTTTGTTGGCATAGGCGACGACCCCGTCCGTCAACCGGGAAATCTGCCGTTCGTCGCGGACGTACACGCCTTTGAACAAAACGGATTCCGTAATTTTGTAAGGCAACGCGTCCTCGGTTTTAAGCGGCGCGTAAAAAAACATGACCAACTGGCTTGTCAGCGTAATCAAAAAGAACAGCCCTATTAGAAACCACACAACGCTTAACGTGATTGTGGATTTTGACAGTTTTTCCGGCATTTTATTCTTTCGGCGGCGTTTGAGAATTGTCGAACGCGTCAAGAATGGAAATCGGTTTTAACGGGGTAATCGTCGAAATGGCGTGTTTGTAAATCAAATTCTGTTTCCCGTCGGTGTCGAGGATTACCGTGTAATTGTCGAAACCCCTCACCACGCCCTTGAACTGAAATCCGTTAGTGATGTAGATAGTAACGGGAATGTGCTCTTTCCTCGCCTGATTCAAAAAGACGTCCTGCAGATTAATGTCCCTTGCCATTTTACTCGCCTTTCTTTGTGTGATTGTTCAAAATTTCCCGAAACTTTCTCAAATCGCCGAAAAATCGCTTAACGACAAGGGTATTGTAACATATAAAAAAAATTTTTTCAATAGTTTTTTAAAATATTTTTGGTTTTTTTATTATGAAAACACGCTTGTCATATATGTAGACGACCGACGCTCTTCAACAACAATTTGTTGATATTTCGTTTGTTTGACGTTTTCTTGGCAAGGCGCCGCCGGACGATGGTTTCGCCTTTGGGAACGGGGGTGTTTTTTGCGTTTTTCCGAATTTCGGATTTTCGATTATACCATATATTGACAATTTTCGATTAAAATGTTATAATTAGCGTATTCCGAACCGCAGGTCGCGCCGAGGAAGGGGGAAACGTATTGAAATTCGTTAAAATCACGGTATTGCTGCTCGTCGTTTTATGTCTGGGCGGAAACGGCGACGACCGCTTATTCGGCGTCGAACCCGACCCGTCGGCGGCGACCGCCGCGGCGCCCGAACCGGGCGGGGCGGTCCTTGATAAACCGGAAACGCCCGTTTTCACGGAATTTATACCCGTTTCAACACCGCCGGAAGTTTTGGAGACGGTTGAGGTTTCAACGCCGCCGGGGGTTTCGGAACCGCCCGGAACCGCGGATGCCGTTCCCGAAACGGCGGATTTTCCGCTTCTGCTTGATTACGGTGACGACAGGGATTATACCCTAACCGATGAAATGAGTTCGTTTACGGACGGATGCGTATTCGTCGGGGACTCCATTTGCTACGGGCTTGAGGTTTACGGCTTCATTCCGGAAAGCCGGTCGTTGGCGAAGGGCAACGTGTCCGTCTGGAATATATTCACCTACAAGCCGTTTAAGTGTTCCGACGGCGCCGAACGCTGGATTGCGGACGCCCTCGCTTTTGAAAAGCCCGCGACCGTCGTTTTTTGGATGGGCATGAACGACGTCAACTTGGTTTCCAAGGAAACGCACGCCGAAAATTATCGTAACCTTATCCTGACGGCGCGCGAACGGTCGCCGCAGTCGCGGATAATCGTTATGAGCATCAGCCCGGTATCGGAGGATTGCGAGTTTACCACCGTCGGCAAAATCGCGGAATATAACGCCGTCGTCAAGGATATGGTTGAAAACGGCGAAATCCCCGACGTATTTTACGTCGACCTCGACGCGGCGTTAAAGGCGTCGGACGGTTATATCCGCGAAAACCACGCCGTCGGGGTGCATCTGAACACCATGGCGTATAAAAAAGTGCTGTACAGACTGGCGGAGGTAATGACCGAACAATGAACCTGTGCCGAAACCTGTCCGCCGCGCTTATGTTCGCGCTGATATTCGCGTTCGCCGCCTGCGTCGACATCTCAAACAGAAAGGCTCCGGAAACGCCGCCCGAAACGGAAAGCGCCGACGGCGAGGTTTACAGGAGCTATAATTTCACGGAGGATGACGAGCGGTTCCTGGCGGGGGCGGTGTTTGTCGGCGATTCGTTGGCGGCGGATTTGTCGGAACTGGGGTTGGCGGGGACGGTTATGGGGGATAACGGTCTGTCGCCGTCTGCGATGGACGGCTTTAAATCACCGGACGGGTTGGATATAATCACCGCGTTAATCAATTCGGACGCCGGCGCGGTCGCGATGATGTTCAAAGCGGGGGATGAAGGCGATATAGCCGCTTATACCGGGTACATAAAAAAAATACGCGCATGGATTCCGAACGCCGCGGTATACGTGCTTTCCGCCCCGCCCGTCGCCGCCCCCCCCGCGCGAAACGCCGCGATTGACGGGTACAACGCGGCTTTGGAACAGTCCGTCGCCGGGCTTGGCGACGGCGGCGTACGGTATGTTGACATAGGCGGAGAACTGAAGAACGGTTCCGGCGCGCTGAAGAGCCTGTATTCGGCGGGGGGCGGTTCGGACAAACTCACGGAAAAGGCTTATTACGCGGTTTTATGGCAGTTATGCCGCAACGTATGACAGACCTCTTCGGAAACCGCGCGCGAGCGGGGTTGCGTACGGTTTCCAATGTGGAATTGCCGTATAACGGGACGCCCGCCCTGTTTTTGAAACAGAGCGGGTTCGTCGGCGTGGAAACGCCCGGACTTGAACCGGGGACCCCCTGCATGTCAAGCAGGTACTCTAACCGGCTGAGCTACGCTTCCGCGTTTATTTTATGAGTCTTCCTTCGATTTTTACCTTTTTCTTGTTGACAATCGCCTCTTTTCCGCCCAAATCGGTAAATATGGGCTGCTCCGCGCTTTCGCCGCAATCCGGCGACTCGGGGTTTTTCTCTCCCCTCGACTCGTAATACGGGTCGACGATATACTTTCGTATAACGGGATAGGCGTTGAACACGCTCAGAAAAGCCAGTTGCGAAAATGGCGCTATCGGAATGAAAATCACCGAATAGGGGAACATGAACGCGAACAGGCTGATTATGCCGATAAAGACGGCTACGGTAACGGCGTTGCGCTTTAAGCCGACTATGCCGAGGAGCGCGGAATTTTTGACTATAGCCGGCAGTTTAAGCTGAAGGCAGACGATTTGCGGGTAGATATACAGGTTCATGGTCGTGAAAATCACGCCGGAAATCATCGTCATGGCAAGCATGACGTTATCCTCCCTCGCGCCGAAGAAAAACAGGGCGTTAAAAAAAAGCAGTATAAACGCCGCGTCCGCTATCCCCACGGCGGCGGACTGCTTGAAATTTTTCTTAAACGCAAAAACAAACTCGCCGAACATGAAAATCGGCTGTTCCAAGACGAACTTGCGCATAACGTGAGAGAGAGCCGCCGTCGCGGGACCGATTGTTACGACGGGTACGCAAAACGCTATATAAACCAAGTTAAGCAGTATCAGCTTCCAGAATTTACGCCCGAACAGCTCAAAGAACTTGAAGAACGGCTTTTTTTCGGGACCGCCTTTCGCCACGCCTCTCCCCGATTTCTGCGGGTTGTAGAATATCGGCATCGCCGCCCCCCCTTAAGTTATATTCGCGCGCGGCGGACGCCGCCGCGACCGCACACCGAATATTATACTAAATATCGGCGGGATTGTCAATCGTTTATCGGGTTCGACCCCCAAATAAATTTTTCGTTTCGGTTTTTGCGCGAAAGCCGCGGTTTTTGACAGACCGAAACGGCCCCCTCTCGGGAACCGTTTCGGTTACCGCTAACGCCGTGGTATGAAATATAAAACCCGCGCTAAGCAGGGTGGGTAAATTCACCTGCGGGTTCACGCTCCCTTCGTCCCGTAACGGGGAGGTCTGCAATCCGCCGACAGAGTAGAAATCCCTTTTTCGATGTGTTGGATTATATCGAATCATACTTAAACGCGCGAAGCAGTATCAACGAGTTACAACATCGGGCAAGCCCCGAAAGTTCATTCGGAAACGTCCTCTCCCTCTTCCTCAAACAAATCAAGGAACATTTCCCCGATTTTCGCGTATTTCTCCTCATCGTCAACCGTCGCGAGGAAGCGTTCGCCGTTTTCCTCGGTCTCTTTCAGCACGACAAACTCAATTTCCTCTTCTTCTTCCTCGTCGTCCCCCCCCTCTTCATAAGGAATCAAGGCGAGATAAATTTCCCCCTCATAATCAAGCTCGCCGACGACGACGAACGGTTCGCCGTCAAGGTCGACGATTTCCGCCTCTTCTTCAACAAATTCGCCTCCGTCTGTCGGTTCTGAATAGGACATATTAAACATTTTTCCTTCACTTTTTTGTTCATTATAACGCGAAAGGCTTAAAAAGTCAATATGGATTTCATTTAAACGCGAATTTTTTGTGCGCGAATATAAAAGACTTCCTCTTGAATTTAAACGACTATATACACGTTGTACTATTTATATAAACAATCAAACAAAATTTTGTGTAAAAGCACAATAAAAAAAGGGTTGACATCTTCTCTGTTATGTGTTAAACTGTAAGCACGGGGGAAAAGGCGCGGGGCTTTGTCAAGGCGGTGGAGCGAATGACCGCCGAGCATGCGGCGGAACGAATGGTCGCCGAACACGCGGCGGAGTAAACGATCGCCGGGCGCGTTGCCCACAGTCTAATCTTTCGAGGTCGGGATTTTAAAACCGCCGAACGTTTTTAACATACGCGGGGTATCGCGTGTTTCGGCAAGGTAAGCGGAATTGGAACCCGATGCGCGGCAAGAACCGTTTTCGCGGCGCGTAAATTTAACCGGAAAGGGGGCGAGTCCAATGGATGCAGAACTTTTTGCGGCTGCGTTGGGATTGCGGCTCGCGACCGAAAAGTGTTCGCGGCGTAAGTAACGCGGGGGACGTCGGCGTCTTCATTGAAGCGGGTGTGCCGCTTTTGACGGGGGCGGACGGTTTCGAGGTACGGTGCTTTCACCGGAAAGGCTTACGGTAGCGGGACACGCGGCGGATGTCGCAATCGCCTGCGCGGCATGACGGCGTTTCGGCTTTGCCGGGCGCACTTATCGCGGGGTGCGCGCTTTAACGTTCGGGGCATGCGGACGCGCGTTAAGCGCGACACGGGGCGCGTTTATCATAAAATATAAGGAAGCGGCAGAATATGCTTAGTAAACTTTAACCCTTGCGGGTGAAACCGCAAGGGTTTGAATTTACAAACACCATTATGGAATTTAAAATCAATCTGGTCGGGTGGAACAGCGTCTTCGCGGTTCCGCGCGCTATTGTCGACGAATACATAAAATTGGCGAGCGGCGATAATTTAAAGGTTTTGCTGTATTGCCTGCGGTACGGCGGACAGTCGCTTTCCGACGGGGAAATCGCGCGGGCGACCAACGTCGGCGTCGAAAGCGTTAATTCGTCGTTGGAATTTTGGAAGCAAAGGGGTCTGTTTTCGGAACAAACGGCGAGTGCCGATATTCCGTTAAGCGTGAAAAAAGTCGAAGCCGAACGCGACCCCGAGTTCGCTCCTAAGGAAATATCGAGCATCGCAAAAGACGATGAAACCGTTAAATATATTTTTGAAAAGGTTCAGCTGCAAAAAGGGAAAATTACGCATACCGAGCAGAAAACCATCGTGCAGATTATCGAATACCACAACATGAAGCCGGACGTTTTGCTTATGCTGGTGGAATACTGCTTCGGCGCCAACAAATTTTCGCCGAAATATATCAAGACCGTCGCCCTTGATTGGCTGAATAACGGGATTAACACCCACGAGTCCGCAAGTTTGAAAATAAAAGAGCTTGAGGAACTGGAAAACGCGAGGCACGGTCCGCAAAAAACAAAAACGGAAAAAACGGGGAAAAAATCGTCGTTCGATTTGGACGAGCTGGAAAAGCAGATTATGGAAGAATATAAAAAGAACAGGAAATAGCGATGGGGTTTGACATAAAATATTACGCGATGGCGGAACAGGAAATAAAACGGCGAAGGCGCGCAAATTCGCGCAAATCGGAAAACCGCCGCGCCGAAATAGAACGCCGTTTCCCCGAATATCGAAAGTTAAGGGGCGTTTTGGCGGCGACCGGGGCGAAAATAGCTTCAGCCGTAATCGGTGGCGGCGAAAACGTAAAAGAAAGAATTGCCGCCATCGAAGCGGAAAATTTAAAAACGGCGGCGAAAATCGCGGATTTGTTGACGTTGGGCGGCTATCCGCCCGATTACCTCGACCCCGTACATTCCTGCGGGAAATGCCTTGATACGGGGATAGCGGACGATGCGCGGTGCGAATGTTTCAAAAACGCGGTGAAACGTCTCGCCGCGGAAGGTATAAACTCCAAATCGCCGCTTGTCCTCACGGGTTTTGAAACTTTTGAGACCGAACTTTACCCCGACGAAGAGGAAAAGTCAAGCGGGGAAAATATCCGGGATATAATGCGCGATAATTTTATTTACTGCCAAAACTACGCCGACAATTTTCATTTGCCGAACGCGGGAATCCTTTTAATCGGCGGAACGGGGCTGGGGAAAACGCACCTTTCCCTCGCAGTCGCCGGCAGAACGCTTGAAAACGGCTTTAACGCGGTTTACGGCTCCGCCCCCGATTTATTCAGGAAAATCGAAAACGAGCATTTCGGGCGGGAGAACGGCGACACGGCAAGCGCGCTTCAATCGGCGGATTTGCTGGTGCTTGACGATATAGGCGCGGAGTTTAACAGCTCGTTTTATATGTCGGTGTTTTATAATCTGCTCAATTCGAGAATGAATGCGGGGCTGCCTTTGATAATCAGCACAAATTCGGCTATGCCCGAGTTGGAAGGGCGTTACGGGGAGCGGGTGGTTTCGCGGTTGATAACGATGAAAATTCTTAAATTTTACGGGAACGACATAAGACAGTTGAAAAGGAGGTTCGTATGATTAACAAAATCAAGGAGTTTTTCTCCGAGCGCGAAAGGCTCGCCGCCCTTGTTTTGGGGCTCGTCGCGCTCGCGCTGGTAATTACCGAAATCTTTATGATTTCCTCTTTCGGGAAACCGCCCGCCACCGTCGACGACGTTCCCGTTACCGAAAGCGGAAAAACGTCGGGCGAAGCGAACGGGAGCGGCGGCGAACCCGACGAAATCACGTCCGGCGCTTTTACGTCGGGCGAACAAGGTTCGACGGACGGCGGCGAATCCGGTCAAACCGCGCCCGTTCCCGGCTTGAACGACCCGACGGGAACGAGCGGCGACGAACCCGGTCAAGACGTAACCTATTCAATCGGGGGCGACCCCGAAGAGACGGACGGCGCAACCCCCGGGCAAACCTTGACCGTTCCCGGTGAAACCGCGGCTTCAGGCGGGGGAACCCCGTCCGGGAACGGAGGGACGACCGCCGCCGGCAAAGCGAAAATTACCGCCGCTTTCACCGCGGGTAACACCTGGCCCGACGGCAACGGAACCGTTACGCAATTCGGCGGCGTCGTCAAAAACGAGGGCGACTCCGCCTGCTCAAGCTGGAGCGTAACCGTCGACGTTCCGAGCGGGACGGAAATTTTCGGCGGATGGAACGGGGTGTATTCCATAAACGGTTCCGTCCTTACCGTGAAGAATGAAACCTATAACGGCGAAATCCCGGCGGGCGGCTCCGCCGAAATCGGTTTTCAACTGAAAAGCTCGTCCGTTTTGACGCTCAAAGACGGTTCGGGGACGGGCGCGCCCGGCGGCGGTTCTTCCGGCGGGGGCAATTCCGGAGGCGGCGACGCGGGGGGCGGGGGCAACGTTACGCCGGGTACGCCGCCGCCCGAATACAAGCCTTCAAACATAAGCGGGAAGCAGGGGGACGACTGGCTTTTCGCCAAGGGCAATAAAATAGTCGACAAAAACGGGAAAGAAGTTTGGATAACCGGAATTAACTGGTTCGGCTACAATACGGGAACAAATACTTTCGACGGGCTGTGGGGGTGCAATCTTGAATCCTCGCTTCAGTCCATAGCCGACAGGGGTTTCAATATGCTGAGAATCCCGATATCGGTCGAACTCGTTAAAAACTGGCAGAACGGCTCATATCCCAAGGCGAATTACAACAACGCCCTAAACGCGAAGTTAAACGACATGAACAGCCTTGAAATATTCGAGTATGTTCTCGAGGTCTGCGAAAGCGTCGGCATAAAGGTAATGATTGATATGCACAGCGCGGAAACCGATTCTATGGGGCATATCTACAACGTTTGGTACAAGGGCGGCGTTACCGTAGAGGATTTTTATTCCTCGCTGGAATGGTTGGCTTACCGCTACAGGGATAACGACACGATTTTAGCCTACGACTTAAAGAACGAGCCTCACGGGAAACCGAACGAATCCCCGCGCGCCGTTTGGAACAATTCAACCGATAAGGACAACTGGAAATACGTCGCCCAAACCGCCGCGTTAAAAGTCCTCAGCCAAAACCCCGACGTCCTTGTTTTGGTCGAGGGTATCGAGATTTATCCGAAAGACGTCAAAAAGAACGGCGACTATTCTTCAAAAAGCGACGCCGATTATCACTACGGTTGGTGGGGCGGGAATTTGCGCGGCGTGAAAGATTTTCCGGTCGATTTGGGGAAATATCAAAACAAATTGGTCTACTCTCCGCATGATTACGGACCCGCCGTCTATCAGCAGCCTTGGTTTTATTCGGGGTACGGCTACGATTCCCTGATGAAAGATTACTGGCGGGACAGTTGGTTTTTTATCTACGAGGACAAGACCGCGCCGCTGTTAATCGGCGAATGGGGCGGTTACATGACCGAGCCCAACCTGACTTGGATGACCCATATGCGGACTTTAATCAAAAATTACAAACTTCACCACACGTTTTGGTGCTTTAACGAGAACAGCGGCGATACCGGCGGCATGGTCGGCGGCGACTGGACGACATGGGACGAGGCTAAGTACGGTTTTGTCAAAGAGGTTCTGTGGCAGAAAAGCGGGAAATTTGTGGGGCTTGACCACGAGGTTCCGTTGGGGAGCAATGGTATCGCGCTGAAAGATTATTGAGGAGGACGATGGAAAGCGTTTATATAACGATGATGGGGATTTCAGGCTCGGGGAAGACGTCGTTTTTGTCGGCCGTTCACCAGACCATGATGAACACCAACATTTCGGGCTATGATAAAAGCGGCGGAAAAATAAGCGTTCACTTCGCTTCGGGGGGCAAGGTTCCCGATACCGAGCGCCTGCGCTCACAGTTGGAGCTTGACGACGTTTTGATAACGCCGGGGCGGTTTCCGGCGGGGACGGAAAGCACAAGGTGGTTGCACCTTACGCTTTGCGTGAACAACGAGCGGATTTGTTCCGTTTATTTCTCCGACTATAAGGGCGGCGCGATTGGCGCGGCGGATAACGCCCAGCTTAATTTGGAAGACGAGGACGACGAGGCGACGCGCGGGGTTATGATAGAGCGTATGCGACAAAGCAACGTCCTGCTCGTTATGGCGGACGCCGTCAATTTAAGTTTATACGAACGCGAGTTCGAGTGCAGGAGCAAGGTCGGCGCCAACAGGGCGAACGCGATTTTTTCGGTTTTGAGCAGCCCCGGCGGTTTCGCCGACAGCGGCTTCTCCCGGGAGGATTTGTGCGTTTTATTGCTTTTGACGAAATCCGATTCGGAAATTATACCGCCCGAGGACAAGGCGAATAATTTTTTCAGGCTGTCGCAAAAAGCCTTGAAAATGTTCAGCATCGTCGAAAGCGTCTGCGCCCTCAACGCCGATAAGCGCAACTGGACTTTCGGGGTGGTTCCCGTTTCCGCAATCGGCGAGGGGAACGTGGTTACGGTGCCTTTCGGGGGGCAGTACCGTTCCGAGTTTATCAGCGATTTGTCAAAAATCAATATCGTCCCGTATAATATCGACGTTGTCATGCTTTTTTCCGTCTGTTGGTCTTTGCGCGACGCATGGCGGAAAAATTTGCTGAGAATGAAAACCCTTGAAGCCGAAGCCGCCGAAAACGCGAAAAACGCGAAAGGGTTCGCCTTAAAACGCGAAACCCTTGAAAAAAACCAAAAGCTGTTCACGGAAAAAACCGCCGAAATAGGGCGGTTAAAGAAAGAAAACGAAAAACTCATTTTCTGTTGCGATAAAATTGACGAGGTTTTCGGGGAAAGGTTCGCGAATAGCATAAATTGCAGGATTGAACCGAGTTCAAGACCGGTTATGGCGGGCGGGTAATACTATTTTTCGCGAATATTTCGCGAATAATATGGTACAATAGATATAATGGGCGTGTTGAAAAACACCTATTTTCACTTGCAAAATCTATCAAAACATATTTCGGGCGTGTTGAAAAATACATCATAAACTCTTGCAAAAAATATCAAAGTATGCTATAACATAATTATTGATTAACCAATTAAACATTGAATAATTAATTGAAACATGGTATAATGGGGGTATGGAAAACGAATTGAAGACAAACGCTAAAAATCTTAGCCAAAGCGAGCAATACCAAATCCG